>JBMORO010000035.1:7417-10891 GCA_049322295.1 Patescibacteria group bacterium | reverse complement strand
GAGCCAGCCCGTCGTCAGGCAGTGGCAAATCCCGAAGGCACAATCACGGCTGCCAAAAGAAAAATGGGCACTGACCATATTTATAAGATTTTTGGCAAAGAATACACGCCCCAGCAAATCTCAGCTTTTATTCTCCAAAAAATTAAAAAAGACGCTGAACTTTATTTGGGCGATAAAGTAGAAAAAGCCGTGATTACTGTTCCAGCTTATTTTAACGACGCTCAAAGACAAGCAACCAAAGATGCAGGAGAGATTGCTGGCTTAGAGGTTATTCGTTTGGTTAATGAGCCAACTGCTGCTTGTTTGGCTTACGGCTTAGATAAATTTAAAAAGAAAGACCAGCAGGTTTTGATTTTTGATTTTGGCGCTGGAACTCTGGATGTGACGATTATGAATTTCGGCCAAGGAGTTTTTGAGGTTCGTTCCACTTCTGGCGATACTCAACTTGGTGGCACGGATATGGATGAAATTTTGATTGATTATATTATCAACGAATTTTCCGCCCAAGGCGGATCCGCCTCTGGCGGAAAAAAACATACGGGCATTGATTTGAAATCAGATAAAATGGCAATGCAAAGAATAAAAGAAGCAGGTGAAAAAGCCAAAATCGAACTCTCTTCAGTTTTAGAAACTGAAATTAATTTACCGTTTATTACTGCTGATTCCCAAGGACCAAGACATCTTTTGATGAAAATTACCCGAGCCAAACTTGAAGAATTAGTTCGTCCGATTGTTGAAAAATGTCAGGATTCTATTGAAAGAGCCTTAGAAGATGCCAAGCTTAGACCAGGTGAAATAGAGAAAATTATTTTGGTTGGCGGTCCAACCAGAATGCCAATTGTCCAGAAATTTATTGAGAATATTTTTGGACAGAAAATTGAGCGTGGAGTTGACCCGATGGAATGCGTGGCCATAGGCGCGGCTATTCAGGGAGCAATTTTAGCTGGCGAGGAAGAAGTTAAAGATGTTTTGCTTTTAGATGTTACGCCATTAACCTTAGGAATTGAAACTTTGGGCGCAGTAATGACCCCTTTGATTGAAAGAAATACCACTATTCCGACTTCGAAATCACAGATATTTTCTACAGCTATGGATAATCAGCCATCAGTGGAAATTCACATTTTACAAGGCGAAAGACCAATGGCTTATGATAATAGAACATTGGGCAGATTTATTTTAGACGGCATCCCACCTGCTCCTCGAGGAATTCCTCAAATTGAAGTAAGTTTTGACATTGACGCTAATGGTATTTTGACAGTTACTGCCAAAGATAGAGCCACTGGACGTTCCCAAAATATTACCATTAAGGATTCTTCAGCTCTTTCTAAAGAAGAAATTGAAAAAATGAAAAAACAAGCAGAAAAATTTTCTGAAGAAGATAGAAAGAAAAAAGAATTAATTGACGTCCGAAATCTAGCTGATACTTTGGTTTATACAACGGAAAAGACAATCAAGGAGTTTGGTGGTAAAATTAAAGAGGAGGATAAGAAGGAGATTGAGGAAAAAATCGCCTCATTGAAAAAAGTAAAAGATAGTGGAAGCCTGGAGGAAATTAAGAGGGCGTCCGACGCCCTGTCCCAAGCCATTCAAAAAGTCGGCACTGAACTTTACAAAGCCCAACAGCAGGAACAAAAGAGACAAGACAAAGAACCAGATATTGGAGAAGGGGAGAAAAAATAGAAATTAGTTATGTAGAAATTAGAAATTAGTTTAGAAATTAGAAAATAGAAATATGAAAAAACTTAATAAGGAGATTATTTTGGGAACAGTCGTGGCTTTGTTCGGCGGGTTTTTTTGGTATTTTTTAAAATATGTTTTTTATGTCGGCAATTTAACCACTGGTTGCTGGATAGCTGGTGGAATTTTGTTTCTTTTATTTGGTATTGCTTTGTGCTTGGCGATGCTTTTAATTGATAATAAAAAAATTCTTTTTAGTTCTTTTGTTATAACCCTGATATTATTCGGCTTATTTTTTAATAATGAGCCGTTTTACTATCTTATTGGCTTAATAATTCTTTTAATTAGCTTTTGGATTGCAGTTAAAAAAGTTAGATTAGAGGAGAGAGTTCAGGTTAATTTGAATTTCTGGCGAATTTGGAAAAGGGGATTGCCAATATTTATTACTGCTCTGTGTCTGTTAATTTCTTTAGCTTATTATTTTTCCCCAGAACCTGCTCGTTTTCTTGAAAAAGAAATCAGAATTCCTCGAAATACTTTTAATTTAGTAATAGAACCATTGGAAGGATTAATTATAGAGAGATTACCAGAGGGGATAGCCAGTTTGGGAGTTGAAGCCACCAAGGTTTTAACCTCCCAACAAATAAAAGAATTAAGAGATAAATATGGGATTGAAATTAAAAATGGGGAGACCCTAAAAGATTTAATTTACAAACTGGTTGTTTTCCAGATAAACAATCTTACTGGTCCCTATAAAAAATTTATTCCTTTTGGTTTGGCTATCGGTTTATTCATTATTTTAAAAATTATTAGTTTGGTTTATGTGGCAATCGTGATTATACTTAGCTGGCTGGTGTTAAAATTATTAATGGCTATAAAATTTATAAGAATAGCAAAGATTCAGAAAGAGGTGGAAAGTGTGAGTTTATAAATTTAGGGAGGTTCGACCTCCCCAAATTAACGCAATATTAGGAAGTCGAACCTCTAAACATTTACGCAATTATGTCCAAGGATTATTATAAAATATTAGGTATCTCAAAAGGCGCGTCGAAAGAAGAAATAAGGCGGGCTTATCGAGAATTAGCTCAGAAATATCATCCCGACAAAAAAGGTGGGGATGAAAAGAAATTTAAGGAAATAAACGAGGCCTATCAGGTGCTTTCTGACGATAATAAGCGGCAACAATATGACCATTTTGGCACGACTTTTTCTCCCTTCGCCGAAGGCTACGGAGGACAAGGAAGGTGGGAAGGTTTTAATTGGGAGGATATTTTTTCTTCTTTTGGCCAGAGTTATGGAAGACAAGGGGGTTTTTATAGTCACAGAATCAATTTAGAAGATTTGCTTTCTGATATGTTTGACGATATTTTTAGTGGGGCGGGTTTTAGTTTTACCAGACGCAAATCCAGAGGTAGAAATATCGTATTGGAAATGGAAATCGGCTTGAAAGATGCTTTGACTGGTATTGAAAGAGAGATAAAATTAGACGACCACACTATTAAATTGAAGATAAAAGTAAAAACATCTAAAAATTTATCTAAAGAAGAAGAGGAGTTGATTAGAAAATTGAAAGAAGAAAAATCGTAAACCAATCAAATTTTCTCCAGCACGAAGTCGCCGACAATTGATTAGTTATTGTTTTTCTCTGGCGCTTCTATTGCTCGCCAAGCCAAGATGGTTTGGTGATTTTATTTTGTCCAAGAAAGGCTTGGCTGCGCAATGCTTCCGAAAATTTATTGGTTTACTTAAATTATTGACAGATTTTTATTTTGGATATATGATAAAGAAAAATTTATT
>JBMORO010000035.1:0-7317 GCA_049322295.1 Patescibacteria group bacterium | reverse complement strand
AGGAAAGTTCATTGAAAATTGTAGAAGCTGTTCTAACCCCAGAACAGCTTCTCTTTTTATTTATTTTCTGTTTTATTTGTTTTATAATTAAATCGATGAATCAATTAGCGAATATTGGGTTGAATATTACAAGTTGGGAATTGGTGATCGGATTGTTTTTGATTGGTGGAGGATTTTTGATAGGATTAGTATTGGGACGGGACAGGATTTTTGTTTTGTTGTTAGGGAGTTATATTTCTTTTGCTGTAATGAGTATTTTTCCATTTAAGAAATTACTACCCGATTTATTGAGAGAAGAAGAAAATTTTGTTATTATAATAGTAGGATTTCTCGTTTTGATTGGACTGATTTATTTTCTACTTTCTCGTTCAATCTTGAAATATAGAAGAACTAGTAGTAAATCTCTATTTCAAATTTTTTTCCTAAGTATATTTTTTATTGGGATTGTGGTAAGTGTGGTTTTTATGTTTTTTCCCAAAGATTTGATTAAGGCCTTTAGTCCAATAGTATTAAAAATTTTCAATACCCAAACAGCTCGAGTTTTGTGGTTAGTTATTCCTTTAATTTTTATAGGAATTTTCAAAGGTCGACATTCTAAATTAAAAGAAAAATTATAAACCTATGACATTGAGTAAAAGGGCGCTTGCCCTAGCTTCGGGAATTTTATGGGGAGTGGTGGTTTTTGTGGCCACGATTTATGTAATGATAAAAGGCGGTGGAAATACCTTGGTTTTACTCCAGCAGTTCTTCTGGGGATACAGTATTAGTTTCGTTGGTGCGATTTTGGGTTTAATTTACGGTTTTATCTGGGGTTTTATCTTAGGTTGGATTTGGGGACTGTTGTATAACGCATTTGTAGGTGGGGGAAAGGAAGAAAAGGCAGTATAAGAAATTATTTTAATGAAGAAAAAAGTAATAGTCGCTATGAGCGGCGGCGTGGATAGTTCAGTTGCCGCCGCTCTTTTAAAAAATAACGGCTACGATGTGGTAGGCGTTTTTATGAAATTCTGGAAAGAAACAAACAGGAAAAATGAAAATAGGTGTTGTTCTATTGAAGCCAAAAGAGATGTTCAGCGGGTAGCAATTAAATTAGGGATTCCATTTTATGTAATTGATGCAAGAAAAGAATTTAAAAAAAGAGTGGTTGATTATTTTATTAAAGAATATAAAAAAGGAAATACGCCGAATCCGTGCGTGGAATGCAACCGCTGGATAAAATTTAGATTTTTGATTGAGAAGGCATTACAATCGAAGGCAGACTATGTCGCCACTGGGCACTACGCCCGAGTGTCAAAGAAATTCGTAAATTCGAAACTGATTCGTTATTCGTTGATGACCGCCAGAGATAAGCAAAAAGATCAGTCATATTTTCTATGGACACTCAATCAAAAACAGCTTAAGAAAATTTTGTTTCCAATCGGAGATTATACCAAAGAGCAAGTGAGGGGAATGGCGAAAAAATGGGGCTTGCCGGTTTTTGAGAAAAAGGATAGTCAAGAAATTTGTTTTATAAACGCGGATTTACGCAGATTTTTAGAATCGCGGATTCACGCAGAAAAGGGACCGATAATCACGGTTGAGGGCAAAAAAGTAGGAGAGCACGAGGGATTAATTTTTTATACTATTGGTCAAAGAAAAGGCCTGCCCGCAACGCCAGCAAGCTGGCTTGCCTGGCGGGCGGGGAATCAAGTTTATGTGGTTAGGAAAGACCTTAAAAAGAATGCGTTAATTGTTTCTAAATCAGAAAAAGATTTATTGCAAAAAGAAATGCTGGTAAAAAATGTAAATTGGCTGCGTCTCGACCCGTTTGCGGGGCGGAATTCATTCCGATGCAAAGTTAAAATCCGTTCTACTGCGCCAATGTTTTCGGCGACTATTAAAGAAAATAAAATAATTTTCAATAAAAAGCAAAGAGCAATTACCCCTGGCCAGAGTGTGGTGTTTTACTTAAAAAATGAGGTTTTGGGCGGAGGGATAATCCACTAAAGTTATCCACAGTGATTTTTTGACTTTCATTTTTAATTGATATAACATTTAATTGTATGGAGAATTTAAGCCAATCTAAAAAGATTAAATGGATAATCTTGATAGTGATTTTTGTGATTGTGGTGGGGGGAGTTTTGATTGTAGGTTATTATTGGGGATTTAGCGTTGGTCAGAAAGCAGCTCTCAAGGCCGGAGGCAAGACACCGGTGATTAATCCTTTTGACGCAGTAAAGACAAATCCTCTGGAGGGACAGGGCTATACTAATCCGTTTAAAGGAGTGAGATTAAATCCATTTAAATAATGGCTAAATTTAGCAAAAATCATCTTTTTTTCATTGGAGGAACAATTGGTTTCAGTGTTCTTCTTTTTGTATTTGTTGCCTTAGCTCAAACACCAGAGATCGATAGAGACAAAGCCCAGGCATTAATTGAAACAAAAGGTGGACCAGGCGGATGTAGAACATACGAAGATTGTGTAGGTTTTTGCGACAATCCAGACAATATTAGGACTTGTCTCGATTATGCAGAGGATAATGATTTAATGTCTTATGATGATGTTCAGAGGGCAGAAAGATTTATTGAGATAGGACTTGAGGGGCCAGGCGGATGCAATAGCGAAGAAACTTGTAGAGCATATTGTGATGAGTCGGGTCATATGCTGGAGTGTCTAGAATTTGCCCTGGATAATAATTTAATTCCTCCTGACGAAGTCGAGGAGGCAACTAAAGTTTTAACAGCTTTAAGAGCAGGCGCCACACCACCAGGCGGCTGTGCAAATAAAGAGGAATGTGAAGCCTATTGCGACAACCCTGACCATATGGACGAATGTCTTGCTTTTGGTTTAGCAGCTGGATTTATTAGTTCTGAAGAGGCAGAAATGATTAGACGAACTGGGGGTCAAGGACCTGGAGGTTGCAGAGGCAGGGAGCAATGTGATGCTTATTGTGAAGATCCTATTCATAGCGAAGAATGTATCAGTTTTGCCGTGGAGCATGGATTTATGTCAGCTGAAGAAGCAGAAATGGCGCGGAAAACTGGTGGCAAGGGACCCGGTGGATGCAAGAATAAAGAAGATTGTGACAAATATTGCAATGACTCAGCTCACGCCGAGGAATGTATAAATTTTGCAGTTGAACACGGTTTTATGCCACCTGAAGAAGCTGAACAGGCAAAGAAATTTATGAAAGCTGGCGGTCAGGGTCCTGGCGGATGCAAAGGAAAAGAAGAATGCGAAATATATTGTAGTAATCCAGAGCACGGAGAGGAATGTATGAAGTTTGCAGTTGAAATGGGTTTTATGTCTCAAGAAGAAGCGGATAAGATGAAAAATTTTGTAGACCAAGGCGGACCCGGTGGCTGTAAAACCGAAGAAGAATGTCGAGCTTTTTGTGAACAACCAGAAAATCGAGAGACCTGTTTTAATTTCGGTGTTCAACAAGGCTTTATTAAGCCAGAAGAAGCAGAGCAGATGAGAAGGGGAATGGAAATGATGGAACAAGGTGGGCCAGGCGGATGTAAGTCAGAAGAAGAATGTAGGGTTTATTGCGATAATTTAGAGCATCAAAAAGAATGTTTTGATTTTGCTGAACAAAAAGGATTAGTTCCTCCTGAAGAGATGCAAGAGATGAAAGAAGAAGTCAGAGAGGGTTTGAGAATGGATGGGATGCCCGAGGAATTAAAAGAATGTTTAAGAACAAATTTAGGAGAAGAATTTGATAGAATTCAAAGAGGTGAGTCGGTGCCAGGTCCAGAATTTGGCAGATTTGTTTCAGAGTGTGCTCAACAAATGCAAAAGCCAATTGGTCCGCCAGAGGGAATGCCTCAAGGACCACCCGAAGGTGCTCCAGGCCCTCCAGAACAATATTATCCAGGACCTCCGTCTGAGGGAGTTCCACCAGAAGGTTATCCCGGCCCACCAGCCGAGGAGCAACCTATCCAATCCCCAGAATTTCAGCCACCTCCTCAGCAAGAATTTCCGCCACCTCCTTCAGAAACTCCTCCCGAGTTTCAAGCCCCACCTGAATCCCCGCCTCCAGCAGAATCAACTCCTCCCCCAGAATCTCCACCTCCTTCACCAGAAGGAGAAGGTGCTGGCTTTTTAGAAAAAGGCATTATTATCCTTCGTCAGGGAGCAGGAGTACTATTAAACCTTTTGCTCGAATTATTTAAATAAATTTAGTAATCTAATTAATAATCTAAAGTTAAATTTACGAGGCTAAGCTAAGCCTCGTAAATTTTAGTAATTGAATAACCAAAATTTATATTAGAGATTTTTAAAAAACGACATTCGGGTAGGAATTATCAAGATAAGCCAGTTGAGGAGGAAAAATTAAAAGAAATTTTAAAAACTCCATCCGATTGGCACCCCATCGCCATTTTACCACTCGGCTATTCAGGAGAGTAGAAAATGTGAACTTGCGCGGTCCACAATATCTAAATATAAGTTAACAAAAAATCAGAAAAATTACCACCTCTTTTAAAAAATAAAAAATGGGTGGCTAGAGATTTATTTCCCTTTGCCACCCTTAAATAACCGAATAGATTTAGACAATTCTCCGCATCTCTTTGAGGATGTCTATTTTACTTCATTTAAGTAGTTTCCCAACTTTCTCTCTAAACTAAGGGTAAGATATCAGCCGGGATATAAAAATCAGAAAGTAGTTGTCGTTGGCAAGATGGCACGTATTCCGGCCTTACTGCCTCTTTAAGCACAGTCAGGTCGTTCTTCTCTATTACTCTCGGACATATCTGCCTGAGTCTATAGAGGAGGGCTTCAACTTTATCCCACGACGGTTCCGGTAAATTATCATTGTAGGCATCGACACCAATCTCGACTGTCTCTGGCCCGATTCTTTCTACCCAAGAGACCAATTCATCTAGGTCGAAGTCCAAAATTGGAGAGAGGGAAAGATGTTTTTTGTTATGTGGTATGGCCTCCAAAGCAAGCATTCGAAAGTAGGGTTCGGGTGCCGAGCATACAGGGTAATTTCGGTTTGTTTCAATCGTCGTACCAAGATAAATATTAGGAAAATCGGAGAAGTCAAATTCATGAAACCTAGAAGGATTCCTGCTATGGAGGGAGAAGGTAGTCTTTGGAAACCTCTTAATGAATGCCAATACCCGCAGTATCCACTCTCTTGGCACCAAATCATTGAACATATCACCTAAATCTGTGACGAAGACAAAATCGCCCTCTTTGAACTCTTTGGTGAATTCAACCTCATTCAGTCTTGGTTTGAAGCTTGCCTTAAACCCCTTAGGCCCTAATATTGGTTTAAGATAGCGGGGGATAAAACAATAGGTACAACCGTAATTGCATCCAGTGACCGGGTTCCAGGTCACAGTAGCTACTCCGCTAGCTATATTGTCGGATGATACCTTTAACACCTGCCAACCACTCTTTACACTCGCCTTTGATCCTTTACCCTCTGGGATCATTTGTCTCATTTCTTATTACCTCCTTTTGGTTATTTTACTGCCTATTGTGGCAGCTAACTAAATGCTTGTAAATGAAGTATTCAAATAGCTGCCACAATAAGAAAACTTTATTTTAAGGAACTACATATCAGTATACACTACATCATTTAAGATTGTCAATAGCAAGAGGGAATGTGCAACTACATATAGGACACTTTGAGGTATGATTAGCTTAAAATAATTAGCTAATTATTATCTCAAAACCTATGACCAAATTAGATCAAATGCTTGTAGATTACCGGCTAAAATGGGTAAATCTAGTCTTAAATAAAGGTCTTTCGAGAAGAGATGTAGCTATATTAGGACTTGCGAGGTCCTAATATTATTTAATTTCGGGACCTTGCAAGTCCTTTTATTGAAAATAAAAAGGGCCGGGGGCGGTTCGTCGCACACCCGGATTTTAATTTGGCAAAATAATGGTTTTGGGTTATACTAAAAATGATATGACCACGCGCGAATTAAAACAAAAATATTTGAAGTTTTTTGAGGAGAGGGGACATAAGGTGATACCGGGGGCGTCTTTGATTCCAGAAAATGACCCCACGGTTTTGTTTACTACTGCTGGAATGCATCCCTTGGTGCCGTATTTATTGGGAGAAAAACATCCCGCTGGTAATAAATTAGTTAATGTCCAGAAATGTATCCGAACCAGTGATATTGATGATGTTGGCGATGATGTGCATTTAACTTTTTTTGAAATGTTAGGTAATTGGGGGCTTGGTTCTTACTGGAAAAAACAAGCAATTGAGATGAGTTGGGAATTTTTATTTGATAAGAAATGGCTGGGATTGGATAAGAATAGATTATCGGTTTCGGTTTTTAAAGGCGATCCTAAAAACAAAATTCCCAAAGATAATGAATCAGCAAAAATCTGGCAGAATTTGGGAGTCCCGAAGAACAGAATTAAATTTTTGGGTAAAGATGAAAATTTTTGGGGACCAGCAGGCGCAACTGGTCCTTGCGGTCCGTGCACAGAAATGTTTTATGATGGAGTGGAAATTTGGAATGATGTGTTTATGCAGTATAATAAAACCTCTGATGGTAAGTATGTGCCGTTGGAACAAAAAAATGTGGATACAGGGATGGGAGTTGAGAGAACAGTGGCAGTTTTAAGTGGCAAGAAAAGTGTTTTTGAGGTTGAGCCATTAGGAAGTATAGTTGAAAGGGTTAAGGAGCTGGCAACCAGAGAAGATAAAAAAAGTGAACGAATAATTGCCGACCATTTGCGGGCTGCGACTTTTATTTTGGGGGATGAAAAGGGGATTGTGCCGTCAAATGTAGAGCGAGGTTATGTTTTGAGACGTTTAATTCGTCGGGCCATCCGCTATGGCAAGAAATTAGGAATTACCAAACTATTTACTCACGAGATTGCTAAATTAGTAATTGAGTTAATGGGTAGCGATTATCCGGAATTAGAGAAAAATAAAGATTTTGTAATTGAGCAGGTGGTTCAGGAGGAAGAGAGATTTAATAAAACACTGGAAAGAGGGTTGAGGGAGTTTGAAAAATATGTATTAAGAAGAAAACCAGACAAGAAGGGTGTTGGCGTGGTGTGGGATCAAAGAATACTATATGGCGAAGATGCTTTTTATTTATATCAGACATTTGGATTTCCAAAGGAGGTTATGCAGGATCTTTGTAGGGAGAATAATATAGATTTTGACGAAAAGGGATTTCAAAGGGAATTCGAAGCGCATCAAAGGCTTTCGCGAACTGCCGCGGCTGGGAAATTTAAATCTGGTTTAGCCGATTTTTCAGAAGCAGTAACTAAACTTCACACCGCTACGCATTTATTATTAGCTACTTTACGGCAGATTTTGGGAAATCATGTTTATCAAAAAGGTTCGAATATAA
>JBMORO010000034.1:7445-11340 GCA_049322295.1 Patescibacteria group bacterium | reverse complement strand
GGCAATGGACTTTTGTAAACCGTAATATTATTTTCTTCTTTTTCTTCTCTTTCTTTCTCTTTCTCCTTTTTTTGTTTTCTCTTCTCTACTTCAATAGCTGGTGGAACTTTTTTCTCTTCAAAAGCTAATTGATTAGTCAAATTCTCTTTATATCCTTCTCCAAAACCAGTAGCAATCACAGTAATCTTCATCTCTCCTTTTCTAGCTTTATCATCTAACACTGCTCCAAAAATTATCTTGGCATCTGGGTCAGCAGTTTCAGTAATTGTTTTAGCTGCTTCAGAAATTTCTAACATTCCCATATCCTGAGCGCCGCTAACATTAAAAAGTATTCCTTTTGCCCCCTCAATTGAAAATTCTAATAATGGTGAACTAATAGCTGCCCGAGCTGCTTCTACTGCCCGATTTTCTCCAGTGGCCCGGCCAATGCCCATAATTGCTGGTCCCGCATTCTCCATCACTGCTTTAATATCAGCAAAATCAAGATTGATTATTCCTGGATAAATAATTAAATCAGAAATTCCCTGGACTGCCTGACGCAAAACATCATCAACAATAGCAAAAGCGTTTAAAAGGGAAACTTTTCTATCAATAATAGTTAAAAGTCGGTCATTGGGAATAACAATAATGGTATCTACTTTATCTTTTAATTCAGCTAATCCCTCTTCAGCAATCCGAGTTCGCTGAGCGCCTTCGAAAGAAAACGGCTTAGTCACTATGGCCACGGTCAGAGCGCCTGCTTCTTTGGCTAATTCAGCCACAATTGGCGAAGCACCAGTGCATGTGCCACCACCTAACCCGCCAGTAATAAAAACCATATCCGAACCCTTTACACATTCCTGGATTTCTTGTTTGTTTTCTTCAGCTGCCCGACGACCTATTTCCGGATTCATTCCTGCCCCCAATCCTTTGGTTAAAACTTTTCCAATATGAATTTTCTCTGGCGCTCTATTATAATGGAGGGCCTGAACATCAGTGTTAATAGCAATAAAATTAACACCCTTAATTCCGTAAGACATCATTCGAGAAATTGCATTGTGGCCACTGCCGCCAACCCCAATAACTTTTATTCGAGCAAATGTTTCAATATCTGGTTTTATTTGAGGCATAAAAATAAATTAAAAATTCAAAATTAAATTAAAAATAATTGATAAGTCTTTATATTATCTCAATATCTTCTTTCTGTCAATAAAAATTCGTAAATTCGTATCAAATTCGCCCGCCTGCCTACGCCTTTTCGTTTGATTCTTTGTGGTTAAATGATCGCGGGGTAAATATTAGATATAAGATAGAACAAACAGAAACGGCAGTGGCGGGCAGGTAATTCGTAGATGCTAGGGCAAAAAATTTCTAAACCAGTTCTTTAATCTGCCAAATAGACCAAAACTTGAGAGCGGCTTACCAATAGAGAATCTTCCTTCTTCTTTTCCGCTTTGCATTTCTAAGGCCCAGAATATTAAACCAATAACTGTAGCATAAGCTGGATCATCAACTTTGTCAACTAAACCATCCACTCCTTGAGGATAGCCTAATTGAACTGGTAATTTTAATCTATCTTTAGCCAAATCAATAATTCCGGGTATCTTTGAACCACCACCAATTAAAATCACGCCGGCTGGTAAAAGTTGGTCTCTGCCCATTCTTTTAAGCTCTTTATTTACTAAACTGAAAATCTCATCCATTCGAGCTTCAACGATTTTGCTTACTTCTCTTCGATTAACTGTCCCTTCTTCTTTCTCGTCAATCTTAGAAAGGTCAATGGTTTCTTTTTTACTAATTTCTTCAGTCAGGCAAGAACCATAAGCTAATTTTACTTTTTCAGCTGTGTCCACGCTGGTTCTTAAACCAATGGCTAAATCATTGGTAATATGAGAAGAACCAATTGGCAAAATATGAACGTGAAGTAGCTTCCTTTCCTCATAAACTGCCATCCCGACTGTGCCGCCGCCAAAATCTAAAACTAAAACTCCTAATTCTTTTTGCCTTCGGGTAAGAACTGCTTCTGAGGCAGCTAAAATATTTAAAACTAATCCTTCGATTTCTACACCAGCATTATTTAAACATTTTCTTAAATTTTTAATATAGGGGCTTAATCCTTCGATAATTAAAGTATCAACTTCTAAACGCACACCGGTCATACCTCGGGGGTCTTGGATTCCGGTCTGGCCATCGATAGAGAATTCTCGAGGAATAACATGAATCATTTCCCGGTTGGGATCTAAAGAAACAGCCGAAGCATTGTTAATAGCCCGAAGGATATCATCCTCTGAAACTTCTTCATCCGCGCGAGAAACTGCTACAATTCCTTTGCTGGTTTTGGCCTTGATATGATTGCCACCAATACTTACATAAGCTTTCTCAATATTTATTCCGCTGCTTCGATTGGCCTGTTCAACTGCCCGTTTAATGCTTTTGGTCATTTCTTCAATATCAACTACCACGCCCTTCCTCATACCTAAAGAACTGCTTTCGCCAACACCAATAATTCGGGGTTTGATTTCCTCCTTTCCTTTAAGTGAAGCAACCACTGCTCTTACCTTAGAAGTCCCAACATCTAAACCAACTATAAGATTAGCTTTTGGCATATTTCTTCCTCTTTTTTTACCATTTTATTATAATTTCTCTTTGTTTTATCATTATACCCAACTAAATGCAGAATCCCGTGAATTAATAAAATAGCTAATTCTTTTTTAAGCGAATGACTTAATTTCTTAGCCTGTTTTTTAGCTTGAGATAAACAGAGGATTATTTCTCCATAATCAAAAGCTAAAACATCAGTCACTCTATTTCTCCCCCGATACTTTCTATTCAAACTTTTCATCCTCGCACCAGAAACAATAACCACGCTCAATTCCGGGATTTTAAACTTTACTAATTTTGAAACTCTTCCCGCAATCTTTTTTAAAAACTTTTTATCAATCCTACTCGGAGTTAAATTATTTATTTCCAAATTAATTTTACCCATTTTACTCCTTGCTCAATAACTCATTTACTATTTTGCCTACAACACTGCCCTCGGCTTTGCCTTTGAGTTTTGACATTACCACGGCCATTACTTTGCCAGTATCTTTTGAACCAGCTGCACCGACTTCTTCAATTGTTTTCTTTACTTCTTCCCTTATCTGCTCTTCGCTCATCTGCTCGGGTAGGTATTTTTTTATGATTTCCAGTTCCTTTGTTTCTTTATCTACCAAATCCTGACGATTGCCTTTTTTAAATTCCTCAATGGAATCTTTTCTTTTTTTAGCCTCACTCGAAATTACCTCTCCAACCTCTTCTTCAATTAATTGACTCAACTCTTTTAATTTTTCTATATCTTTTTCAGTTTTGCTTAACTTTGTCCTCTTCTCAATCTCTTTATTATGAATTGCCGCATTCAATCCTCTTAATACCAAAAGCAATAGCTCATCCTTTTCCTGCATGGCTTTTTTTATATCTTGATTAATTTGTTCCTGTAAATCCATATCTTAAAGAATTTACTATAACTTCTGAAGACCGTTGCGCAGCTCCGCCCTAATTATACGTGTATTATCTATCCATATTATTGGCGGAGCGAGCAACAGCAGCGCCTAGGGTAGATACATTATCTTACTTATACTCGGCGACTGCGTGGTCTGAAGAGGGTATAGTAAATTCTGATTATTAAATCCTCCCTAATTTTTTTAATCTTATTTTTTGTCTTCTTTTTGCCTCTCTTTCTAAGGCGCTCTTTCTCCTTTGCCCTCGACTTGGTTTTCTTTCAAAAAATTGGGATTTTTTTGCCTCAACCAAAATCCCGCTTTCTCTTACTTTTTGAGTAAAGCGTCTCAATAGAAAAGAAGTTGGTTCCTTAGGTTTCCTTTTTATTTCCATTATATTTGTATATTTGTATTAATTCGTATTTCGTAGCCTTACT
>JBMORO010000034.1:4983-7345 GCA_049322295.1 Patescibacteria group bacterium | reverse complement strand
CAAAATCCCGCTTTCTCTTACTTTTTGAGTAAAGCGTCTCAATAGAAAAGAAGTTGGTTCCTTAGGTTTCCTTTTTATTTCCATTATATTTGTATATTTGTATTAATTCGTATTTCGTAGCCTTACTGCCAGCCGCCCATTAAATGCAAATGCAAATGGTCAATCAACTGCCCTCCTTTTCGACCAGTATTAAAAGCTAATTTATAGCCTTCACTTATTCCATGTTCTTTAGCCACTTTCTTGGCTAATAAAAACATATCGCCAATCAATTCTCGATGCTTTTTTTCCAGGTGATTAATTGAGGCGATGTGTTCTTTGGGAATAATTAAAAGATGAATCGGGGCCAAGGGTTTAATATCTCTTATCACAATAAAATCACCATCTTCGTAAAGAATGTCGGTTGGCTGATCCTTACTAATGATATTACAAAATATACAGTCGCCCATATTATTCTTTTAATCTTTTTTTAACCTCATTAATAACCTTTTCTATTGGCACTGTTTCTTGAACACCAGAAGTCATATCTCTAATAATAATATTATCCTCTAATGCCTCTTTCTGACCTAAAATTAGAGCAATTTTAGCTCCCTCTTTATCAGCAATTTTAAGCTGGGATTTAATACTCGGTTTACTAAATGCCTCACCAACCTTTATTCCTTTTCTCTGAAATTCTTCAAATAATTTTAAACTCTTTCTCTTGCCTAATTCTCCTAACTGAACCATAAAAACTTTTGGCTTCTCAATTTCTGAAACTTTAATATCTTGTTTTTTAAGAGAAATAATTATTCTTTCAATTCCGGCAGCTGCTCCCACTGCCGGAGTTGGTTTGCCCTTAAACATTTCCACCAAATTATCATAGCGACCACCACCAAGTAAGGCTCCCTGAGCTGTATCTTCCTTGTCTTCCCAAATTTCAAAAACCGTCTTGGTATAGTAATCCAATCCCCTAACTAAATAAGGATTTAGAATATAAGGAACCTCTAAATCATCTAAAATTTCCAATACTTTCTTAAAATGATTGCGACATTCATCACACAAAAAGTCTAATATTTGAGGCGCTCCGCCAGCTAATTTTTTACACCTTTCATTTTTACAATCTAATAATCTC
The DNA here is from genome assembly GCA_049322295.1 of Patescibacteria group bacterium. Taxonomy (GTDB): domain Bacteria; phylum Patescibacteriota; class Minisyncoccia; order RBG-13-40-8-A; family RBG-13-40-8-A; genus JBMORO01. Next base: position 6,237 of record JBMORO010000034.1, on the reverse strand, counting down.
AGAGGGTTTTCATTAAATCGTCTTCTGCAATCGCGACATAATTTGTTTAATCTTTGACGATAAAAATTAATCAGGGTCTTCTTGTATTTAGGAGCACATAAAAGACAACCAAGACTGTTAATGTAGAGAGTGAATTTCTTTAAATTTAATTTCTTTAGAATGGAAATAAAAACCTGAATAATCTGGACATCGCTTACCTCGCTGGGATCGCCGATTACTTCAAAATTAAGCTGATGAAATTGACGATAACGACCAGCTTGAGGTTTATCATGACGAAAAACTGGACCGATACTGTATAGCTTAACTGGTTGGGGTAAATTTTTCATTCCGTGTTCTATGTAAGCTCTAACTATCCCGGCAGTAAATTCTGGACGAAGGGCAAGATGCTCACCGCCCTTAGTTTTAAAGGTGTAAATCTGCTTCTCAATAATATCTGTGCTTTGACCTATACTCTTGGTAAATAATTTGACATCCTCAAAAATCGGCGTGTCTATTCTCTCAAAGCCATAACTATTAGCCACCTGAGCTACTACCATTCTAATCTTGTCCCAATACTTTTGTTCTGGGGGTAAAATATCATGTGTCCCCTTAGGTGCTTGGACTCTAATCTTGGCAAAACGAGGTTTTCGAGGCTTACTCGGTCTACCTCTTTTGCCCGGTTTTTTCTTTTTAATTGTTTTTTTCTTGGACATAAAATTATTCTCCCAATACCCCTAAACGATAAAATGGCCAGGCCCTTAACCAAGCTTCACCAATAATATATTTTCTTGGCACTGGCCCCCATTTCCTAGAGTCAGAACTAGCCCGTCGATTATCTCCTAAAACAAAATATTCATTATCTTTTAGAGTAATCTCCAAACTGCCAGGCGTATAAATATTATCCAAATAACCTGACTCATCTAAGATAATGTTCTTATCTGATACCTCTTTATTATAAATAACAACTTTACCATCTTCTATTTTAACTATTTCGCCCGGTAAACCAACTATTCTTTTTATAAAAAACTCAGAGGGGTCTAAAGGATAACGGAAAATAACTACATCGCCCCTCTCTGGTTCTTCGAAACGATAACTAATTTCATTTATAATTAAATAATCTCCATCTAAAAAATTTGGTTCCATCGAAGCGCCTTTGACAAAAAATGGCTGAATTAAAAAATAACGGATGGGAATAATAATTGCCAAAGAAATAATGACAATTTTTAAAATCTCCCAACAAAAATTCAGCCAATATTTAGATAGCGAGACTTTTAA
>JBMORO010000034.1:0-4883 GCA_049322295.1 Patescibacteria group bacterium | reverse complement strand
CATAAATTCATTATACAAGTTTCTCAATTATATGGCAAATGTTATAATGAAATTACACCCAGTGCTACAACTTTGATGCCGCAAAGCGGCACAAATAAAGCGCTATGGCAAAATAGATGAACAAACATTTTTGATTTATTATAATCTACAACTTTGATGAACTCAGTATAAAATCCAAAGTTGTAGCACTGGGTATAATTAATGCAACAGCAACTCAAAGAATTAAATAAAGTTCTTCAAAAAAATCTTAATTCCCCTAAAGGGCCGAGCCCTCGGGCTTTAGGCAAACCCAAAAAAAAGACATTCGGGCTAATTTTTGAAAAAATTATTATTCTAATTTTAACGGTAACTATTCTCCTTTTCTTAATTTTGGCTATTTCTCCTCTAAATAAATTTCTAAAAAGAGAAATAACAATTTCTGGTCCAAAAACAATTATCAATTTAGAACAGCTAAGCCTAAATTCGCTCCTCCAATCAGGAAAAAAGGAGAGAGTCAACCTGTTATTTCTCGGTATTCCAGGCAAAGGATATCATGGCGAGAAATTAACTGATACAATTATAATAATTAATAGCACCTCGAAAGCTGAAAAACCAATTGGTATTTCTATTCCCCGAGACCTCTTGGTTAAATTTCCGGGCAAAGATTTTTATACCAAAATAAATGCTCTTTTCAACGCTGGGGAAAACGAAGAGCAAGGTGTTAATCTAATAATAACAAAATTAAAAGAAATTACTGGTTTAGATTTTGATTATTTTATTGTTTTTAATTTAGGGGGGGTAAAAAATTTAATCGATGAGCTAGGCGGTATAGATGTGGTAGTTAAAGAAAATATTTATGACCCCCAATTTCCTGGCCCAGACGATTCTTATCAAATTTTTTCAATTAATAAAGGGGTCCACCACTTAGATGGCGAAACCACTTTAAAATATATAAGAAGTAGAAATCAAGCTGGTGGTGATTTTGCCCGAATTCAAAGACAACAAGAAGTAATAAATATCTTAAAAAATCAGATTCTTTCTTTAAATTTTTTCTGGGATTTTCCCACAATTTTAAATATTTGGAAAACATTAAACAGTCATACTTACACCGATATTGATTTAGATGATATTAAATATGTTTGGAATTTAGTTAAAAAAACAAATTTAGATGAAATTAAATTCAGTACTTTAGATCAAGAATTTTTAATTTCTGATGAAATTATACTGGGCAATGAAAAAGCCTATATTCTAAAACCTAGAGCTGGTTTAGAAAATTATCAAGAAATAAGAGAATACATTAATCAACTTGTAAGTAATTTATGAAACTTATTGTGGGATTAGGAAATCCGGGACGAAAATATAAAAAAACCCGACACAATGTTGGGTTTAGGATAATTGATGAAATAATTAAAAGTCAAAAGTCCCGCCAATTCGGCGGGCAGGCGCCAGTCAAAAGTCAAAATTTAATATTTTTAAAGCCTAATACTTTTATGAATCGATCGGGAAAGGCAGTAAAATCCCTAACTACAAAATACAAAATACCAACTACTGACATCATTGTGGTACACGACGATGTGGATTTGCCCTTTGGCACAATTCGGATAAGTAAAAATTCTTCTTCCGCTGGTCATAAAGGGGTACAATCAATTATTGACGAATTAGGAACGCAAAATTTTACCAGAATTCGCATAGGAATAAAACAAGTAACAGGTAGCAAGAAACAAGAAACAGAAAAATTTGTGCTCGAAAAATTTACTAAACAAGAAGAAAAACAATTATCTGAAATAATCAAAAAAGCAGTTGAACAAATCAAGCTGCTTTTTGATTCCTGTTCCTAATCCTACCTGCGAGTGTTTCAGATTGTCTTGCAGAAGCGAGAAAACCTGAAAGCTTTTGACTACTAACACAATCAAGGAGGGTAGATTGGATTTCGTCACTCAACAGGCAGGATTAGAAACAAGATATTATTCAATTTTTAACTCTGTTATAAGTATATCACAATAGCAAAAATATGTCAAGAGAAAATCTAGAAAATATAGGGAAAATAACTTTACAAGACAAAGAATATCCCAGCATCCTTAAGCAAATCCACGACCCACCTAAAGAACTTTATATCAAAGGAGAAATAATAAATCAAGACAAAGTAGCAGTAGCAGTGGTTGGCACTAGAAAATATACTCAATATGGAAAACAGGTTACTTTTGATATTGCTGGAAAATTAGCTAAATTAGGAATTACGATTGTCAGTGGCCTGGCCAAAGGTATAGACACCTTTGCTCATCAAGCAGCTTTGGAAAATGGCGGTCGGACAATTGCTGTGTTGGGAAGTGGTTTAGATAAAAAAAGTTTTTATCCGTCATCCAATTATCACCTATCAGAAAAAATAAGTCAACACGGAGCAGTAATTTCTGAATATCCACCAGGAACATGGGGCACTCAATTTACTTTTCCTCAAAGAAATAGAATTATTAGTGGTTTAAGTTTGGGAGTAGTTGTGGTTGAGGCACCTGAAGAAAGCGGGGCTTTAATTACTGCTGCTCTGGCCTTAGACCAAAATCGCGAAGTTTTTGCCATACCAGGTTCTATTTATGAAAAAAATTCTTATGGCACGAATCAACTAATCAAAATGGGAGCAAAATTAGTCACTGATGTAGAAGATATTTTAGAAGAATTAAATTTATCCCACTTATTGACAACCAAAAAGAAAAGGATTAAACCTGAAAATAAAGAGGAAGAAATTATTATTTCTATTCTATCCGCTCAACCCACTCATATTGATGAAATAATAAAAAAAAGCGGACTGCCAGCATCAATAGTAAATTCAACTCTGGTAATTCTGGAGTTAAAAAAAGCAGTCCGGAATTTGGGAAGAAATAATTATATCTTATGCAGTTAGTTTTAGTTGAAAGTCCAACTAAATCAAAAACCCTTCAAGGATTTTTGGGTCCCAAATATCGGGTCTATGCTTCTTTTGGCCATGTCCGGGATTTACCAGAAAGAGAACTTGGGGTAGATGTTAGAAATAATTTTAACCCTAAGTATAGAATTATTCCCAAATCCAGAAAAGTTATTAATTATCTAAAAGAACAAACCCTAAAATACCCCGACGTAATTTTGGCTACTGACGAAGATAGGGAAGGTGAAGCTATTGCTTTCCACTTAAAAGAAGCTTTGGGTTTAAAAAAACCCAAAAGGATTGTCTTTCATGAAATAACAAAATCTGCGATTGAAGAAGCCCTTAAAAATCCCCGAGACATTGATATAAATTTAGTTGATGCCCAACAAGCCAGAAGAATTTTAGATAGATTAGTTGGCTATAAACTTTCTCCCCTTCTCTGGAAAAAAGTCGCTAAGGGATTATCAGCTGGCAGGGTTCAGTCGGTGGCTGTGCGTTTGGTTGTAGAAAGACAAAAAGCAATTGACGAATTCAAACCAACTGAGTATTGGACAATCGTCGCTACGCTCCTCAAAATCAAAAATCAAAAATCAAAAATCAAAAATAACGAATTCAAAGCTGAATTAAACAAAAAAGACGGAAAGATAATCCCTAAACTCAGGATTAAAACAAAAGAGCAAGCAGATGAAATTGTTAAGGATTTAAAAGATATTGAATATAAAATAGATAGTATTGAAAAAAAAGAAATTAAAAAATATCCCTTTCCCCCATTTACTACCAGCGCCTTACAGCAAGAAGCTAGCCGCAAATTAAGGTTTTCTGCCAAGCAAACAATGTTTATTGCCCAACAATTATACGAAAACGGATTAACAACTTATATGCGAACTGATTCTTTAAATTTAGCCAGTCAAGCAATCTTCAAAATAAGAAATTTAATTGGAAAAGATTTTGGCAAAAATTATCTTCCCTTAAAACCAAATTTTTATAAAACTAAAAGCAAGGTTGCCCAAGAAGCCCATGAAGCAATTAGACCAACTTTCCCCGAAAAAAAACCGGAGGATATTAAACAATCTCTGAATAAAAATCAGTTTGCTTTATATAATCTCATTTGGCAAAGAACAATTGCTTGCCAAATGAATCCAGCTCTTTTTGATAATACTATTATTGACATCAAAACCAGCCAAAGCAAAAATAAACATATTTATGAATTTCGAGCCACGGGCAATGTAATAAAATTTGATGGATTTTTGAAAGTATGGCCGACAAAAAGTGAAGAAATTATCCTCCCCCAAATAGAGAAAAATGAAATTCTTAAACTAATAAAACTCATCCCTTCTCAACATTTTACCCAACCACCTTTTCCTTATACTGAAGCAACTCTGGTCAAGGCATTGGAAGAAAATGGCATTGGCCGACCATCAACTTATGCCCCGATTTTGGAAACAATTCAAAAAAGAGGCTATGTTATAAAAAGAGTCAGATATCTCTATCCGACTGATATGGGTGTTTTGGTTAATAATCTATTGGTCGAACACTTCCCTAAAATTGTTGATATTGGCTTTACTGCTAAAATGGAGGATGATTTAGATGAAATTGCTAATGGTAAAAAGAAATGGGTGCCAGTGATTGAAAATTTCTATTGGCCATTTGAAGAAGAACTGAATAAAAAATATTTGGAAATCAGAAAAAAAGAAATAATTGAGGAAAAATCAGAAGAAATCTGTGAGAAATGCGGCTCACCAATGGTAATTAAAATTGGTAGATTTGGGAAATTCTTGGCTTGTTCTAATTTTCCTAAATGTAGAAATACCAAACAAATTCAAAATTCTACAAATGTTAAATGTCCAAAGTGCAATAAAGGGGAGATATTAGAAAGAAAAACGAAAAAAGGAAGAATATTTTATAGCTGCAATCAATTCCCTAAATGTAAATTTGCTTTATGGGATTATCCCCTTAATGAAAAATGCCCAAAATGTGCTTCCCTCCTTGTCAAAACCCGTCAAAATAA
>JBMORO010000033.1:0-11803 GCA_049322295.1 Patescibacteria group bacterium | reverse complement strand
ATACGTTCCCGGGGTAAACATATTTCAATCCCACTTTCTTGCCAATTTCTACGGCCTGGTAAACTTTTTCAACTGGCGTGGGGGGCACGTCCTTCATTTTATAATACGGGAAAAACCTGCTCACGTGCCAAGGAGTATCAGCGCCAACTTCATTTTTAATAAACTCGGCGATCTGCTTTAATTCTTTTTCTGAATCATTTTTACCCGGAATAATTAAAGTAGTAATTTCTAACCAAATTCTTCTTTTTTTAATTTCTATCAGATTTTCCAATACTGGCTTTAACGTCGCTCCACAAACTTCTTGATAAAATTCTTCGGTAAATGCTTTTAAATCAATATTGGTTGCATCTAAATACGGTCCAATTAAATCTAAACATTCTTTAGTCATATAACCATTAGAAACCCAAACATTTCTCAAATCATTCTCTTTGGCCAATTTCATACAATCTAAAGCAAATTCCACAAAAATTGTTGGTTCAGTATAAGTATAGGAAACGCTTGGGCATTTATTATCCAGAGCATCCTGAATAATCTTTTTAGGTGTCATATTTTCCCCCAAAATCTCCACTTCTTCTGGTCTTTCCTTACTTATTTGCGAAATGTCAGCATTTTGACAATGCAAACACCTAAAATTACAACCTACTGTGGCAATGGATAAAGAAAAACTGCCGGGCATAAAATGATACAATGGTTTTTTCTCAATTGGATCAATATGCTCGGCAATTATCTTACCATAGACTAAACTATATAATTTTCCATTTTGATTTTCCCGAACTCCGCAAATTCCTCGCCTATTATTAGCAATAATACATCTATGGTTACAGGCACTACATCTAACTTTTTTATCTTTTTGTTTTTCGTAAAGTAATGCCTCGTGCATAAATTTTATTGACATCCACCAGAAGATGATGCGCCGCCGGTACTCTGTAGTGTCTGCGAACATTCTGATGGCGGACTATTAAACCCAGAACAAATAGCAGTTTTATATGCTTCAGCACTTCGCGAACCTTTATATTCTTTATCATTAATTACCAATTGGGGCGAACCTTGAATTCCGTATTTTTCATTTAACTGGAGTTCCTGCTCTAATATTGTTAAAGCCTCATTCTTCTGACAATCCTTAACTTTACTCACATCAATTCCCATTCCTTTGGCTACACTCTCCCAACAAGTATCAGCATTAGTAGAATTACATTTGGCATTTATTTCTTTCAGAAAATCCCAAAACTTATCTTTTTGATATTTCTGAACGCAAAACTCCCGAATATCTTGTCTTAATTCCTGAATCCCATGCATTGAACAATATTTATTTTCTTTATCTAAACAGTAATTAGATCCTCCACCCTGATAATTGCTATAAATTACATAGTGAAGTTCAATACCGGCTTTATCTTTTAATACGCCGACAACATCCTTCATTATCTCTTCGGCCTGATTGCCATAAGGACAAAAACTCATTACAAACAACTGGGCTAAAACAGAATCTTTCTTGGGAATATCGCTTCCCGTAGTTGGTGCCGTAACATTATCGGGCATTTCTACCCCAGAAGGAAATAAAAGTTTACCATCTTTGGTGGCATAAGCAGTATATTCCTGATCTTCTATTTTAAATTGGATTTTATAAACTCCTCTTTCTTCAGATACCTGTCCCAAAACAGCTGTGGCCTGACCCTTTAGATAGGTCTGATTGATAAAATTTATCGCTTTTTCAGCTGCTACTTGGGGTTTGAGTATGCTTTTAGATTTCTTACTAAGATAATACCAACCAAAAACAACCCCCACAATTATGATAATAACAATTACTGGGATTATAATATCTTTAAGTTTTTTTATATTTATCTTCATATTTATTTACTTGTCCGCCTTTGGCGGAAGATAATTATTAATTGCATCTCTTAGCGCTTCAGTGACTAATTGAGCGCAATGAATTTTTAGAGGAGGTAAAACCCCCAATTCATTAGAGACATCTTGAAAACCAATTTTTACTGCTTGTTCTAAGGTTTTTCCTTTGGCAATCTGACAAATCATATCTGAAGCAGCCACAGCTGCGGCACAGCCGAGCGTCTCAAACCTAATTTCTTTTATTTTTTCTGTTTTCTCGTCAACTTTTAAATACAAAGTCAATAAATCTCCGCAACGCGGGTTTCCAGCTTTACCAATTACATCGGGATTTTCTATCTTACCAAAAAATTTAGGATGAGTAAAATGCTCTAGAATTTTCTTATTGTACATAAGAAAATTAAATTGACCTAATTATTTTAATTGACCTAATTAACCATAAATTAGTCATTGGGTTTTGATTAGAATAATTAGAAATTAGGTTAATTAGTTATTTATCTTCCTGATATTTTTCTCAACCTCTCAACTACCCGAGGTAGTACTTTTAAAAAATAATCAATCTCCTGGGCTGTAGTATATTTGCCTAAACTAACCCTTAAACTTGAATGGGCTTCTAAGTCGGATAGACCCATAGCCATTAAAACATGGGACGGCAAAAGAGCTTGGGAAGTACAAGCTGAACCGGTAGAAACAGCAATTCCCTCTTGGTCTAAACTTAAAACCAATGCTTCTCCTTCCACTCCTTTAAAACTAAAATTAGCAATATTCGGCAACTTATCTTCATCCTTTGTTGGCCCATTTAATTTACTTCCCCGAACCTTTAACAGAACTCCTTTCACTAACTTGTCTCTTAATTTCTTAATCTTTGGAATTTGGTGCTTGGTGCTTGAAATTTCCGCAATCGCAGCACCCATGCCTGCGATTGCGGCTACATTCTCTGTCCCTGCTCTCAATCCCCATTCATGAGCACCACCAGTAATTATCGGAGAGATTGGAATTCCTTCTTTTGCATAAAGAACTCCAACGCCCTTTGGTCCATAAATTTTATGGCCAGAAAGAGTTAATAAATCAACCCCCAATTCTTTGACATTACAATTTAACCAATTAGCTGCCTGAACAGCATCAGTATGAAAATAGGTTGGATGCTCTTCGGTCTTATTAACCTTAGCAATTATCTGTCCGATTTCTTTAATTGGCTGGATTGCCCCCATTTCATTATTGGCATACATAATAGAAACCAAATCTGTCTCTGGCGTAATCTCAGCTTCCAAGTCATTAAGATTAATAACCCCATCTGGACCAACTGGCAAATAGGTCATCCTTATCCCCTCTTTTTCTAAATCCTTACAAGTTTCCAAAACTGCTTTATGCTCAATGGAAGAGGTAATGATGTGAGTTTTTTCTCCGACCCGCTTGCTCTGCTTTAAGGCCTTAATCAAACCTCTAATGGCTAAATTATCACTTTCTGAAGCTGAACCAGTGAAGACAATCTCAGTTGGCTTACAACCTAAAAATTTTGCTACTTGTTCCCGGGTATTATCAATTGCCTCACTCCCCTCTCGCCCAAATTTGTGAATTGATGATGGATTGCCGTATTTATCTTTTAAATATGGCACCATCTTTTTCAGCACCTTCGGATCTAAGGGGGTAGTCGCGGCATAATCAAAATATACTCTTTTATTTTTCATATAATCAAAATAAACAATCCAATACCTATTAATATAATAGCAATAACTTTTTGAGCAATAATTTTTTTACTGAATTCCTCTCTTAAGCTGGGTATTTTTCTAAACAGCAAAAGGGCTAAAATCAAAACAAAAGCATACTGAAGGCCTTGCAAAGAGTTAGCTAAAGTTACACTCCCCAAAAAAACTGCTAAATACATAAAAAATGATGCCGCAATACTTAAAATTCGACCCCCGCTAAAAAATCCTATTGTCTTGAATTTTAATTCAGCCGTCTCTTTAAATATGAGCTGGCGGTTCTTTCTCGGCAAGAGCAGAAACAAAGAAATAAAAACAACACCCGTTCTTACCCAGATAAGACCGCTAACAAATGTAGTATCTGAGAATATATATTTAGTTATAACCCAAAAAATAGCAAAAAGTAAAGCCGAAAAAAGAGCTAAACCAAAAGACCTCTGAAAAATTTCTTTTTTCTTATAGGAAACAATCAAGCTGCCTAAAACCAATAGAATAAAAGCAATGTATTGCTGAAGGCTCAATCTCTCGCCGATTAAAAGAGTGCTTAAGATTAAAATAAATATAGCTACAAAACTACCAACAAAAGGAACAATTCTTGATACTTCGCCTAAATTAAGAGCTTTATAAAAATAAATACAACCAATTACTTGAGAAATGCCGGCCAATAAAATCAAAAGAATTTCATAACCCGAGGGAAAAGAAAAACCAAAAAGGGCTAAAACCCAAACACAAATACTCAAAATCCCAATATAAAAAGTGTAGACAATTGGATGAGGCAGGGGTCGGGAGATAATGTATTTATCAATTATAAAAATTAGAGCGTAAAAAAGATGAGCCAAGATAACAATTAATAACCAAAATGTATTCATATATTTAAAGCGTTGTTTTTACAAATCTCCGCGTAAACTTTACTACTGGGACGAGGGGTTCTTTTCAAATTATTTTTATAGTCAATTTCAATTAGTCCGAAGCGTGGCTCAAATCCCCAAGCCCACTCAAAATTATCAATTAAAGACCAATGAATATATCCCCGCATGTCAACTCCTTCTTTTATTGCTTTATGAATCCACTTAAGATGTTCTACAATGAACTTTTCTCGTCTGCTGTCATCAGCATCAGCTAAGCCGTTTTCTGTAATAAAAATCGGCTTATTATATCTTTTTAAATCCTTCAAAACATGATAAATTCCTTCGGGATAAATTTCCCAACCCATATCAGAAATAACCTTGTTTTCATTTTGATTAAATTTAAACCCTCTTATACGATTGTGAAAATAATAATTTATGCCAATAAAATCCTGGTGATTTTTAATTTTGTTTAAAAAACAAAAATTCCACCACCAATTAGCGACTGCTCTTAACCATCCCTCAAAATAAACATTGTTTTTGGCAATTCCGATATTAGCGCTTGGCTGAATTGATTTAATAATTTTAAATGCTTTTTTGTGACCTTTAATCAGGGCTTTAATCACTAACAAATAAAAAATTATATTTTTCTTACAAGGAGGCCACGCGCCATTAAGATATGAATGGCTGGAATAAATTTCCGGTTCATTTAAAATAATCCAGAATTTAACCTCGGGCAGATTTCTTACTACAAACCCCACATATTGCTCAAAATACTCTGGTGCCTTTCTGTTTAGCCATCCCCCTCTCTTAACAAACCAACTCGGCAAAGTCCAGTGATATAAAGTCACAAATGGCTCTAATCCGCGCTGCCTCAAAGCTAAAATTACTTTTCTGTAATGTTCAATCTCGTTCTGATCAAACTTTCCCTCTTCTGGCTCAATGCGCGCCCACTCAATGGAAAATCGATGGGCATTATTATTCATTGATTTAGCTAAATCAAAATCCTCTTCATATCGATGATAATGGTCGCAGGCAATTCCAGCATCATATTTTTGGCCGGCTGCTGACCAATCATTTCTAATCCCTCCCTCCACTTGATAGGCCGAGGTTGCCGTACCCCAGTAAAAATTTTTGGGAAATTTTAATAACATTAGCGAAGAGCTGCTCGCTAAGAAGACCCTTCACAGCCCGAGCGCATGGTCAGAGCGAGGGCGAGATGGAGCGCGGCGACTCGCTGGGGCGCCGACGCGTGTCTTCGGGCGAGTAGCTCTGAGCTTTACTATTCAAATTATTGAATCAACAAAATCTTATTATAATTATCAGTCAAAATTGTTTTTATTTCTTTGGTCTTCAGGTCTAATCTATTTAATTTAAAATTCTCACTCTCTTTTTCCTTTTCCAAAAAATACAAATATCTCTTCCCCGCATCAAGGGTCAATTGACTAATATAACTTCCTGAATATATTTTGTCATCTATCTGATTTTCAATGTCAACCAGATGGATTGTTTCTTTCACATCCATTTCGGCTGTTCCGTCTCCTCTTTTAACCAGACCCTGTTCAGTATAGAAAAATCTTTCTCCGTCAGACAGCCATAATCTATCACTAATCTGGTCAGTGGTTAAAATCTCTAAAAATTCTTTTTTATTAAAATCACCTAAATAAAGCTCGGTAATATCTTTATCGTCCTTTTTAGTAGAAATTTCATAAAGAAATCTGTTGCCAGTTGGCGAAAATTCTATATTTTTGCAATTCTCTAAAAATTTTTCGCAATAACGAGGCACCATATTCTCAATCTCTTTTGTTTTTACATTTATCCTACCCATACTCCGATTGGTTATGTCCCAAAGCCCCTGAAAATAAATATAATCTCCATCCCATATCTTTAATAAAATTAGGTTTTCATCAAAACTAACTAAAAGCTTAGCCTCTTCACCATCTATTTTACTTAGCCAAAGTTCTCTTTTTTTACCGCTCGTCTCTATGTCTTGATAGGTTGACTCATCAATTTGCTTAATCCAAGCAATTTGACTATCATCGGGAGAAAAAACTAAACTGGCTGAATCTATTGATTGATTAATTTTTTTCTCTTCTTTATTCTTTAAATTAACCAGTGTCGGCTCATAAATTATTCTGAAAGCAGTAAACTCCGAACTTTCTTGATTCTCTAATGGCACTTCCTCAACCTGTTTAAAATAAATTAAAATTTTACGATTATGAGAAATATAAGAACGCTTGGGTGGCCTAAAATCGCCGGGATCAATTTCTCGAGCTGAAACAGAAGTAATCTGCTTAGTGGTGCTATTCTTCAATAAAAATAAATTAGCTTTGTCACCCTCAACCTTATAATAAAAAACTCCCTTGGCTAAAACTGGGCCAAGAAAGTTCCAAAGCAGAATTCCAATACCAATTCCAATTACAATAGCAACTAAAATAAAGAAACTTTTATGTTTTAGTTCCATAAATTAAATATATCACATTTTTTTTCGTTTTTCCATCCTTCCCACCCTTTCTTCGTCCATTCCAAAATGATGGGCGATTTCGTGCCAAACTGTCTGCCCAACCCTCTTTTTTATCTCTTCTTCACTGGAGCAAACTTCTTCAAATGTTTTTTTAAAAATTGTTATCTTATCCGGCAACACCCCAGAATAAAATCTTCTCTTTGTCTGGGGAATCCCTTCGTAAAGACCAAAAAGCTTGGCATTGGGTCCAAGTTTTGTTTTTTTCTTTTGTTCTTCTGTTGGCTCTTCTTCAATTACAATATCAACATTATCCAATTTTTCCAAAAATCTTTTTGGAATTGCTTCAATTCCCTGCCAAACTAATTTTTCAAATTTTTCCCTATCCATAAAAATTATTTTTTAATAACCAACATCACTTTTTTAATCTCGGTAATCAATTCTTTGTAACCAGTTGGATAATCTTGCAAAGCATTTTCCAAAACATTTTCTTTATAACGATATTTTTCTCCGTGCCTAGTACCAGCATCATTGGTAATAAATTCTTTAGTATTAAAATCATAACCAATAATCACCAACATATGCTCTAATGGACCGGGCGGGGTATAAAAGGGATTACCGAGTTTTCGACCATTTATTGGCACAATTACTAGATTTCCATTTAATAATTCTGTTTTTATATCTTCAACCGAAATATCGTTTTTTAACTCAATATTATTATAACCGAAATAATCTCGCATAATCTGGGCTGTATCTTTGGCTGAATGGTCATAAAAATTATTGTATTTTTCAATTTCTCCGCCCGAGGCGGATCCGCCTTTGGCGGAAAATTCAACAAGTTTCCTAATCTCCAAAGTCGCCTCTTCTTTGGAGATTGATTTTATTCCCCTCACCCATAAAATCGCCATTAATAATGATGCCTCTTCGCAAGCATTCTGATATATTGGATTATTCCACTGACTAAATGGCGCTTGGGCGGTAAATGGCACGTCTAATAAAATTAATTCTTTAACTAAATTCGTCCCGACGGCCTCTCGAGACGAATTTTTTTGTATGTTTAGTTGCTGTTCTTCCCCGCATCCTTTTATCGGCATCGGATCTCGGGGATTGCCATGTTTTACCCACTGACCATCTTCGCAAATCCAAGTGTTTTCGCTTCCCCCAATCACAAATCTTAAAACAAACCAAACGCCCCCAATCATAACTAAAATTAATATTATTAACCAAAATTTTTTCATGATTTCTTTTCAACTCTCCCAATTGGCATTATATATAAAGGAACTTCTTCCTCGGCTAAACTTAAAATCTTTCTAACCTCTTCATCAATAAAAGCTCCCACTGTTACTGTTCCTAATCCTAGGCTTTCGACCTGTAAATAAACATTTTGAGCAGAATGACCTGCTTCCATATAAACATAATTATTGCCTCGTTCGCCATATTTTCTGGTTACCCGCGAAAAAATAGCCGAAATAATCAAATTTATTGGTGCTTGGGCTATAAACATTTGTCCTAGACCCGCGCGGGCTAGCTCATTACTTACATCACCTTCTAAAATTCTCTTTATTTTATGGCCTTCTGGTAAATATTTGTATACTCCTGGCTCAAGATTTTCTGCTTTTCTTACTACTAAATAAATTTCTAAAGGATAGAGAGCGCCAGCTGAAGGAGCAGTCCGGCCACCCCCCTCAGGAGCAGTAATTCCTTGAACTGACCACAAAATCTGGGAAATCTCTCGGGGGCCCAGAGATTCATCTTTGTATTCTCTAATACTTCTTCTATTTAAAAGCGCTTCCTCAATTGAGGTTTTACTTTCTAATATTATCAACCCAAGCTTTTTCATGCCACTTTATTATAGCAAAAAATCGCCAAAATGGCGATAAATAAAAAGAGGGCGGGAGCTTCTGCTCCCACCCGTTAGGAGTCGTTCTTGTATTAGTCGCGATCGGATGGTCGGGATGATGGCAAGTCTTCCAATCTTTTGGCATCGGCAATTCGTTGTCTTAAAGCCTCAATATATTCAGGTCTTCCATACGCCTCGGTTCTGGCCAGGGCATTTCCTGCTACCAAACTGAACTGCTCAACTAGATTCTCCACGGCTTCTTTATATTCTTCCTCAACGCTCTTGGCGATGAAAAATCCGATTTTTAAATCGCCGACCTGAAAAAAATCCATTGCTTCCTCGGATTGTTGCCTAAGCCGGGCATTTTCAACTTTGGAACCAACTGGCAGGCCGATTATCAAGCCAAGCAAAAAACAGCAAGCAGCAATGAGCAAAATCAATCCCCAATCTTTTTTCATTTAAACCTCCTTTTTGTTTTAAGTATAGCAGATTAATGTTGTTTTGTCAAGCAAGAAGGTCAAAAATAAAGAGGAGATTGTTTTCTTGTCTCCTCTTTAATTGAAGGGCGCTTTGTCAGCTTTAAGATTGGCGAACACCAGATCCCAGATTCTCTGATTAACTGGATTATTCTTGAACTGGAGCATCTTTATGTGGGTTTCAGGGGTTAGATCTATTTCTCTGTTTTGGGCATCCAAAAGAGCGCAAAGAGCTAAAAATTGAATTCCTTCATTCTCATGATTTAACAACTCTGCCAAAATCTCCTCAGCTTTCTTGTTATCTTTTTCTACAAAAATTCTTATAAGTCTTCTAACTACACTGAATGTCAAATAAAAATGTCGGTGAGCGTTCCTTTCGTCAGGAATCCGATTTCTTAAACTCTTCAGCATAAATTTTAAACTTTCTACTTCCTTATCTGTAATGTCCATTTTTTACCTCCTTCTCCATTTTCTCTTAACAAACTCAGGAATGACAATACCAATAAAAACGCCAACAGTAACAACAATGATTTCTTCTATCCATCCCTTACAAATTGACCCCGCGGTGATAATTATAAAAACTCCCACAACCAGCATTAAAATCTCAAATATTTTCATTTTTCCCTCCTTTTAAGGATAAAGCTATTATATAAAATTAGAAGATTTATGTCAATTTTAAAATTTTATTTTTTCTTCACAAAACGATTTTTCGTTGCGCTGCTAACTTCTTCGGCAAAATCTTCTACAGCTGCTTTCAATTTGCCGGGCTCTTGGACGAGGTCAAAACACTGGGCCGGCGCATAGCTTACTTTTTCAAATTCTTTTTCAGTTTTAGCATTGATAAATCTGGCAATAAATGTTACCTGAACAAGTTTAGAATTCTCACAGCAGCGAAATTCCATTCCGCCCTCAATCACATAATCTGGATTAATCCACTCTCCTTTGGGAATACGCGTATCAGGGTCAAAATACTCCTCGTTTTGCTTAATAAGGTTTATTTCGCCCAGAGCAAAGCGCATTGCTTTTTCATCCCGCTCAACCAAAGTATAAGGGTCTTCTTCAAATTCACTTTTTTGCTCATTAAGTTCGGTAATAGTTTTTGAAAGCTCACTGAGGACTTGACCGCTTAAATATCCTCCCCACCAAGAAAGATTTTTATACTCCTGCTTACAGCCGCAACAAAGCTCATTGGGAACAGCTAAAAAGGGCAACATCACAAAATCAGTGCTCGGATAATCCCGGGCAACATTTTTAGGAAGAATCACTCCCCTGTAGCCACTTCGTCCCGACATTTTCAGATCTTCTTCTGTTTCTTCTCGGATTTTCCTTATAAAATCACTTTCATCTTCATCTATTTCTTCTTCGTCCTCTGCTTTAGCTATTTTAATAAACCATTTCGAAATACCTCCTTCCTCTTCTAAGGGACAACAGGCATATTCTGTTACATTAAAATCTGTGCGATAAGTAATCCCACAGGCAAATTTAACTTTTATTTCTAAATTATCAAAATTATCAGTTTGATTGACTGCTATGGTTTTTGACACATTGTCAACTTCAAACTGGGCAGAACTGGCATTTACGCTTAAAATTTTAATTTCTTTGTCTCCTGCCCTAACTTTGTCACCAGGATAAGCTGAATGATGAGTGATGGCAAGTGTTTTGAGTGAAGTTGTTTTTTGGGCTAAATCTACTTTAACACCATATTTTGCCTTGGCATCTTCTACTGACGCGAAAGCTTCGCCTCTAAAAAGCGAACACATACTCTCTTCAACATAGCTTATCTGTGATAATTTATCTGGGCTAATCTCTTTTTTGTGCCCGCAATAAACTATTTCCGGCAAAGTATACTCTTCGCTTTCTTTGGTGCTTCTCTGTAATACCAAAACTGCTGCCACAGCAACCATCAATACTACTCCAATGATAATAAATTTTTTCATAAATTATTGAATTGTTTCTTAGTTTTTTACTATATCACAAATCACCTAATCTTAAAAGCTAGAAAAATAGAAAAGGGGCAATTTCCTTACCTGGAAATTGCCCCAATAAACATCTCAATTTAGTTTTTCTTCAAGTCTGAC
Organism: Patescibacteria group bacterium; assembly: GCA_049322295.1. Classification (GTDB taxonomy): domain Bacteria; phylum Patescibacteriota; class Minisyncoccia; order RBG-13-40-8-A; family RBG-13-40-8-A; genus JBMORO01. The sequence goes on along the minus strand of JBMORO010000033.1, from coordinate 561 downwards.
CCTTACCACTCCAGGAATCAGTCTCATTTCGCTGTTATTCACTTCAATAATCGTTGGATACCTTGCAGTTCCCTCAACAATTTTAGGAGAATACCTTATTTGTTTTATGCTGCCTTTAAACTTATGGGTCGTGTAGGCGACATCGAACTCTACCTCTCTGCCTTCTTTGATATGATTAAGATATTTTTCATCAATATCGCATTCGATCTGCATATTTTTCAAATCTGCTACTCTAAAAAGAATCGGGGCTTGAAAACCAGAAACAACTGTTTGACCTTCATTTACTTTTCTTTCCAGAACAACTCCGTCAATGGGCGCATTTATTACCGTATACGATAATTCGATTTTACTGGATTCAAGTTGAGATCTCATCTGCTCTAAACTCTGATTCAGTGATTCAATATCTGCCTCTAAAAGACTCTGATTGAGTTCTAAGTCTTCTTTTTCTTCTCGAGATATCAAATCATTTTTAAAAAGAGCGAGTCGTCTCTCTTTTTTCAGTCGAGCAATCTCTTTTCTTAATTCTGCTCTTCTTAAAGAGATTTCAATATTTTTAATTCC
>JBMORO010000032.1:0-12048 GCA_049322295.1 Patescibacteria group bacterium | reverse complement strand
CTCATTATTCCCTTCTTGACGGGTTAGCGAAGATTGATGAGTTAATTGAAAAAGCCAAAGAAATGAAAATGGACTCTTTGGCTTTAACTGACCACGGGGCAATGTATGGAGCAATTGAATTTTATAGGAAATGCCTGGCCGCTGATATTAAACCGATTATTGGAGTAGAAATGTATCTTACTCCAGCAAGTCATTTTGAAAAAGGGGCAGGTAAAATGGATATCCGATATCATCTTGTCCTTCTAGCTAAAAATGAAATTGGTTATCGTAATTTAATCAAATTGGTAACCAAAAGCCACCTTGAGGGATTTTATTACAAGCCGAGAATTGATAAAGAACTTCTAAGGCAACACAGCCAAGGATTAATTGCTTTAACCAGTTGTCTTCAGGGAGAAATTCCATCCGCAATTTTAGCCGAAGATTGGGCTCAGGCTAAAAAATCAGCTTTAGAATATAATGAAATTTTTGGTCAAGGAAATTTCTATTTAGAGCTCCAAGACCATCCCAATGAATTAGACCAGGTCAGAGCCAATAAAGGAATGATAAAACTAGCCAAAGAAACTGGCATACCCTTAGTAGCTACCAATGATGTCCATTATTTAAATAAAGACGATGCTGATGTTCACGATGTTCTATTGTGTATCCAAACCACTCACACGGTTGACGAAAAAGAAAGAATGACCATGAAGGGAGAAGATTATTCCTTTAAATCAACTGATCAAATGATTCGCGCTTTTAAAAATATTCCTGAGGCAATTGATAATACTCAAAAAATTGCTATTCAATGTAACTTAAAAATTGAATTAGACAAAATTGAACTTCCCGATTTTCCTCTGCCAGAGGAAGAAACTGCTGACTCGTATTTAGAAAAATTATGCGAACAAGGTTTTGCTAAGAGATTTCCTTTGACTTTATTTGATAAGAAAGATGGTCAAAAGCAATTAGCTGAAATTAGAGAGAGATTAGATTTTGAATTAAAAACAATCAAAAAAACTGGTTTTGCTTCCTATTTCTTGATTGTCCAAGATGTAGTAAATTGGGCAAAAAATCAAGGAATTGTGGTTGGTCCTGGCCGAGGTTCAGCTGCTGGTTCTTTGGTTTCTTATCTTCTGAATATTACTAATGTTGATCCCTTAAAATATCGCCTGCTTTTTGAAAGATTTTTAAATCCTGAAAGAATCAGTATGCCTGATATTGACCTTGATTTTGCTGATATTAGGCGCGATGAGGTAATCAATTATATCAGCAAAAAATTTGGGGAAGACCATGTGGCTCAAATTATTACCTTTGGAACAATGGCTGCCCGGGCCGCGGTCAGAGATGCTGGCAGGGCCTTGGGATACACTTACACTTTTTGCGACCAGATTGCCAAAATGATACCTTTTGGTTTTTCTTTAAAAGAAGCCTTAGAGAAAGTTCCCGAACTCTCAAATGCTTATGATACTGATGACCAAGTAAAAACCCTAATTGATATAGCTAAAAAATTAGAAGGTGTAGCCCGTCATGCTTCAACTCACGCAGCGGGAATTGTAATCACTCGAGACCATATCGATAATTTAGTGCCTCGTCAACATCCAACCCAAGATGACCAAACCATTGTCACCCAATATGAAATGCACAGCATTGAAGCCCTTGGTCTTTTAAAAATTGATTTTCTGGGATTAAAAAACTTAACTATTATTGAAAGCGCAATTAATCTAATAGAAAAATTAAGGGGTATAAAAATTGATATTGATACTATTCCTTTAGATGACCAGAAAACTTTCGAGCTTTTTAGAAAAGCTGATACGGTTGGAGTATTTCAATTAGAGTCCTCGGGAATGAGAAAATATCTTCAGAAATTGAAGCCAAATATTTTAGAAGATATTATTGCTATGGTTGCTTTATATCGTCCCGGTCCCATGGGTCTTATCCCCGAATATATTGCCCGAAAGCACGGTGAAAAAGAAATAAAATACATTCATCCAAAGTTAAAACCAATTCTGGAAAATACTTATGGCATTGCCGTCTATCAAGAACAGCTAATGCAAATAGCCAAAGATTTAGCTGGTTTTACTTCATCTGAGGCCGATGTTCTAAGAAAAGCGGTCGGTAAAAAAATAAGAAAATTATTAGACCAACAATCAAGTAAGTTAGTTGAGGGAATGGTTAAAAATGGAATTGACAAAGAAATTGCCCAAAAAATCTGGGACTTTGTTGAACCATTTGCTTCTTATGGCTTTAATCGTTCACATGCTACCTCTTATGCTTTGATTGCTTACCAAACTGCTTATTTAAAAGCCAATTTTACTGAAGAATTTATTACTGCTTTAATGCAAGCTGATGAAAAAGATTTGGACAGAATCAATATCTTGGTTGAGGACGGTAAAAAGCATAATATCCAAGTCCTACCGCCAGACATAGATGAGAGCTTGGATAATTTTACCCTCATCCCGCCTCGTTCTATCCGCTTTGGTCTTGCAGCAATTAAAAATGTAGGGCATAATGTAGTTAGAGAGATTGTTGAAGAAAGAAAGAAAAACGGCCCCTATAAAACAATGGCTGATTTTCTTTCTCGGCTTGCTCCTACGCCAGACAAACCGGCGATTTTAAATAAAAAATCATTAGAAAGTTTGATTCGGGCAGGAGCATTTGATAAACTTGCTCCGAGGAAGGATTTATTGGAACAATTAGAAAGTTTGTTAGATTTTGCTCGGGAGGCTCAAAAAACCAGACAATATGGTCAAACCAGTTTGTTTGGCATAGAAAGTTCAATAAATAATCATCCTCTATTTTCTAATAATCATAATAGTAGAAAATTAGAGTCTGATGAAATCCAGTGGGAAAAAGAACTTCTGGGAATGTATATTTCTGATCATCCACTTAAATCGCACCAAGATTTTCTTAAAGGCAAAATAATCTTAATCAAAGACCTGGCTAAGCAAAAAAAAGATAGCAAGGTCAAAATTGCCGGGGTAATTACCAAAATCACCAAATTTATCACTAAATCAGGCAAGCCAATGCTTTTTGTCGGCTTGGAAGATTTAACTGGTAGAATTGAAACCTTAGTTTTTGCCGGCACATTAGAAAGAAATCCAATTATTTGGCAAGAAGGAAAAATAATAATTCTCAGTGGTCGCCTCACTGACCGCGACGAGCAACTAAAAATCCTCTGCGATGAAGCAGAAGAATTAAAATCAACGAATATCTAATCTGTTGCGAATTTACGAATTCGGAAATTAGTAATAAAATTCGTTATTCGTTGATGGCTATGAAAATTGACACAATACGACATTCGATAAGCCATATTATGGCAATGGCAGTTCAGGACCTTTTTGGAGGGGTTAAATTTGGTATTGGGCCGGTGATTGAAAATGGATTCTACTACGACTTCGACTTGCCAAAAACTTTAACTCCTGAAGATTTGCCGAAAATTCAAAAAAGAATGAGGGAATTAATAAAGCAAAATATCAAATTTAAAAAAAAATCATTTTCTGCAGCAGAGGCAAGAAAACTTTTCAAGGACCAACCTTATAAATTGGATTTACTTAAGGAGGTTCAACCTCCTAATAGGAGGTTGAACCTCCAAAAATTAACAATATATAAATCCGGGGATTTTATTGATCTCTGCAAGGGACCCCATGTCAAATCAACCAAAGAAATCAATCCCGAGGCATTTAAATTAGTGAAAATTGCTGGTGCTTATTGGCGAGGAGATGAAAAAAATCCCATGCTCCAAAGGATTTACGGCGTGGCTTTTAATACCAAAAAAAAACTTGATGCTTATCTAAAACAAATTGAAGAAGCAGAAAAAAGAGACCATCGTATTTTGGGACAAAAATTAGATTTATTTTCTATTGACGAAGAGGTTGGTCCTGGTCTGGTTTTATGGCACCCCAAAGGTGCGATATTACGACAGATTATTGAAGATTATTGGATTAAAGAACATTTAAAAAATAGTTATGAAATTGTCCGCAGTCCCCATGTTGGTAGAATAAAACTTTGGCAAACCTCTGGTCATACAAATTTCTATAAAGAAAATATGTTCGGACCAATGGAGGTTGAGGGCGATAAATATTTGATTAAGCCGATGAACTGCCCATTCCACATGAAAATTTACAAAACCCAGACCAGAAGTTACCGAGATTTGCCTCTTCGCTGGGCAGAATTAGGCACGGTTTATCGATTTGAGCGTTCTGGGGTCTTACATGGCTTAGTCAGAGTCCGCGGCTTTACCCAAGATGATGCCCATATAATTTGTACACCCGAACAATTAGCTGATGAAGTAATGAGGGCTGTAAAATTTGGTATTCAACTTCTAAAATCTTTTGGCTTTAAGAGTTTAAACATTTGCTTAGCCACTCGTCCGCAAAAATATGTCGGCACTATCAAAAATTGGGAAAAAGCAACAAAGACATTAAAATATGTATTAAATAAATTAAAACTGAAATATCAGATTGATGAGGGTGGCGGAATCTTCTACGGTCCCAAAATTGATATTAAGATTAAAGATTCTTTGGGCAGAGATTGGCAATGCACTACTGTTCAGTTTGATTTCAATCTGCCAGAGAGATTTGACTTAGTTTATATTGATAAAAAAGGTAAAAAGCAAAGACCCTATATGGTTCATCGGGCCTTGCTTGGCTCCCTAGAAAGATTCGTTGGGGTTTTATTAGAGCATCACGCTGGCGCCCTACCTTTCTGGCTCTCCCCTATTCAGATTTATGTAATTCCAGTTGGCTCGCGCCACGAAAAATACGCTCGCAAGATTAGTAAAGAATTAGAAGAAAAAGGATTTAGAGTAAAGATTAAAGATGAAAATGAAACCGTATCCAAAAAAATCCGTGAAGGAGAAATACAGAAAATTCCTTATATGTTGGTGGTTGGCGATGCTGAACAAAAAACAAAATCCGTGCGGATTAGAACCAGGGAAAAAGGGGATATTGGAATGAGAAAATTTGATAAATTTATCAAAAAATTATCATGAAGTATTTTATCAAAACCTTCGGTTGTCAGATGAACGAGAGCGATTCCGAAAGAATCGCTGCTTTTTTAGAAAAGCAAGGATATAAAAAATCTGCCGGTATGGAGACGGCAGACTTGATTGTGGTTAATGCTTGTTCGGTTAGACAAACCGCTATAGATAGGATTTTTGGCTTAAAGCCAAAAATCCTAAAACTCAAAACTTCCGCCTCCGCCAAGGCTTCGGCGGACAAGCAAAACCCTAAATTTATCTTAACTGGTTGCGTACTCAAATCGGATAAGAAAAAGTTCGAGAGTTTTTTTGATCAAGTTCTAAATATAAAACAATTTTTCTTATCTCCTATTTTTCGCGATCGCGAAAAAAATGGGATAGATTATTTTTCAATCAAACCAAAGTATAAATCCCCGAATTCGGCTTTTGTGCCGATTATGACTGGCTGCGATAATTTTTGCTCTTATTGTGTTGTCCCCTACGCTCGCGGCGGGGAAACTTCCCGTTCAGTCAAAGAAGTCGTTAATGAGGTAAAAAGCTTAATTAAAAAAGGATATAGAGAAATAACTTTACTGGGGCAAAATGTAAATTCTTACCAATATGGATTTCCCCAACTTCTGCAAAAAATTAATGATTTAGCCGGCAATTTCCAAATTAAATTTCTCACCTCCCACCCCAAGGATATGTCCGGTGAACTAATTAATACCATTGCTAAATGTAAAAAAATTTACAAGGAAATCCATCTACCAATTCAAAGTGGGGATAATGAAATTTTAAGAAAAATGAACCGAGGTTATACTATTGAACAATATAAAAATTTAATTAAAAAAATCCGAGCAAAAATCCCAGGAATTAAAATCTCTACTGATGTAATTGTCGGATTTCCTGGCGAAACTAAAAAACAGTTCCAAAACACGGTCAAAATATTTAGAGAAATTAAATTTGATAAAGCTTATGTGAATAAATACTCAACTCGTCAGGGAACCGCGGCAGCCAAATTTAAAGACAATGTTCCACTTGAAGAAAAAAAACGGCGTTGGAAAATTATTAATAATATAGCCAACTCGCCCCGAATAAGCAAGCCCAAACTTATTGTTATTTTGGGACCTACTGCCTCTGGAAAAAGTAGTTTGGCAGTCAAATTGGCTAAAAAATTTAATGGAGAAATCGTTTCCGCAGACTCACGACAAATTTATAAAGGAATGGATATTGGCACTGGAAAAGCGCCTAATCTTACGAGGTTTAACCTCGTAAGATCTTACGAGGTTAAACCTCCATATATTCATAAAGGCATTATTCACCATTGTGTGGACATCGCAAGTCCTAAAAAACAAATTACTGTTGCTGAATATAAAAAGTTGGCTCTTGAGGCAATTGATAAAATTTATAAAAAGGGTACACCCCCACACCAATACATTGGTGGTGGGGGTAAAATTCCGATTATTTGTGGCGGCACTGGTTTTTATATCCAGGCAGTGGTTGAGGGATTAAATATTCCAAAAGTTAAGCCCGACTGGAAATTAAGAAAGGAATTAGAGAAAAAAACTACTGAAGATTTATTCAAGGAATTAAAAAAAATTGATCCAAAAAGAGCCAAAAATATTGACCAAAATAATCGCCGGAGATTGGTCAGGGCCTTAGAAATAATTAAAAAAACCGGAAAACCTGTTCCCGATTTTAAAAAAGAGCCTCAATTCGATGCCCTTTATATTGGTATCAAAAAATCATTACCAGAACTTAAAAAAGCAATAAATAAAAGAGTTGATAGAATGATTAAAATGGGATTGGAAAAAGAGGTCAAAAAGTTAATTAAGAAATATGGATGGACAATGGTTCTAAGAAACGCAATTGGCTATTCTGAATGGAAAGATTATAAAGACAAAAAAATAATCGCCAATGCGATTAAAAATAACACCTATAACTTTGCCAAACGTCAAATAACTTGGTTTAAATCCAACCCCAATATTCGCTGGGTAAAAAATTACCAACAAGCAAAAAATTTACTCACCTCTTTTCTTTCTTAAATGCTCTTTCATTTTTTCCCAATCTTTACCCTTTTCCACGCCTTCAATAGAAAAAATTCTCTTCTCAATTTCTTCCTCGGATAAAGAAACAGCTTCGTCTAAATCTTCCTGAAGCTTTTTCCGAGCCTCTTCGCCTTTCTTTTTAAGTTCTTCCGGAGAAATCTTTGGTTCTTTTTCCATATTTATAAGTCTATTTAATAATTATTTTCTAAATTTCTTTTTAAATATTTTTCCTACAATCCGGGGGTTGGCTTGACCCCTGGTTTCTCGCATTACCTGACCAATTAGAAATTGCAAGGATGATTCTTTGCCCTTTTTATAATCCTCAATTGCCTGAGGATTATTTTTTATTACTGTTTCTACGGCAATCTGAAGTTCTTCCTCGTCACTCACCTGTTTTAGTTTTCTACTCTCAATAATTTGAGATGGGTCTTTGCCGCTAACAAACATTTCTTTTAAAACCTCTTGAGCGCCACTTGAAGAAATTTCACCAATAAAAGTCAAATATATTAATTCGGCAAAATTTTCTGGAGTCATTTTAACTTCACCAGCGGCAGTAATATACTTAGGAAACTCGGTCATAATATAATTAGCACTTAGTTTTATTAGTTTATCCAAATCTGTTTTTATTTTTCCTGATTTAAACCAGGCATCTAATTCACTGGCAGTACTTTCAAAAAAATCACCTAAATTTTTAAATGTTATTAAAGCATCTATAGTCGAATCAGGAATTTTATATTCCTTTTTGAATCTTTCTCTCCGAGCAGCTGGCAGTTCTGGAACTATATCTCCTAATTTTTCTATTTCTTCAGAAGAAATTTTCAAGGGCGGTAAATCTGGCTCAGGGAAATACCTATAATCTTCAGCTTCTTCTTTTGTTCTTTGAGAAAAGGTCTGTTGTTTAGTATCGTTCCATCCCCGAGTTTCATGAATTACTTTTTCTCCTTTTTCTAAGATTTCTCTTTGTCTTCCAATTTCATAATCAATTGCCCTTTCAACACTTCTAAAGGAATTTAAATTTTTAATCTCGACTTTAGTCCCCATATCTAAAGAAACATTCGCCTCCACTCTCATCTGCCCTTTTTCCATATCCGCATCAGAAATTCCCAAATATCTTAGAATTAATTGTAATTCTTGAGCGAATTTCCTGGCCTCCATAGCTGAAGTTATATCTGGCTCAGTCACTAATTCCATCAATGGTATGCCGGCCCGATTAAAATCAACCAAAGAAAAATCCTTACCCTGATCATGTAATAGCTTTCCTGTATCTTCTTCCAAGTGAATCCTGCGAATTTTTATTTTTTTGCTATTGATATCCAAATAACCATTCCTGCACAACGGCGCCTCATACTGGGATATCTGATAACCTTTGGGTAAATCCGGATAAAAATAATTTTTTCTTTCAAACCAGCTTTTTTCAGCAATTTGGCAATTTAAAGCTAAACCAGTTTTTATTACGCTATTTACTGCTTCTTTATTGATTACTGGCAAAGAGCCTGGCTGACCAGTGCAAATCGGACAAATATTAACATTTGGCTCTTTTTTCAAGGGTTCATTTAAACAATCGCAAAACATCTTGGTTTTGGTTTTCAATTCTACATGAATCTCAAGACCGATTGTGGGTTGGTATTTCGTCATATGTTTCTATAATAACCCATTTTTAAGAACTAATAAACCCCCACACCAAAATTTTGGTGTGGGGGTAAAAAAGCCCCCAAAGGGGTCTTATTGATTCTGATACTTAACTACCTCCTGTTTCAAAATATCAAGTTTTACTTCTGCCTCCGTAAATGCTGCTATTGATAATAAATCTGCATGGTATCTCTTTATAGCCACTACTCTTTTTATTCCAGCCTGAATTATCATCTTGGCACAATTAAAACAAGGGGTCATTTTAGAATAAATTGTCGCTCCATCAATTGGTGGGCCGTAACGAGCTGCTTGAAGAATGGCATTCTCTTCAGCGTGATTGGTTCTAATGCAGTGCTGAGAAATATTTCCTTCTTCATCCATTACTCTCCTCACCAGGTGTCCAATCTCATCACAATGAGACAAACCAGATGGCGAACCAACATAGCCAGTTGTTAATATCCGATTATTTTTAACAATAATCGCCGCGTTCTCTCCTCTATCACAAGTCGCTCTTCCTGCTACTGAATCTAACAAAGTAATAAAATATTCGTCCCAAGATTTTCTTTTATTTTTCAATGTTCAAACCTCCTTTGTCCTCCGTAGCTTCATGCGTAGGAGGGCTTTTTTAAATTCAAAACTCCATTCTAACCTTTTTCCCAAAATTTTGCAAGGATGAAAATAAAATATGGGCAAAACTGTTCAGTCTTGCCCATTGTAAACCGCTATCTACGACATGGCATCAACACATGGAGGAAATCCTGGTAGGAAATAGATAAGGGTTTTTCTGACCCTGTAGTATACAATATAATCTCTCCCTCAACCCTGTCCAATACATCCTTAAGATATTTCTCATTAAAATTAAGGGCTGCTATAATCCCTTCCGCATCCATCTTCACACTAACTCTTCCCATCTCCCGATATTCACTAGAGAGAATTAGGCCCTCTTCGACTCGAAGACTAACTGTTTTAAATCTGGATGAAGTAAGTAAGCTGGAAGTAATTACCAACCCTTTCCTTAATTCTTCAGCCTTAACCTTCAGCGCCATAGCTTCTTTAGGGATAACTATAAAGGGCTTATAATTAGGATACTCTGCCTGAATTGTAAAACTTATTAGGGTAAGCTCTTCATCTTTATTGATAGCAACATAGGATGTTTGAGAGGCTTCTTTACCTGTCCTTATCACCACCTCGTCCAGCTTAAGCTTTAAAATTATTTGAACCATCTTAGCTGGCAGAATAAACTGATAAGGTAATTCATTATCTGCTTCTATTGTGGTTACTACTAAACGGGAACCATCAGTAGCTGCTAATTCTATTCTGTTTCCACAAGGACTAAAACAAACTCCACAGAGAGCGGGTCTAAATTCGCTCTTGGCCATTGCGTAAGCAATTCCTTTCAGGGCTTTGAGAAGTCCAGAAACTTTTATTGACTTACCTTCAACTTGAGGAATTTTAGGGAAATCTTCGGATGATAATCCTTCTAAGATAAGAGAGGCGTTTTCCACTTGGACTGAGAGCTTGTTATTATGTATAGCAAGTGTTGCTTTTTCTCCTTTTGTTAACTTAAGAAATTTTTCCAATAGTCCTGGCCTTACGCAAATTTTACCTTCTCCCTCGGTAGTAACTTTACAAGATTTGATAAGATATTGCTCTAAGTTGCTAACCGTGCCCTTTAACTCATCTTTCTCAACTACAAGCAAAATGTGTTCAAGCATCGGAATCTGAGTTTCGCGAATAGTTATTAAACTTGTTCCAGATAATAGATTCAGAAAATCTTTTCGTTTTACCAATACTCTCATTATTTACCTCCTATTTAAAATTATAAGGAGCAAACCCTCCTTATTTTTACTTACTCCATTCTACCCCTTTTCTTTTAAAAAATCAAGGGAAATAAAAAAAGACCCTTTTTGTTTGGGTAGGGTCAAACCTTTTACAGGATGGTCGAAAACTCTTAATTGGAGTCAGGTTTTTTGTTCAGAGACATTGAGTTTTTCAATGATTTCTCGAATTTTAGCGTCAATCTCTTTTCCAATTTCTGCGGTTTCTTTTTGTATTCTTTCATAGTACAGAATTGTTTCACATAGGTCCTTGGCAATCTCCTCCGGGTTTACTGAATTAATTTCGTTCGCTGTTACCACCGTATAGCCTCCATACCCGTATTTCTGCCTTACCTTCGTTTGTAATGCTCGCGCCAACTGAGTGTTGCCCGGTAAATCAAGTATGGTTTCGAGGGCATCTTCACAGATACGAATTGTTATCCTACCAGTATGAAAATACCCAATTGCTGCAGGATTACCTTCATACCTAAAACCTCTATCCATATCTGCGCCCTTCTCTTTTAGAGATTCCACAATCATCCCAAGAAGATTTTTTGCGTTGCGTTTCGCGCCACTCTTTTTAAATAATTTAAGCACTTTCGCCTCCTTATATGAAATTTTTAATTTCCCTCACAGAGTCAACCATTTAAAATGATTAACTCTGGAAGAGAGGCAAGTGCGTTGACTTGCCAGTAAGGTGCGAGTGGCAAGATTCAGCCACTTCTGACAGGTTTACCTGGTCTATACCTGTCTATAGCCTGTTTACTCTCAGAATGAGAGTCCGCGTTTGCAGCGGATTTTTCCTCGGACTCAGCAGGCTCCGAGTACGGCGACTACTCCCCTCATCTGAAGGATAACTAACTGATCGTAGTCAAGGTTTTTTTCTAACTTCTTCGATGAGAGTTTTTACCTGTTTCTTCACCAGATTCCAATTGTCTTCGGCAGAAACTTTATTGAGCTCTACGTATTTCATGCCCCTTTCCACTAATTTAATAAACTGGCGTTCGTTAGCAATCCATGCAAGGTCCGCAGATATCAGAAGGTATTGACACCATGGTACAGCAAATTTCTGACAATACTCAATTATTTCTAAACCTGTTCTCAAATTCCCTTTACCAAATTGAGTAAAGTCCAAATCTGTCACTACGAGGTCCGCCCGAAGTTTTTCCTCTTCTATCCATGATTCTACAGATTTTGCTCCTAATTTTTTCCCTATATTAGAATACTCATCCTCTACGAATTTTGCTAAACTCTCGCTAAAAAAGAATTTGAAAGAACCTTCTGGCGCTTCATTAAGAAGCGGTTGTGCAACCCGGGTAACAAATAGTTCATGTCGCCAAGGGTTATCATCGCAGAACAAAATATTAACGGGTTTCATTATTCCACTTCCTCCATTATTCAATTTTGGGGATTTCTCCCTCACAGAGTCAATCATCAAAAATGATTAACTCTGGAAGAGAAGAGAGTGGCCGTGGAGCAACACATTATATGGTTGGCGGTTAGCGATTGGTTACGCTATTTCATCCACGGTTCCTTCATTTGGCGTCTTACTTCTCACCGCGGGTTGAAGTAAGTAATCCTGCGGGGATGGTCCCGAGCCTACTTTTCAGGAGCCGCCGGA
>JBMORO010000031.1:0-12270 GCA_049322295.1 Patescibacteria group bacterium | reverse complement strand
CATTGGTTTTTTTATTAACCAATTTTAACTTAACCCTCAATGGTGCTTCGTAGGAAAGACCATTCTTCTTGGCTTTTAATTCATCGCATTTTGGTTCATCTAAATAATAATCGCCAAAATATAAAGCCAGGTCCTTTCCGCCATAATCGCGAATTGGTGAAATCTCATCAAACAATTCCCGAAGCCCTTTTTTAAGAAATTGATTGTAACTATTTAATTGAATTTCAACGAGATTAGGAAGAGGTAGTAAGTGCTTAGGATAATTTTTAAAATATTTAATCTTCGACATTGGTTAATTATTATTAACAAAAATTATTAGAATTATTAAATTTTTAGCTCAAAGATAAAAAGAGATATACCCAAAAATTGGGCTTTTTATAGCTTTCTATTCAATTTATCCAATTGTCAGTCAAAAAATAATTTAGAGATTTAGGCTAAGGGCTTTTACTATTGCTTTGACAATCCTCTGAGAGGTAAACCCTGCCTTTTTGCTAATCTCAACCTTAATATCATTTAAGGTCTCTAATTCTATTTTATTCCTTTTTAATAGCTTGTCAAGAGTAGAGAGCAAATTATCAGTATTCTCGGTAATACTTTTAAAAATTTTATTTTTATCTCGCAAAACAATCTCAACCGGAGATCGGCCGTGTTCTTTGGTTGGTTGAATTTTGAAAATCAAACTAGGCATAACCAAATCTTATCAGAAAAAATATTTTTGGGCAAATAAAAAGGGGGTCTGATGGCTGTTGGGACAGGGTTTTATTCTCGTAGAAACTTGATAAGCTTATTTCTTTATGATATTCTTATAATGAAAGGAGTAAAAATGGAGATTACACCTGCACTTTTGGAGAAGTTTAAAAAGAAAGGTCTTATTTGGATGTTTAAATGGAGCCCCTCCAAGGACACAGTACGTTATCACGTTAAAAAAGGATCCAAGGCCACCAACTATCGATGGAGATTGACAAAATCAGATCTAAAATTTGCCGGTTTTATTTACATGGGAGCAGGGTGTCCATGGAGATGCGATTTTACAAATGGAAAGTGGAAACCGGTTCCAAAAGACGCAAGCAGCATCTAACTAAGGCCAAACTTGGGACATAAGTTTTATTCCAAAATCATTTATTTGGTAAAGACTGATGTCCCTTTTTTATTTTAAGGACACCGTATTTTACCGAACTAATCGCCAATCTTTGTAAATTTAAAAATCTATCAAAAACCCCTGACAGAGTCAAGGGTTGGATTTTAAAAATCAATTTAGCCATAATCCAAATCGTAGCAGAAAATTAATTCCATCGCAATAAAACGACATCCGATGTCCTAAATATTATTAATTTAGTTTTCGGACATCGGATGTCAAAATATTAAAATAGTGATTTTATTTTTTCTCAATTGATTCTGTGACTTTTTGTTTGGCTTGGTCTAATTTTTTAATCATTTCCACCTAGATAAATAAAAATCTCTCCACAATCCTTACATTCATAAATCGGTTGATTGGGTTTGGGTATTGGTTTATTTGGTTTGTAGTCAACTACATCTCCAACCCTATCCCCTCTATCAAATACATTTTTACTTTTGCATTTAGGACACTCTTTTTTATCTGTTCTTTCCATAAATTTATTTTTTAATTTGGACTACGCTTCCTTCGCTATTTACCAATAAAAATTGTATTTTAAAAAATTTTTGAATATCAACTGGCAACTTTTTATATTTTCCGATCTGACGATGAAAATGTCCTGTGTTAGGCAACCCTAAGGCATAGTGCTTCCATGGTTTTAACCCCTTATCCATACGTAAAATTAATTGGCCAAGTCCCGTACAAAAATCAAGATAACTATTCTCGCCTTTTGTTTCTCCCTTACATTCGATAATATATTCTTCTCCGTTATAATTATAAGCTTTAATGTCTACACCAAACTTTTCGTTAGTAATTTTTGAAATTTTATAATTTTTATCAATAAGCCATTTAATTATTGATTGTTTAACAAATTCTTCTCTAATTAGTACCATAAATTTATTTATTTTTTATCGTTTAAATCTTTATTCCCCGAATTTTCTGAGCTCATACAACGACCGATAAATCTTGTAATTACAGCAGCAATACGCGGTGAAAAAGGAAGCAGTAATAACCAAAATAATATAAATAAATAACCAACCCTTACCATTCCATATAAGCCCACCAAAAAAACTATAAGCATCATAGTTCTTCGTACCCAATCCAAAGGAAACCAGGGGCTAAGAACTAAAGCAGATAATTGAGCTTGTATTTTTTCAAATTCTTTCCTTTCTTCAGTTGATAAGTTCAAATTTTTGTCGTTTAATGCTTTATTAATTTCTTCAATTGCCTTTCCCGCCTTCTTGATTTCTTCTCTGGTAGGTTTACTTGTTTTTACATTCTCTCTCTTCCAACCTATAGTATAAAAAATTAAAAGAAAAAATATTATCAATGAATAATAAGCCTTTGCTTCTTGTCCCCAATCCTCAGATTGAAAAAGTAATATAAGCCCTAAAAAACCGCCAAATATCCAAATTGTTATTAATTGTCCTTTTGTAATATTATATATTTTCATAGAGTTATTTTGGTTTATTTTCTAAATTTTGTTTAAAATATCTTTATTTTAACTCCTCTATTATCCCTCCAAATTTTGAAAGTGTCAAACGGCGTTTTGTGAATTTAAAAAATCCCGAGGAAATCGGGACTTTTTATTATTTTTAAAATCCAATCAAATTTTTCTCAATTCTTCAATAAATTTTCTAAGTAATAAAGCACTTAAAGCTATACCTCGTTGCTTTTTTACCGCCCGATGCATATAGGCATTGCTTTTAAACCAAACGATGCCATCCAGTACGGCTATACCTATAGCGCGGGGTTTTCTAATCTTTGTCATTTTTACGGCCCCATCAAATTGATTATTCTGGGTGCCACCATAATCTGTTAAAAATTTTGCTTCTCCTATGATAAATTTATTCTTTACTTTAAGTATAAAATCTGGTCTTCTAGTTAATCTTTTAACTTCTAATTCTCTAATTGCAAACTGTTTTAATTTAACACCGCTTCCTTTTAGAAATGCTATTTTGCTATAACTCTTAAATTTTTCTTCCTCTAAAAAGGGGTAATCTATTGTATGCACCCAATTTTCAAAACTATTTCCGAGTTGTCTTGATGGAGATTTCGGCTTAGTAGCTAATCTTAAAATAGTATTTATTTTTATTGATAACAACCTTTCTCCAATCCTTTTTATTGTTCTCGGGTTTTTCTCTAATAAATGGGGATGCCTTCGCAAAGAAGCTATATACGGATCATCTATTGGAAATTTAGGAAATTTTAAAAGTGTCCTTATCAAATCTTTCTTATTTTTATTCTTAAAAGCTTTTCTGAATTTTATTATTAATTCTTTGGAAACGCCCCTAATATCTCCTAATTCAATGGGATAAACCTCAAAAATTTTATCAAGGTAACCTCTGGAATTAGCTAAATCTATGCTCTTTTTTACCCACTTATTCATAACTAAGAAAATAAGACTTTTTGTTTATTATTAACCTTATTAAAATATAGATAATTTATAAACTTATAAACAAAGTCGAAGCTAATTCTTTTTCTGGCATTATCTCTAAAATTAGTCAAAAACAAAGAAAAATGTTTCTTTCTCTCTTTTTCTAAATAATCATTGAAATATTTAATTATTTTTCTCTGTTCTTCTAAGCCAAGC
This sequence comes from Patescibacteria group bacterium, assembly GCA_049322295.1. GTDB lineage: Bacteria > Patescibacteriota > Minisyncoccia > RBG-13-40-8-A > RBG-13-40-8-A > JBMORO01. The sequence goes on along the minus strand of JBMORO010000031.1, from coordinate 8,563 downwards.
CTTTTCCCAAATAGTAAGTAGGCCATATTTCTTGAAGTCTTCTTCCCTATTAAAGCAATCGGACCATATTCTCTAATATCTTCTAATTGTATTTTTTTGCCATTTTTATGGTCTATAGCCCTTAATAGGATAATATTTTTTTCTAGTAAATCTTTAATGTGTTTACTAATATAAAAAGTTCTTTTATCTTTGATGTGATTAAAGGCTAGTTCAACTCTTTCATCGCCACTTTTTAAAAGATCCTCCGTTGCCCTATAAATACCTAATAAATTTTTCATCGAATCAATTTTCGTTTTAAATTCCCCTCCTAATTGCCAACCATATCTTCTGTTTAATACTAGTCTTATTTTTTTATTGGATGGGAATATCCAAGCATTAATAACATCTTTCTCAGATTGCCTTAATCTTTTTTTATAATAGAAAGAAATCACATTATAGGTCGTATCTTCAAATACCTGCTCTTCAAAAATATTAACATGAACTATTTTAAATTTTTCGAAAAACATTCTCCTGATTCTGTTTGAATTTTCTGCTGATAAAAAATTCAAAGGAACAATTAATATTCCTTCTTCTGAATTTAAAATGGAATTAATTGAAACTTGGTACAAATCCTCAAATTTTGAATTCTTGCCGGTAAAGTATTTATCTTTTATTTCTTTTGTTGCTTTATTCTTATGTAAATAGGGTGGATTTGTTAAAACAAATTTATATCTTAAAGAATTAATAATACTATCATTATAAGAAATGTTTTTGCCATCTATGTATTTATGGTCAATATCATACCCCTTTATATCTTTTACTTTATTTTTTTTAGCCCACTTAATGAGATCGCCATTGCCAGCAAAGGGGTCAGTAATGATTTTACCCTTAATATATTTTTCTAATCCTTGCAAAATGTAATCGGAGTTCTTGGTGAAAAATTGCCCTAATTGTCTCTTTTGCCCGGTCATATTTCTATTATACCTCATTATTGTCTCCAAAATAAAGCGTTCTATTTTTCATACCTCTATTCTACCTCTTTTCCTATATTTTTTCCATACTTCAATTAAATTAACGACATCCGATGTCCAAAAACCAAATAATATTTGGGACATCGGATGTCATCCGCCTTCCTTGGTTGTATCAACAACCTCATACCACTTTTTTCGCGATCGCGCAAAAGATGGTATAAAATAAAAAGGCACCCATAAAAAGTTATTCATGAGTGCCGCGGCTAATTCATGGCATAATTTACCCGGAAAGGCGAATAAAGTTCCTTGAAACAATCATGCGCTAGAGCTTTGATTATGGGCGTTATTAAATCGTGTTTCCCTCCCGAATAGTAGGTGTAAATTGTATTTATCTCTGGTCGAATAATGAATTTCTCGTCTTCCCAAACAGCAGCAACGCCAATCAATGTAAAAACTACTTTTTCAAAAAGGTCCTTTAGCTCTGGGTGGCGCTCTGGAAAATGAGTTACTGCGAATAAAAGCCTGCCTTCGTATACAAGCTCTCTACTTCCAAAAAGGAATCCCCACAGTGTGCACATGTCTACAAGCTTATCATAAAGAATTTTAACTTCTTTCTGGAATTCTGGGTCATGCCATTTTAAAATGTGCTTATCCATTTTCTCCCTCCTTTTTAAATTTTGAACCTATTTATAGTCTAGCATATCATTAAATTTCTGTCAACAACCCTATACCGTTTTTTTCGCGATCGCGCAAAAGATGGTATAAAACAAAAAGCGACACTTTTATCCAATCGTAGAAAAGTGTCACCTTAAAGATGTCCTACCTCCCCCTCTTAGCGAGGATTTATTCGCCAAGAAGACCACCTCCGCCAAAAGCGAATAAACTCCACACCAAGTCCAAAATAAAAACCCAAAGTTTATATTTGTATTAAGGGGGAAAGTCATTAGTGTATGTAATATAAATAAAATAAGGGGGGTGTAAGGTCTCCCCCTTATTGGACAAATATGGGCTTTGGGTTTTTATTTAGTGCGAACGGCAATACTTTGAATAATCCCGATAATAATAAAATTAATCAATAAATTACTGCCTCCGTAACTAATAAAGGGCAGAGAAATGCCAGCAATGGGCAAAAGACCTAAATTCATTCCAATATTTACGGCTACTTGAAAAATAAAAACAATACACGCGCCAACACAGAAAAGGCGGGAAAAATTATTAGTCGCGCTTAAGGCAATTTTTAAGATTCTAAAAAACAGCAAAAAATAAAAAACAAAAATCAAAACCACCCCAATAAATCCCATTTCTTCAGCAATAGAAGCAAAAATAAAATCAGTGGTCCTATCGGGTAAAAATTTCAATTGACTTTGGGAACCCTGACCCAGCCCCCTACCCCATAATTGACCTGAACCAATAGCAATCATTGACTGAATTCGATGATAACCCGAACCCAGAGGATCAAGATAGGGATTTATAAAAGTAATAATTCTATCTTTTTGATAGGGTCTCAAAACCCCAAACCAAGCAATAAGAAAAATTATTAAGCCGATTAAAAATAAAGTTAATAACTCTCGAAGTTTAATTCCAGCAATAATCATTACTCCCAACCATAAGAAAACTAAAATCATAGCTGAACCCAAATCTGGCTGAAAAAAAACCAAAGCTACTGGAATAATCATATAAATTCCCGAAATAACAATATGACGAATCCGATAAAGTTCGATATGACGGAGAGAAAAATATTCAGCCAAAATTAAAATCATTACTAATTTTGCTATTTCCACAGGTTCAAAATTTAAAGGACCGACTCTTATCCAACTAACTGCTCCTCTTACTTCTTTACCAAAAATTAGCACCGCGACTAAAAGTAAAATATTGACAATATAAACAAAAACTAAAAGAGTAGGGTGACTTCTAAAAATCCGATAATCTAAAGTAGCAAAAACGAACATTAAAAAAAAGCCGATGATTACAAAAATCATCTGCTTATAGAAAACCTCTGCTTCTTTAGTATAAACAGTGCTATAAATCGACAAAAGCCCAATCCCGCATAAAAGCAAAACACCGATCACTAAGACCCAATCAAGTTTTTTTAAGATGTATAGGAACATATTTAATTTTAATATTCTTGGAACTTTTCTTTACTGCCGTGAACTCTCATAAAATTGTCATCTAAGAAAACATTAGTATAAGTTTTAATTTCAGAGGAAAAAACTTCTTTGCTAATCTGATCTGGCCAGTTTATTTCAAAATAGCGAGTTTCATTCATAACAAAGGTGTTTATATTTGTCTTACCAGCAGCAATAATATTTTGTTCTTCATCAAAAAGTAAACCAATTATTTCAACTCTATCTAAATTATAGGTGCTTTTATTCTCAATATCTCCAGATAGTTGATATTTTCCGTCAACTAATTGATGACTCTTGTCTTTGACTTTTAATTGCAATTCTTCAAAATCTTGAAATCTTTGCCATTTTAGATTTTTTATTTCTAAACTTATTCTGCTAGGGGGGTTAATTGCGTAAAATCTCTGCTCAACAATGTATTTAATTTCTTGAGGCAAAAGATAGGTATTTCCTTCTAAAGAACCAATCAGCTGGTTATTTTCGTCATATAAACTAAATCTATAAACTACTGACTCTACCCCCCAATCAGTGTTAGGATTTTCTATCTTGCCAACTAAATCAAAATTATTTTCGAGAGTGGGAATAAAACTTTGGGAAAGAATTTGCAATGGTTTGTCTGGCTTTTTCCTACAGGGACCGCAGGGACCACCACAATCTATTCCTTCTTCACTTTGATTTTGAATCCCGTCAAAGCAAGTTTCTTTACCAACAGGATTAATTAAAAAATAAATTCCAAATCCCACGGCTAGAATAATCAGCAGAAAAACAATAAGAATGGTAAGTTGTTTTTTTAGATAACGGCTCATTGATTTTATTATAGCAGATTTTTGGAGAAAAAGAAAAACGGCCCTTTTTATGAGCCGTTTTGGTAATCCCTCCAGGTCTTTAAGAAATCCTTTTTAAAAATCGCTAAACAGACCATATCAACATATTTTCCATCTTTAAACCATTCCTTTTTCAAAACTGCCTCAACTTTATAACCGCACTTCTTGCTGCAATCGATACTGCGTCCATTAAAAGCAAACGCTCTCCACTTAATTTTTCTTAAATTTAAGACATTGAAGGCATACTCAAGCAAAATCATTGTAGCATCTGTCCCATAGCCTCTGTTCCAATATTGTTTTTCGCCGATAAAAATCCCGACCTCTGCTATGCCATGTCGATAATCGATGCCCGCCAAAGATATGTTCCCAATATACTTACCTTCTTTTGTCTCAATGGCTAATCTTACATTATTTTTCTCTTCTCTATCAAACCATTCTTCTTCTTGCTTTTTATTGGTTGGTAAAAAAACTGAAATAAATTGTCTAATCCCTGGATCATTTATCCATTTTAAAGACTTTTGTAAATCTGTTTCTTTATTCACTGGTCTTAGGATTACCTTTTTCCCTTCCAAGAAAATAATCCTTGGACTCTCCTTTTTTAAATTCTCCATTTAAAGAACCCCCTTAAAATAAATTTAAATCGCCCCACTAAGGGGCGATCTGGTGTCGATATTCAAAAATAAAATATAAAATTAATCCAAAAATTTAAATAACAACATCAAATCACCCCATTTAAAATCTTCGCAAGAAGGGGTCCAATGCATAACTAAGTTAATTTGATATTGTCGTCTTTCCATATATTTTTTATACCAATTATGACCATTATAAGAGGGCGACCTACTCTCGCCCTAAAGGACTACCATCGGCCTTGGGGAATTTTATCCCCCACCAATTATTGAGTATGTTCTACACTTTTGTGGCAACTACCTACTCTCGCGCAAAAGCACTACCATCGGCCTTGGGTCATTTCACTTCTGAGTTCGGTATGGAATCAGGTGGGACAAACCCAGTATAGTCGCCACAAAAATGTACAATTGGTGGGGGATGAACTTCCGCGTTCGGAATGGAAACGGGTGGAGCATCCCCAGTATACCCCCCTATAATAGTCACGATTTTTTATTAATGTCCACAAAATGTCAGCTAATAAACAGGCAAATGATTTATTAGTACTTCTCGGCTAAATCCTTTACAGGACTTACACCTGAAGCCTATTAAGGTCGTAGTCTTCGACCAATCTATGATACCTAATCTTGAGAAGAGCTTCGCGCTTAGATGCTTTCAGCGCTTATCTCTGCCGAACATAGCTACTCAGCAGTGCCGATGGCTCGACAGCTGATACACCAGAGGTTCGTTCATCCCGGTCCTCTCGTCACATTAATCTTCTATCACTAGAAGTGTAGACTATATCTTCATCCCGATTTTCATCGGGAGGCGGCGTATTAGCCCCGATACTGCGTCGGAACTCTGAACCGACATTAAGTCGGTTCAAGTCGTTAGGGGGTCAAATCCAAAATTTTTAGCAAATCTTTTTTTGTTTTCTTTCTTTTGGTTATATAGTTGCTCTTCTGAATAGTCAAAATATAATCTATTAATTTATACAGGTCCTTTTTAGTTAATTTACCATCTTCTTTTCTTGACAAGATGCTCGTGGCTTTATACATTGCTTTTGCTTGACCTTTCTTAAATCTTATAAAAGGAATTAATTTCCCCAATATTCGATTACTTTGTTTATATCCATTGATTCTCAATTCGGTAATTCCGTCATTTCGTTTTGATATATAACCAATTCCTAAAATATCTCTAATCCAATATAATGGCTTCTCATGCCTCGAATCCTGATAAAAACAAATAGTAAACATAAATCTTCTTTTCAACTTTCCGTCTTTCCGTTTCTTGATTTGCAACATTAAACTTCCATCGCCATCAAGAAAGCCTGCTATATATGCTAAATTCGTCTTAGATCGACTTCCCACGGTATTATCTTAAAAATTATCTGGTCCTCAAGTAAATTGTATCACAATTGCTGGACCATAGCAATAATGATTATCAACAGACCAAATTTTTAAAGATTCCACCGTTATAAGCCGCGTTGTCAATCCGAATTACTTCGGATAGTAGCAATTGCTTACTAGGGATGACCTCTCTCAAGTATCCACGCCTACGGTAGATAGGGTCCAACCTGTCTCACGACGGTTTAAACCCAGCTCACGTACCCTTTTAATTGGCGAACAGCCAAACCCTTGGGACCTTCTCCAGCCCCAGGATAGGATGAGCCGACATCGAGGTGCCGAACAGGTGCGTCGATATGGGCTCTCAGCACCTACCAGCCTGTTATCCCCGGGGTAGCTTTTGTCCGATGTCCTCCCCGATTCTATAATCCAGGGTCGGTTCACTAAGTTCTGGTTTCCCAACTGCGCGACATGCCCGTCTTGCAGTAAAGCTGGCTTATGCCTTTACACGACCACTCCGATTTCCATCCGGAGCTAGCCAACCTTGATAAACGCCTCCGTTACCTTTTAGGAGGCAAGCGCCCCACTTAAACTACCCAGCGCTCACTGTCCCCCCTCACCAATTTTGCCGTTGCATAACACGATTAACTTTAAATTAAGTAAACTGTACAACTCTCGGGCGGCGCGAGGGCGAATAGCCCTGCCCTATTCGGGCAAGCGCCGCTCAATATAATAACAGCAAAATTGGTGAAGGGGGTTAGATTTATTATTTTGAAAGATGGGTATTTCACTGTCGGCTCCATCCCAACCGAAGTCAGGACTTCAAAGCCTCCCCACTATTCTACGCATCCAAACCAATAAGCCAATGAGAACTTATAGTAAAGCTCCCGGGGTCTTTCCGTCTTACCGTAAGTAGTCGGCATCTTCACCGACATTGCATTTTCACCGGGCTCCTCGTTGAGACAGTTCCCCAGTCGTTCCGCTTTTCCTGCAGGACATAACTTACATGCCAAGGAATTTCGGTACCTTAGGACGATTATAGTTATCGCCGACGTTCACTAGGGCTTCGAGCGTTCAGCTGCTCCGCTTACGCTTCGCATCTTCACTTCAAATCCTAAATCCTAATTTCTAAATCCTAAACAATTTTTGAATTTTGAAAATTTGAATTTTGAATTTGTTTAGAAATTAGATATTAGAAATTAGAAATTGAAGACGGTTGTGAAGCGAAAGCGAAGCAACCGACGCCGTTGACCTTCTAGCACTGGTCAAGCGTCAGCCCCTATACATCCTCTTACGAGTTAGCAGGGACCTGTGTTTTTAGTAAACAGTCGCTAGGGATCTTTAGCTGCGTCCGCTCAGTTTTCATGAGCGGAAGGCCTTATTGCGAACTTACGGCCGTTATTTTGCCGAGTTCCTTAACGAGGTTTCACCCGTTCACCTTGGGCTTCTCGCCCTACCCACCTGTGTCGGTTTGCGGTACGAATCCCTCACTATTATATCTAGAAGATTTTCTCGGTAGTTTGCTCAATTAAATTGCTTCGACCGAGGTCAAAACTTTTTTCAACTCTTGGACTGGTGCCTTTGGGATTTGCCTCAAAGACATCCTCAAGTCAAAAACGAGAATCCAATAACCCGCCTAATTTACAAAACTACGTCACTCCTTTGATATAGTAAGGGAGGAGGCGAATATTAACGCCTTGTCCATCGACTAACCCTTTCGGGGTCGCCTTAGGTTCGCCTAACCCTTGGCTGATTTCCATTGCCAAGGAAACCTTGGGTTTTCGGTGATCCGATTTCTCATCGGATTTGCGGTTACTCATCCCAACATTCTCTCTTCTTCTGACTCCACCGTCTCTTACAAGACGACTTCACTGTCAGAAAAATGCTCCTCTACCCCCGCTCAAAAGCGCAAGCGCTCTGAGCGGGCCGTATCTTCGGTGCTAAGTTTAGCCCCGAACATTTTCAGCGCACCTCGCCATAGTTGAACATAGAGTGGTAAGTTGTTACACACTTTTTAAATGATAGCTACTTCTAAGCTAACATCCCACCTGTCAAAGGCAAGATACTTCTTTTATCACTTAACTTAGCTTAGGGACCTTAGATGACGATCAGGGCTTTTTCCCTTTTGACCACGAAGCTTAGCCCCCGTAGTCTTACTCCTCTATTTAATCTTCCAGCATTCGGAGTTTGGTAAAAATACCTAGGTCATCCCACAGTATTCTTTCCAGTGCTCTACCTCTGGAGATCTTGATAGAAGGCTAGCCCAAAAGCTATTTCGAGGAGAACCAGCTATTACCAGGCTCGATAAGCTTTTCACTTCAACCCACAGCTCATCCCCCAGTATTGCTCGGCTGGTGGGTGCGGACCTCCGACCGATTTTCATCGGCCTTCATCCTGGCCATGGGTAGCTCGCCTGGCTTCGGGTCTTTTGTGTCATCTCGCCCCCGACAAGTCGGGGACATTCGCGCTATTCACACTCGGTTTCCCTCTGTCTCCATCAAAAAAGACTTAGACAAAGAAGACACAAAAACTCGTTGGGTCGTTCTGCAAAAAGCACGCCGTCACCCCCACACCAATTTTACCAGAGATATATTTTGCGAAGTGCGTTCCACGAATAGTGGAATACTTCCTAGGCGAAGCGCTTCGCCCATATTGGGTTGTGGCTATTCGCCACTCGCGCTTCGCTTGCTTATATGCTAGTAAAATTGGTGTGGGGG
>JBMORO010000030.1:0-1572 GCA_049322295.1 Patescibacteria group bacterium | reverse complement strand
CGCAACCAGAAGAAACTAAACGCCTTGTGCTAAATCTGAAACCCATTCATCACCAAATCCTCAACCTCCTGGACACAGAGGTTAAAAAATGTTACTTCCTTAGTGGATAAGTGCGGAATGTGGGATGCGTAGTCTTCTTCTTATAAAAGAGGAGAACAATATGACCAAAAGTTGGGTTATAAGCCTTAAGTCTACAAGAGGGCACATCAATTCCCCATTGGTCTTTAGAGAGCGAAATCTCTTTTTTCCAATCTGAAGATTTTTGTTTTTTGTTATTAATGGTGAAGGTATAGTTCCCTTTACCAGCAATGATAATCTTATAAAAACCTAATTGATAGAGTTTTTGTTTTAACTCTTCGGATACAAACCAGGAGTCCAAACTAATAGGAAAGGATGTTAGATCAATACCTTCCTTGAGAAATTTCTCTTTTAGACAACTTAACATACTTATTAACAAACTTGGTTTATCAGTATTAGCTCTACCTTGTTTAGAACAAAAGACTAAATGTAAGGGAAAAACAAACCCATTAAGAGTTAAAACAATACCAAGCAAATCCTGTCCATTGACTATTTTTTTAGCATGACCACTATACCAATTCCAGGTACAACGAAGCATTTTACCCAGTCGGTCAATCACACTGTTATCAACTGACAAGGTAATGCCTGCTCTGGATTTAGTTGCTATGCTCTTTTTCATAACAGCCTTTAGATATTGACAGGCTTGCTTTACCATAAAGCAAATAAGCATCTCTTTAAGATAATAAAGACTATATCTTTTAAGAAAAACATAAAGTAGTTGATGCCCTATGCCAAAAAAATCGGCTAACTGCTTCGGATTGTAAAACCCAAAAAAATGAGCTAATGATAGAAACATAATTGTCTCAAAAGCTATCCGTTGCTTTTGACGAAATTTTTCCTCAAATACAACAAAAAACCAAGTGAAATTTTCAGTTAAACACTTTTTAAGATAATAAGTTGATTCTTTACTCCTTTGCATATTTCTTTGCCTCCTCCCTGTTTTTTTGGATAGTTCTGTTTATCCTTTATCCATTATAACATAAGAGGCAAAGAGTTATAACTACTTTATTTAAAATGGTTATACCCTTGTCCCTCAATAGTTAAGCATTTTCATTTGACTTAATCTTTTACTCTATATGTTCTAATCTGTTTTGTAAAGTTAGGAATTATCAGTCTATGAAATCTATAATCTTTTCCCCTTCTGATTCTGTATTGTTTTGTAATGTTTGTGCCGGCGTAGCTCCTTCTTGATGCCGTATCCGATTTATCAGATTAGCTGTCTTCCTATATGAATCCTCTGTGCTACCATATAGTATCGCTATCTCTTTGAAACCGCTCGTCCTATACCATTCCTTCCCTTTAAGCTCAGGAAAAATAAGTCGGGCTGTATTAGCTTCTACTTTCCCGCCTTTCATAACGCTATGTGTCCTAAATTTAAATCGTCCTACCTCTCCATCTACCTGATAGGGATGTGGATTGACTGTTATTTCTTCTCCACATCCTCGCTCCAAGGCTTTTTTTTTGATACCTCACTTAAATGCTTCGAAATCGCAT
>JBMORO010000029.1:0-13703 GCA_049322295.1 Patescibacteria group bacterium | reverse complement strand
CCAGATTTAGAAGAAGTCCGCAAAGCCATTGAAGAGGCGATGAAAGGAAAAGAAGAAGAATAAAATATATGATAAATTTAGAAAAAATTAGGAGGTTTAGATTAGAGAAATTGAATAATTTAATAAAAGCGGGATTAAATCCTTATCCAGCCAAGGTTTTGCGTACCCATACGAATAAAGAGGTATTGGATAATTTTTCTAAGCTTTCAAAAAAGAAAATAACCTTGGTGGGCAGGGTTCGTTCAATCAGAGAGCATGGTGGTTCAACTTTTTGCCATATTGAAGATGGCACAGCCCAAATTCAAATTTATTTGAGAAAAGATAAAGTCGGGGACAAGCAATATAAATTATTTTTGGAAAATATTGATATTGGCGATTTTATTGAAGCGACTGGAACTCTATTTAAAACCAAAAAAGGCGAAAAGACATTAGATGTCTTGAAATGGCGAATTATCAGCAAATCTTTGTCGCCATTGCCGAGTGAATGGTATGGACTTGAAGATGTTGAGGAAAGATTTAGAAAAAGATATCTGGACTTGGTTTTAAACAAGGAAATCAGGGGAAAATTTGTAAAGCGTTCCGAAATCATCAAAAAAATCCGTAATTTTTTGGAGGATAACGGATTTTTAGAAGTGGAAACGCCGATGCTTCAGACAATGGCTGGTGGTACTGTTGCTCGTCCTTTTAGAACCCATCTCAATGCCTTAAATATTGATTTATATTTAAGAATCGCACCGGAATTGTATTTGAAGCGGTTATTGATTGGCGGATTTGAAAAAGTGTATGAATTGGGCCGGAATTTTAGAAACGAAGGCATGGACAGAGAACACAATCCGGAATTTACCATGCTGGAATTTTATGCTGCTTATTGGGATTATCAGCAAATGATGGATTTTACCGAGAAGTTATTAAAATCTTTGGATAAGAAAATTTTTTCCGCCAAAGGCGGGTCCGCCTCGGGCGGAAAGGGCAGATTCAAAAGAATAGAATACGAAAAAATTGTCGGTAAAAAAGACGTTAAGGAAGTTTTTGCTAAAATTAAAGAACCAACATTTATTATTCATCATCCAGTAGAGGTTTCGCCTTTAGCCAAAAAGCTGGACAAGAATCCAAAAAAAGTAGCTAGATTTCAGTTAATTGCTAATGGTTTGGAAATTGCCAATGGCTGGTCAGAAATCAATAGTCCCCTTGATCAAGCAGAACGATTTAGGGCGCAGGAAGTAAAAAGAAGAAAAGGAGATAAAGAAGCCCATCAATTTGACAAAGATTATATTGAAGCTCTTGAATACGGAATGCCTCCAGCAGCCGGCATCGGCATTGGCATTGATAGATTAGCAGTTCTATTAACCAAATCAAAAACATTAAGGGAAGTGATATTATTTCCCACGATGCGTCCAAAAAATAAGTAAGCCCTCAAAACCACGCCTATATTTTATAATTACATTAATGAACCCACTGCCAGCCCGATGGTTTTTCGGACTCACTTATTTTTCTAAATATGACAAGAGAAGAAGGATTGAAATTAGTGAATGAGAAAATACAGAACCAGAATTTGGTGAAACATTGTTTGGCGGTTGAGGTGTGTATGCGGGATTTGGCGGAGAAATTTGGCGAAGACATAGAGAAATGGGGGTTAGCTGGTTTACTACACGATATTGATTACGAAGAAACGAAAAATGAACCGGATAAACATTCTTTAATTGGTGCGGAAATGTTGGAAAAAGCCGGATTGGATAAAGAAATTTGCGAAGCAGTAAAAACCCATAATGAAAGACACGGAATTGCACCGGAAAGCAAAATGGCAAAAGCTTTATTTTCAGTTGATCCTTTAACTGGATTGATTGTTGCCGCAACTTTGGTTCTACCAAGCAAGAAAATTGCTGATTTAACCGCGGAAAATGTTATTAATCGCTTTGGCGAAAAATCTTTTGCCCATGGCGCCAATCGGGAAATTATTTCCAAATGCCAAGAGTTATTGGGTTTGAGTTTAGAAGAATTTGTAAAGATTTGTTTAGGGGCGATGAAGACAATACCCGATGATCTGGGTCTTTAAATAAAAAATAAAAAACAAAAAATAAAAAACACAAACCAAAAATAAAAAATTTTTTATTTTTTATCTTTTATATTTAATTTTAGCGAAGCGCTTATGATTGATATAAAACTTTTACGTGAAAATCCAGAAAAAGTAAAACAAGGCATTAAAAATAAAGGTGCCAAAGTTAACACTGATAAAATTTTAGAATTAGACAAAGACATTAGACATATAACCCAAGAGACAGAAAGCGCGAGGGCGGAACAAAATAAAATTAGCAAACTTAGAGAACTCAACAAAGAACAAATAGATAAAGCAAAAACCCTAAAAGAAAAAATAAAAAATAATGAGTCAAAGTTAGAAGAAAGGAAAAAAGAATTCAAGGAATTATTTTTACAGATCCCGAATTTGCCTTTAGACGATGTGCCGGTTGGCAAAGATGAGTCAGAAAATGTAGTTATTAAAGAGATGGGCAAAAAACCAAATTTTGGTTTTTTGCCCAAAAACTATCTTGATTTAGCCGAAAAATTAGATATTATTGATGTTAAACGGGCAGCCAAGGTTTCTGGCACGCGCTTTGGTTATTTAAAGAGTGGAGCAGTTTATTTGGAATTTGCCCTGATTCAGTTGGCTTTTAATGAGTTGGTTAAGCAAGGATTTTATCCAATTGTTCCACCAGTAATGATAAAAACCGAAATGATGAAAGGAATGGGATATATGGAAAGAGGCGGTGATGAAATCTATCAACTTCCCAAAGATAATTTGGTTTTAGTTGGTACTTCAGAACAATCAATTGGACCAATGCACGCTGATGAGATTTTTGATGAGAGAGAATTACCTAAAAGATACGTTGCTTTCTCGTCATGTTTCAGAAGGGAAGCTGGCTCTTATGGTAAGGATACTAAGGGAATTTTTAGGGTTCACCAGTTTTACAAGGTAGAAATGTTCAGTTTTTGCCATCCAGATAAATCAAAGCAAGAACATCAATTTTTCTTAAAAATGGAAGAAAAATTAATGCAAATCCTAAAAATTCCTTATAGAATTGTTCAGGTTTGCACTGGTGATTTGGCAGCGCCATCGGCTTCTACTTATGATTTGGAGGCCTGGTTGCCAAGTGAAAATCGCTATCGGGAAACCCATTCCACCTCCAATTGCACTGATTTTCAAGCCCGAAGATTAAATATTAGGTATAAGGGCAAAAAAGGATTGAATTTTGTCCATACTTTGAATGGCACGGCTTTTGCTACTGGACGGATGATTATTGCCATTTTAGAAAATTATCAACAAAAAGACGGGAGTATTTTAATTCCCAAAGCATTACAGAAATATACAAAAATGAAAGAAATATGAGGCCGATTTATTATCGTAAAAGAAAAAGGAAGATAATTAGGGGAATACTTATCTTGATTTGTTCCCTTTTTTTAATTTTAATTCTGGCTTATATTTTTCTTTTTTCTTCAATATTTAGAATTAAAGAGATACAAATTTCTGGAAATAAAGATACAAAGACAGAAGAAATAAAAAATAATCTAAATTACAAAAATATTTTTTTAGCTACTGGAAGCAAAATCAAGAATGATTTATTAAAAAAATTCCCCCAGATTTCAGAATTGGAGGTAGAAAAGAATCTAATAAAAAGAGAAATTAAAATTATTATAAAAGAAAGAGAAGAGTTTGGAATTGTTTGTCAGGAAAATACTAAGAATTGTTTTTATATTGATAAATTGGGATTTATTTTTAAAGAAGCGCCCCAGACCAGCGGTTCATTGGTTATTCTAATCAAGGACTATTCAAGTAGGGACTATAAAATTGGGGAGAAAATTTTCGAAGAAAATATAACAAATTTTATTGGCGAGACAAGGGAATTTTTAATTTCGGAAATAAATTTGCAGGTTTTGGAATTTGATAATTTGTCTTTTCCGCCAGATGATTTGAAAGTTATAACTAATGAAAGTTGGTATATTCTTTTTAATTTACAAAAACAGGCCCAAGATCAACTCTCAGCCCTAAAAGCAGTTTTGGAAGAGAAAATAAAAGAAGCGAGGAAAGATTTAGAATACGTGGATTTAAGGATTGAAAATAGAGTTTATTATAAATAAGGGAACAAATTTTCTGACGCTCGCTGCGGAAAATTTGTTCCCTTATTTTGGTATATAGTACACAAATATCGAATTACCGATTACGGTGATTGGCTCGTATTCATAAAGCCATAAATAGTAATCGGTTTTTTTATCAAATCCTTTAGTTGGAATTGCTCGATTTTGCTGGAGGAATGTAGCTGAAATTGCCAGCCAGCTGTCTTTGGCTTCTTGGGGGTTGCGTTCTGCCCACCAGTGCTCATATTTATTGCCCAAATAATATTCAACAGTCGCTCCACCAAAATAATCAACTTTTATTTTCTTAATTCCTTGTTCATTAACCCATTTAGTCAGTCTTTTTAAATCTTGGCCCCAATCCAAATTAGAATCAGTGACGTAAATATAGCCATTTTTTACTCCGCCGATCAGTTCATTAAAATGAGTTAAATAATAGGGGAAAATATTAAGCGAGGAGAGGGCATACCATAATAACAAAGCACCAAGCACCAAGCACCAAATTTCAAATGAAATTTTCGGAGGTTTAACCTCCGAAAATCGGAGGTTAAACCTCTTTGATTTAACATATTCAAAAATACGCTTGATTTGACCGGAGATAAGAACATAAACAAAAGGAAAAGTCGGCAGAATATGACGAATACCGATATTGAGATTACTTTTAATACTAACTGCCCAATAAATCGCCAAGAATATAAGCATGGCAATCTCAGGAAAATATTGTTTTAAATTTTTGGTAATCCGATTACCAAAAGGTAATCGGATTACCTGTTTTAAATTAATTTGCCACGCCAAAAATAATATAGCAATAATCGTTAAAATATGAAGAGCTAAAGGTGGTTTTATAGCATAAACGATTGGAAAATAACTTAACCAGCCAACATTATTAACCTCGCCCAAGAAGTAAGTTGTATTTCCGCCAGCTGCTCGTTGAAACACCATAAATAAACCGAGCAAATACTGAGCCCAGGGTCTTAAAATTGGTTTTTCAACCATCCAATCAACTAACTTAGCTGCTGGCTTGAATGGAAAATGAGAAGAGTGGTATTGAGTATCAGATATTTGTTTTTCCGCTGGATAATTGGATACATGGAAAAGATAAATCGGATAGACAAGAATATAGCCGATAACCACAATAAGGATAAATTTGAGAATATAAGCAAAAAATATTTTGAGGAAATTTTCGGAGGTTAAACCTCCGAAAGGAGGTTTAACCTCCCTATGTCGAATATATATCCAAATTAACAACAAAATTCCAAAATAGGGGATGAGTAGAACCAAGGAGAATTTTATCAATTGAGCTAAACCAAAGAAAATTCCAGCAATAATCCAGTATTTTATTTTCGCTCCGCCTTCGCCAGAGGCTTCGGCGGACAAGCATTTTACAAAATAATAAGTAGCCACAAAAAACCCTAAGGCCGCACCAACATCAGTAGTAACATATCGGCCATGAGCAATAAAAGTCGGGGAAAAAGAAAAAAGGAAAATAGCCAAAAGAGCGGGCCACTTTCCGTATAATTCTTTTGTCCACCTATAAACAAAAAAGCCCAAAGCAATTAAAAGTAAAAGCATGGGCAAACGGGACCAGAAAATAATTTTATCAGCATCATTATTGGAATTATATAAAAAAGCAAATCCAAAATCCCACTGACTGTTTACTTCCTCTTTCCAGGATTTTATTTGGGAAGGGAAATTGATGTTTTTTATAAAAAGAAGGGGAATGGCTGATAAATCTTTTAACAACGGCGGGTGCTCCGGATTAAGTCGCATATCGCGTTGAGTTAAGTAAGAATAACCAGCCGGAATATGAGCAACTTCATCCATAGTAGCTGATTCCTGTTTTTGAGAAATTGTAGCCAAAATTAACATTAATACTACTAAAATAATAGATAAAATTGGTGGAATTTTAGACATAAAAATTCAAAAATCTAAATTCTAAATCCTAAATAAATCCAAATATCAAAATTCAAAATAGTTTAGGATTTTGGACTTAGGGTTTGTTTTTATTATAGCATATTTGTGCTATAATAAAAACTTATGGTTGAAGAAATTTATAAAGAATTTGAAAAGAAACGAGCCGAGATTTTAAGAGAACCAGAAGTAAAAGAGAAACTGCCTCCCGAAAAAGAAAAAGAAATTTTAAAGGAAGCAGTATACGAGAGGATTCAAACAGCCCAGCCAATTCCACCAGCTCAGCAAAAAGTAATTATTCAGAAAGCCCAGGAAATCAAAGCCCAGCCGAAAGAAAGACAGATTCAACTTTTAACTGAATTAGCTTTTGAAAAAAGCGTAATTGAGGCAGTTGAAATTGCTAAGCAATTGGATAGTCCCTATTTATTGGATGAATTCCATGATATTTTAGTTGATAAGTTATATGATAAATTAGTTGAGGAAGGAAAATTAGAAAAAATATAAAAACATGACCATAGATCAGTTTATTTATCTTGTTATATTTATTATTGTCCTTTTGGTCATTTCTGTGGTAGCTGTTTTAATATTTGAGAGAAAAAAGGGCAAAGGGAAAATTGTTCGAGCTCTGAATATGAGCTTGTTTTTAATTAGAGTGCCGAAAGAAATTAAAGAGGATATTTCAGTTGAAGAGAAGAAAAACCGTATTGGGGTAATGGAACAATTTTTAGCTAGTTTAGTTGCCCTGAAAGAAAAGAGTTTTTTTAAACAAATTTTTTATGGTCAGCCCTACATCGCCTTAGAAATAGCTGTTTCTTTTGTTGGAGCAGAAATCTGTTTTTATTTAGCTGTTCCCAGGAAATATGAAACATTTT
This sequence comes from Patescibacteria group bacterium, assembly GCA_049322295.1. Classification (GTDB taxonomy): domain Bacteria; phylum Patescibacteriota; class Minisyncoccia; order RBG-13-40-8-A; family RBG-13-40-8-A; genus JBMORO01. The sequence continues at coordinate 6,795 of JBMORO010000029.1, read as the reverse complement.
TAGAAAAACAAGTTTATGGATTCTATCCTCGAGCTACCATAGAAAGAATTGAAGATTATAATATTTTTAGTCCCGATGGCTATGCTGCTGGCGGATTTTTTAAATTAGAAAAGACAAACATTTTACCCTTAAAGACCTATAAAGGTTTAGAAGTCGACCCCTTAGAAAGTATTTGTAACGCCTTAAGCAAAATTGAAGAGGTTGGCGAAGGCGGCACAATCCAGATTATTCTTAAACCCGCTTCTGAAAACTGGAATAAATTAGGATTATCAATAATGAAAAGAATGAACCAGGGGTTGAGTTTTGCAGACGCCTTAAAAGGTAGGTCATTAAAAAAACCAAAACCCGGAGAGCCGCAGATTCAGCCAAAGATTTCGCCTGAAGATGAAGAAATAATAAAATTCTTGCAAGCTAAAACTTCAAAAATAGGATTTGAAACAAATATCCGTTTAGTTTTTTCAGCCAAGACCCAAGAACGAGCCGATGAACTTTTATCCCATTCTCAGGGTGCTTTTCATCAGTTTAGTGCTCCAAATCTAAATTCTTTAAAATTTATTAAAGTTAAAAGCGGTGCCTTGAAAAAGCTCTGCTTTAATTTTTCTTTTAGAACGTTTGACCGAAAAGAAAATATAATTTTGAATAGTGAAGAAATCGCTAGCATTTTTCATTTTCCTTTAACCCAGCTTATTTCACCAAAGCTAAAATGGCTAAAAGCCAAAGAATCAGCTCCACCAACTAATTTGTCCAAAGAAGGTATTATTTTGGGCAATAATATATTCCGCGGGGAGGAAACATTGGTGAAGATGACCGATGACGACCGTAGAAGACATCTCTATATAGTTGGTCAGACCGGAACTGGGAAAACAACCTTGCTTCTAAATATGCTTAAGCAGGATATTGAAAATGGCAAGGGCGTGGCTTTTATCGATCCCCACGGCGATTCGGCAGAAAAAATTTTGGGATTTATTCCCGAAAATAGAATTGAGGATGTAATTTATTTTAATCCAGCTGACATGGAAAGACCAATGGCATTAAATATATTAGAATATGATCCAAAATATCCTGAACAAAAGACCTTCCTGGCTAATGAAATGGTCAGCATTTTCAAAAAATTATGGGAAGCGATTCCCGAGGCTTTTGGTCCAATTTTTGAACAATATATGCGTAATGCTTTGCTGTTGGTGATGGATGACCCAGAATCCGGTTCCACTTTATTGGAGGTGCCGAAGGTTTTAGCTGATGAAGAATTTAGACATTATAAACTTTCTAAAACCGACAATATTGTAGTTAAAGATTTTTGGGTAAAAGAAGCAGAAAAAGCTGGTGGCGAAGCAGCCTTAGCAAATATTGTTCCCTATATTACTAGTAAAACCAATATATTTTTAGCTAATGATATTATGCGACCAATTATTTGTCAGCAGAAAAGTGCTTTCGACTTTAGAAAAATAATGGACGAAAAGAAGATTCTAATCGCCAATTTATCCAAAGGAAAACTGGGCGAAGTAAATAGCAATTTATTGGGCTTGATTATTGTTTCTAAGATTTTAATGGCTGCTTTTTCCCGAGTCGATGTGTCTGAAGACCAGAGACCAGATTTTTATCTTTATATTGACGAATTCCAAAATTTTACTACCGAGAGTATTGCCACAATTTTGGCTGAAGCCAGAAAATATCATCTAAACCTAATTATTGCCCATCAATTTATTGGGCAGTTGAAAGATAATATTAAAAATGCGGTTTTCGGAAATGTCGGCAGTATCCTGTCTTTCCGCATTGGGGCGGAAGATGCCGAGTTTCTGGTCAAACAATTCGAGCCAGTTTTCAATCAGCAGGATTTGGTCAATATCGATAATTTCAATGCTTATTTGAAACTTTTAATAAATAACCAGACTAGTTCGGCTTTCAACGTCAGGATTTTAACTCCCCTTCAAGCAGAGATTACATCAGCGGAAAAGATTAAAGAATTGTCTCGGTTAAAGTATGGTCGGGAGAGACAAATAGTCGAAAAAGAAATCCAAGAAAGGTCAAAAATTAAAACCAGTATTGGGGGAGCTGATGTTCTGCCAGAACAGCCTGAGCTAAGATAATTAATAAAAATATATGAAAAAATCAGATATTATCGCGGTTTTAATTTTGGGCGAGATTGCCTCTTGGTTAATTTTATTAGTGATAAGAGGGCTTTTAAGGCCTGAAATTTATGATAAATTATTTAATATTCTTATCATAGGATTACCTATACTTTTTCCCCTTGCTTGCTTAATTTTTCTTTATATTGCTCTTTTGATTGCTCAAAAAATTGCCGTTGTTTCTCAAATTGCTAAATTTATTTTAGTTGGTGGTCTTAATACTCTAGTTGATTGGGGAATGTTAAGTTTATTAATTTTTGTTTTTCGCAATTCTTCTGGTATTAGTCCCAAAGATATTTGGCTTAATATTTTTTCTTTAACAGTTGTTTATTATTCTTTATTTAAAGCAATTTCTTTTATTGCTGCCACAGTTAATAGTTATGTCTGGAATAAATTTTGGACATTTAGAAGAAAAACTACTGAAAAATTGACGACTGAATTTTTTCAGTTTATTGTTATTTCTGTCTTGGGATTCCTAATCAATGTAGGAATTGCCTCTGGTGTTTTTAGATTTATTTCTCCGATTGGTGGTTTAAATCCCGACCAGTGGGGGATTGTAGCTGCGGCCATAGCTACAGTCCTGTCCATGTGCTGGAATTTTCTTGGATACAAATTTATAGTTTTTGAAAAATCAAATGATAGAGTTAGTCCTATATCGTAAATACCGACCCCAGAAATTTTCTGAGGTTGTTGGTCAAGATCATGTGATAAAGACCTTAACCAGCGCCATAGCCACTGGCAAAGTTGCTCATGCTTATTTGTTCGCTGGTCCAAGAGGAACAGGGAAGACAACCGTTGCCCGTCTTCTGGCAAAAGCAGTTAATTGTTTAGATAATTCCAGTTATGAGCCCTGTAATAAGTGTGAGTCCTGTTTAGATATTATGAGTGGTCGGGCAATGGATTTGATTGAAATTGATGCTGCTTCCAACCGAGGAATAGAAGAAATCAGAGAATTGCGGGAAAGGGTTAGATTTACGCCCAGCCGAGGCAAATACAAAATTTTTGTTATTGATGAAGCCCACCAATTAACCAAAGAAGCTTTTAATGCTTTGTTAAAAACCTTGGAAGAACCGCCAGCCCATGTTATTTTTGTTTTAGCCACCACCGAGCCTTATAAAATGTTGCCCACCATTCTTTCTCGAGTTCAGAGATTTGATTTTAGAAAACTTTCTTTGCCCGATATTATTAAAAGATTAGAAATGATAGCTAAAAAAGAAGGGGTAAAAATTAGGGAAAAAGCTTTACGAATTATTGCCCTAAATTCCGAAGGTTATATGCGGGATGCCGAAAGTATGCTGGGGCAGGTGATTGCTTTTTGCGGAGATAAAGAAATAGCAGTTGAGGACATTGAAAATATTTTGGGCATTGTTGATATTAATTTAGCTATAAAATTTATTGACTTATTAGCCAAGAAAAAATCAGCCGAAGCATTGAGTTTTATTGATAAATTTGTAAATCAGGGCTATGATTTGGTTCAGTTTGTTGAATCATTGATAAATTATTCAAGAAAGTTGCTGTTGATTAAAGTGAGTAAAGATTTATCTAAATTAATTAAAGAAGAATTGAGTCAAGAACAACTAAACACCGCCTCAAAGCAGGCCGAAGAATTTTCTCTTCAAGAAATTTCAAAAATGTTGGAGATTTTTATTGAAGCACTCTACAAAATGAAACGTTCTTCTTTTCCCCAGATAGAAGTAGAACTGGCAGCAGTAGAAATTTGCCAAAGATAAATATTCCGGGGGTCGCCTTTCCGGGGTCGTCTAATGGTAGGACAAGAGCCTTTGAAGCTCTATATCTACGTTCGAATCGTAGCCCCGGAGCCAAAAATTGCCGAAAGAGGCAAAATTTCCCCTTATTGCGCAAACAGCTAATAATGGTATAATTTAAAAGCAAAGAGGTAACGTTCATCTGTAGGAGACAATTGTTATCATAAAGAGTGTTTTAAAAATTCCTATACCATTAATCTAAAATGACTGGCTGGCTCAAATATGCGATTGGAATAGTAGGAGGAGCCAGTCTATATGCGATTGGCTATGAAATCACCAAGATGATTGTTGAAAGTTTAAGAGAGAAAAGAACAGCTGCCAAGAATACAGAAAAAATTAATCTTTCTGGCACTTGGTATGCAGTTTGGCAAACCACGGTTGGAGGAAAAGAGAATATAAATACCGAGGTGCTTCAAATTAAACAAAAGGGAGCCAAAATCAATATCCAGAACATAGAAAAAAGCCCTGAGAACAAATTGGGCGGATACTTATGGAAATACAATGGTAAGGTTTATGATAATGCATATATCCTCGGATATTATATTCCTAGAGAAAAAAACGTCATATCAAAAGGAACACTTTATTTTTTACTTAATCGAGTGGGAAACTTTATGGTCGGAAAGTGGGTGGGATGTAATTACGACTCTGAGTTTACATGGGGATATGGGGTGATTGCTAAAGAGAAAGATTTTGCTCAAGAAAAAATGAAAGAGCTATTAAGGCTCAAAACAGGCTTAAGCAATAAAAAAGAGGGAGACAGGATATGAAAAAAGAATATATCCAAGTTTTTACTACCACCGAGAAACGGGAGGACGCCGAAAAGATAGCTAAGACCTTAGTTAAGAAGAGATTGGCTGGCTGTGTCCAAATATTGGGGCCAATTGGGAGCACCTATTGGTGGAAAGGCAATATTGATACGGCTGAAGAATGGCTTTGTCTTATTAAGAGTAAAAGCACTCTCTATTCCAAGCTTGAGAAAGCCATCAAGGAGATCCATCCTTACGAAACGCCCGAAATAATCGCTACCCCTATCTTTGCTGGAAGCAAAGAATATTTGGATTGGCTTAAGAATGAACTGAAAAAGAAGGAGTCATAGGTTGGGATTTAACTCCCCACAAGCATCTCCAGCGTTTGCCTTAGAGACTTGCAGTGATGATCTCCTTAAATTTGGAACACTCGGCTATCTATTAGCCTTATGAAAAGTTCTGATGTCCCATATTACTATTTGCCGAGAATTGCCAGAAAAGGCATAATTCTTGCTTATACACCAAAATCGGGAAGATAAAAATTGTCAGGAGTTTCCCTAATCCAGGTTCGAACCTTATTCAATCCGGAGAGTTCGTAAAAAGGAGGAAAAATGAAGGCCCTTTATTATGACGTGGAAAACTTAAAGCAGATATTAGGAATTCTTAAATTAAAAAACCTGAGCCAGAAAGATTTAAGAGTGTGTAAGGGCTTAGCATATTATACGATTAAAAAAGTAATAAGATTGTTTCTTGGTTACAGTAATAAAGAAGCAGAAAAAGTCTTAGTAAAAGCCCTGGATTGCGAAGATAAAATAATTAAATTTTTAGCTCGCTATGCTCTTTTAGAAGCTGAAAGATTGGGAAAAAGATTACATAAAAGAACACTGCTCAGGTTAAAGGCAATTGAAGAGGAGATAATCTGAAAAATCTCCTCTTTTACTTTACATAATTATCCAGAGAAAGTATGATAAAAGAGCAATAAACTTGTGAACTTATGAGTAGAAAATTTCTTATATTTATTATCCTGATAGTTGTTATTTTGGGAGTTGTGTATTTAGTATTTTTCAGAGAGTCGAAACAAGCTCCAGTCAGTACCGAAGAGAAGACCTGTATCGATTCGGGCGGAACCGTAACTACGGCCGATTGTTGTAAATTAACCAATGATTTTCCCAATACTTGTTTAATCGGTGCTTGCGGGTGTTCGCCAGATAATAGCCACGAAGTAAAAATCTGTGATTGTGGGGACGGGTGTTGGGATGGAACGAAATGTGTAAAGTTAAATTCAACTGGATTTTGTGGAACATCAACCAATGGTCAATGTTCTACTGATTCAGATTGTATGACTGGCGGCTGTTCAGGTCAGGTTTGTCAGTCTAAAAGTGAAGAACCAGTAATTACTACTTGCGAATATACTGAATGTTATAATGCTCAAATATATGGTGTAACTTGCGGCTGTTTAGATAATAAGTGTCAGTGGAAATAAATATTTATGAGATTAAAATGGGAATATGAAAATTAGAGAAATTAAGGCAAAATCAATATTTTCAAAAACTGGCCTGGGAACTAATTTTGTTATCAACCCTTATGTCGGCTGTATGCATAGCTGTATTTACTGTTATGCCCGATTTATGAAAAGATTTACCAATCATCCTGAACCTTGGGGTCATTTTATTGATGTCAAAATTAATGCCCCTGATTTAATTCCTGAAAAAACCGATAAATACAAAGGCAAATCAATCTTAATGAGTTCAGTTACTGACCCCTATCATCCCATTGAAATAAAATACAAACTGACCAGAAAAATTTTGGAGAAACTCATTCCTCTTCAGCCAGATTTAGAAATTTTAACCAAATCAGATTTAGTTTTAAGAGACATTGATTTATTGAAAAAATTTAAAAAATGCCTGGTTACTTTTTCTCTGTCATTTTTGGATGAGAATTTAGTAAAACAAATTGAGCCATTAGCAGTTTCAGCTGAAAGGAGAATAGATGCATTGAAGGAATTAAATAAAGCAGGGATCAAAACCTCGGTTTTTATTTCCCCGATTTTTCCAGAAATAACCGATTGGCAGGAAGTAATCAAAAGAACCAAAGATTATTCTCAGGAATACTGGTTTGAAAATCTTAACCCTTATTTTGCCATCAGGCAGAATATTA
>JBMORO010000028.1:12177-14001 GCA_049322295.1 Patescibacteria group bacterium | reverse complement strand
CACAGATCTTTGCAATGTGAATGCAACGTTCTAACCGCTGAACTACACGCCCAAAATTAGCCGCCTAATCGCCTTTCTCTTTTTTGATATTCTTGAATTGCTTTTTGAAATTCTTTTTTACCAAAATCAGGAAAATATGTCTTAGTAAAATAGCACTGAGCATTGGCAATATCCCACATCATAAAACCAGCACTTAAATGCGGCTCACCGCCAGTCCTGATTAAAAAATCAACTGGCGGTAAATCTTTAGTCAAGAGACTTTTTTTAATTAATTCAGGAGTAATCTTTAACTTAGGATTTTTAATAGCTTGCTCTTTAACTTTCTTAAATGCTTCTATTATCTCATCAATTCCATTATAAGCCACAAATAAATTAAGAAAATATTTATTATAATTTTTTGTCGCTTCAATAACCTTTTCTATTGTAGAACAAATTTCCTTTGGAAAAAATTTTTTCCAAAATCCTAAAATATTAACTCTTACTTGCTTTTCCTGAACCTCTTTTTGTTTCAACAAATCGTTTAAGTATTTATTTAAAAGAGCTAACAAAAAATCAATCTCCTTTTTAGATCGCTTTTTAATATTATCAATCGAAAGTACCCAAAAAGAGAGACAAGATATTTCTAATTTACCAGCTTCCTCTATTATTTCTTTGGCTCTTTTTATTCCCTCTCGATGACCAGCCCATGGTCTAAGACCTCTTTGCTTTGCCCATCTCCTATTACCATCAGGAATTATGGCTATGTGCCGAGGAAGAGAATTCTTCATATTTTACCAAAGAACAACTTTGTTTATTAAAATTTCACTCTTGCCGGTTAATAAATCACGGACAAATCTATCATACATGTCATAACGATAATTAAACTCTTTAGTGGTCATTACCGCACAATTTAACTCCTTGCCTACTTCAGCTTCTAAATCTTTTAAAAAATTATTTAATCTTCGGTGATTAATTTTATCACCAACAATCAATAAATCAGCTCTTGAGGACTCGTCTCCAGTAAAAACACCGGCTAAAAGAAAAAGTTTTATATTACCCAATTTTCTAACACTATTTGCTAAATCATCTTTTGAAGCAACGGTTGACTTCAGAATCAAATTCCGCAATTCATTTATGAAATCGAAGGCCAGGTTTAAATAATAAACTGTCTTTTTCTCTTTTCTTAATCCGCCTCGCTTTTTAGGAAATGTTAGCCAGGCTCTTTTTTGTTTAATTAAACCAATGTCTTCTAGTTTACTCAATTCTCGGCGAAGTATAGTCACATTGCTTCTTAGCCGTTTAAAAATATCTTTGAGTTGAAAAATATCTTTAGAATTTCTAAAGAAAAACTTCAAAAGCTTTACTTTTGGTTGAGATTCAAATAGTTGCTCTAATGCTCCTTTGCCAATATAAACTCGAGGTTTAGCTGGTTTCTTTTTTCTGGGTTTTTTTGCCCTTATTTTTTTTATCCTTTTCTTTACTTTTTTAACTATCTTCTTTCTGGGTTTAGCTTTTTTTACCTTTCTAATTCGCCTCTTTCTAATAATCTTTCTTGGTTTCTTCCTAATTATCTTTCTTTTCATTTTTTTCCTAGCAATCTTCTTCGGTTTGGGTTTCTTAGATTTTAAAACCCTCGCCTTTTTCTTTGGCTTTTTAATCGTTTTCTTGACCTTTTTCTTTGTCTTTTTAGCCATAATCCTATAATACTCCCTCTTCTTTCTCTTGTAAAGAGCGTTAATTTTAGCTACAATAAAACCCATGGAACAACCTCGTCTCAATCTCTACTTTAGAGAAATTGTCTATCATCATCCCTCAGCCAAAAAGAACTCAGTCTGCGGAGTTTTC
>JBMORO010000028.1:6852-12077 GCA_049322295.1 Patescibacteria group bacterium | reverse complement strand
TCTCTTGTAAAGAGCGTTAATTTTAGCTACAATAAAACCCATGGAACAACCTCGTCTCAATCTCTACTTTAGAGAAATTGTCTATCATCATCCCTCAGCCAAAAAGAACTCAGTCTGCGGAGTTTTCTCTTATGAGGTTTTAAATGTTGAAGAAGCTAAATTGGGCAATCTCTATCTGGTGGGAAAAATTTCTAATCTCCCACCTAAAAAACACAAAAACTTTGACTTTCTTATTGGCCTTTTGGCTTCGGCTATCAAGAGAGAATTTTATTCTAATCCCCAAAAAACTACTTTGGAAGCCTTGGAATCGGCTCTCCAAAGTGCCAATATTTATTTAGCTGATTTTACTAAAAGAGGTCATAAAGAGTGGCTTGGTAATCTTGATTTCACTTGCCTAGCTTTCTCTCAGAACAATATCCACATCGGCCAAACCGGCAATATGCTTATCTATTTATTTCGGAGCAATACCCTTAGTAATATTGCTAAAAAGTTTGCCCCGCCCCCAAAATTATCCCCGCCTCTAAAAACTTTTTCTAATATTGCCAGTGGGACTTTAGAGGAAAATGACAAACTAATAATTACTACTCCTGATATTTTAAATATTACCCCCAACCAAAAAATTAAAGAATTATTATCTTATCCCTCCACTGAAGAACTTTATAATTTTCTAAAGGATTATTTAGAAGGCCAGTCTAAAAATAAAGAAGCTCCTGTAAAGTCTATAGCCTGTTTACTTTTGGAAACTGGAGACCAACTACTATCAATAGAAAAAAAGATAACTTATCAAGAAGAAATTCCCGAAATCATCGGCCTTGATTTAGAAAAAATATTAAATTCTCATTCAACTAAACTTAATAATATTATAAAAAGTAAAATTACCCCTTCAAAATTATCTAAACCACTGAACACTATCTTAAAATCCAACCTTCTCAACTATTTACTAACATTTTTCCTGGGTTTATTGATAATCCTCTTCCCTTATCTTATCCAAAAAATATATTACGAAACAAAAATAAATCAAGTAAATAATCTTATAAAAAGAATAAACGAAATAGCTATTCAAAGCGAACTTTCCTTAACCTATCAAGACCAAATAAAGGCCCAAACCCTTCTCCAACAAGCTAATGCTTTAATAGCTACTGCTTTCTTTGTCTTAAATGAATTGCCTGACAGGGTTAAAGAAAGGCCAATTCAAAACATTGAACTAATTCAAGAAAATCTGAATAATCAGCAAAATAGTATCAACAATATAATCAATATTGAAGAACCTGAAGAAATTGCTAATCTTTCAGAAAATAGCTTTACTTTTAATCCCCAGGGTATTCTAAAATTAGAAAATACTTTATATTTCTACGAATTAAATTCGGGATTTCTTTATAAAGTTAATCTTGATGATCTTGAAAATCATATTTTGGTCTTTCTTTCTTCAAAAGACACTTTTAAACTTGGCACGGTCAGAGATAACGCCCTCGTCCTTTTATCTAATCCAGAAAAAATCTATATCTATAGTAAAAATGACAGCTATAATACCTATCTTTTAAAACCAGGGCTAGAAAATACTCTCGATATAAAAGATATGACCACCTATGAAGAAAACCTCTATTTTTTGGATACAGAGAAGTTGACTATCTTAAAATATGTTGCTGAAGAAAATATTCTTAATGGCACAGAATGGCTTAAAAAAGAATTTAGTCAAGATTTAACTAACGCTCAATCATTGGCTATTAATGGAAGTGTCTATGTTCTAAAAGCTGATGGAATAATTATTGAATATATTCAGGGCAAAAAAGCTAAAGAAATTAGGCCAAAAGTCAGTCCAATTCTTAATAGTGGTGGCCAGTTATTTACTAATTCTCAAATGAAAAATCTCTATATTTTAGACCCAGCAAATAAAAGAATTATTGCTTTGAATAAAAAAGACGAGTTTACTATCCAATATGTCTCTGATAAATTTGATTCCTTAAAAGATTTCTGGGTTACTGAAGATGAAAAAACTATTTACATTTTAAATGGTCAAAAGGTTTATAGGATAGATATATAAGCGATCCTAATTTTTGGAGGTTCGACCTCCAAACATTAAAGAAAAAACAGAGAGTTACTCTCTGTTTTTTCTTATATAACAATTCGGGGAGGTCGAACCTCCTACTATTTCAATTCTACAGTTGCGCCGGCTTCCTCTAATTTCTTTTTCATCTCTTCGGCTTCTTCTTTTTTAACGTTCTCTTTAACCACTTTCGGCGCGCCTTCAACTAAATCTTTGGCTTCTTTTAATCCTAAGCCAGTAATCTCTCTTAAAACCTTAATCACTTGGATTTTCTGGCCACCACCACTTTTCAATTCTACATTAAAAGTGGTTTTCTCCTCTTTGGGGGGTTCGGGACTAACACCAGCGGCCGGAGCGGCAGCGACGGCCGGTATAGGAGATACACCAAATTTTTCTTCCAGAATCTTAACTAATTCAGCCAAATCCATCACACTCATCTTCTCAATTTCTTCCACTAATTTCTTAAATTTGGCCGGCACCTCTGTTTTCTTTTTCTCTTCACTCATAATAATTTGGAGCTGGCAAGGTAATAAAATTTTTCTTTGCGAGCGTGAGCGCTCTCTTTTTCCAATAACTGAACTATGGTTTCGTGAGCAAGAAAAATTTTATTACCTTGCTAAAGCTCGATACTTATTGATTACTTATTACGTTTAATACACCCAATAAATTCCTAATATTTCCCTCTAAGATATTAACCAAGCCAGTAATTGGAGACTTAATTGACCAAACCAATTTAGCCAATAGTTCTTCTCTTGAAGGAATCTTAGCTAATTCTTTAATCTCGTCAGGGGTTAAGTATTTATCCTCCACTATTCCTCCTAAAATTTTTAAATTCTCATTAGTTTTGGCAAAATTAGCTAAAATTTTAATTATCGAAATGGGATCTTTATAACCAAAAACTAAAGCCAAAGAGCCTTCGAACTGTGATATATCTATGTCTTTTTTCTCTTTCTTGATAGCTAAACTCATCAAAGTCTTTTTAGCTACCCTATATTCTGCTTCGGCTTTCTTTAATTCTCGTCTAAGTTTTTGAATCTCGTTTACTTTAATCCCCTTAGCATCAGTAAAAATCAAACATTGCTGACGTTTTATTTTATCAGCCAATTCATCAATCACTTTTTTCTTTTGGGTTTTAGTTAACATAAGTATAATGCAAATCTACAAATAATATGCTAATCTGCAAATTGCTAATAAAAAATGCGGACAGTGCCGCAGATAATAAAAACTCTCAATCTACTTTGCCTCGGTAGGATTTATTCCGCACCTGCGGCACCTACTGTCTGCGGCAATATTTGATTATCTTAAATTTAATCTATAAAAATATTCCTATCAACCAGAGGAGAATATATAGACCCTCAACTTGACAGCGCGCTTATTACTTCTCAAATATCTTTCGAAGCATTTCTTTATCTATTATTATAGCTTGCTCATCCTTTCCAATTCTATCAGCAATTCCAAGTTTTTCAGGATTATCCACTTTATGACCCACAATAACGAGCTTATCTTTCCCCATGATTTCGTATATCGTAGGACAAGCCATCGCTGCACATTGATAGTCTTTGGGCGTGATTTCGAATATCGCAGGACAAGCTGCCGCTGTACAATAATATTCTTTTGGCGTAATTTCTCTTAGCTTCATATTTTAGCTTTCTTTTAGGCCTTTATCTTTTGGACCTTTATATAATAATTATAAGTTTAATAAAATGTTATTGTCAAGAGCCCTCACGACCCATAATCTTCTTGTGGGCCTCGACAAAGATTAACTTGCCTAAAATATAAGGAGTTTTTATTTCAATTGATAAGTCGAAAACGTTTTTACTTATAAATAATAATGGATTTCTATTGGGATGACAATTTTTAAATATTAGCGAATATGGTTTAGCAAATATTTCCTGTATTCTTCCTATCACCTTATTGTCTGATTTAACATGTTCGAGTAGAATAAGCTTTCCCCCTGGTCTAAGCACTCGTTCTATTTCCTTAATAGCCGTCTCGAGAGAAATAACTGAACATAGCACAAAAGACACTACTACGGCATCAAAAAAGTTATCCTCAAAGGACAAACTCTCGGCTTCTCCTTTGAAAAATTCGATATTTTTATATTCGCCATCCCTATTCTTTTTTGCTAGCCGAATCTTTTTATCAGATTTCTCCAGCAAAAATATCTCACACTTGTCAGAATAATAAGCTAAACTTCTCCCCTTACCAAAACCGATTTCTAGAACCCGTCCTTTTAGGTCGGCTATAGCCGGATAAAAATATTGTTGCTTTAGATAAAGCACTTTTTGTTGTGGAGTTTTCAGCATAGAAATCTATACCTATTATGGCTATCCTTTAACTTTTAATTTATTGTCAGTAGTCAGTGTAAATATTTTGTTTTATTGGCGTTATGTTCATCAAGGGTCTTAGAATAAATGCTTGTTCCTGTATCAGGGTCGGTAAGAAAGAAATTGTAATCAGTTTGTTTGGGATTGAGGGCGGCGTTGATAGCAGATAAACCAGGATTATTAATCGGAGTTGGTGGTAAACCAAGATTTATATAAGTATTATAGGGAGATTTTATTCGAGTATCTTGATAGGAATAGCGCCATTTATCAATTCCCAAGATATAAGCAATAGTGGCGCAAGATTCTAAGGGATAATTATTTTTTATTCTTTCCCAAAAAATTCCTGAAACAATTGCTCTGTCTTCATCGCTTATTACTTCTTTCTCCAGTATACTTGCCATTTTTAGAATATCGTAGCTTGTGTCCTTACCTACTTTTTTATCAAAATTATCTCGCATTTTTTTAATAACCTCTTCTATACCAAGGCTCTTATAGAAATAATAGGTGTCGGGGAATAAATAACCTTGTGAGTTTTCTGACAATTTTTCATCTTGCCCAATAACGCCATTCTCCTTTAAACGTACCTCTATTTGTTTATTAGTCCAACCCTCAGGAATAGTAATTTTTACCCAATTAGGATTAATCTCACCATTGGCAATAATTTTAGCAATCTCAAAAATCGTTATTTTTGGACTTAGTAAATATTCCCCTGCCTGAAGGCGATTATTATAACCTCTTATCCAAGAATAAAAAACAAAAAACCATTTACTTTTTATAATTTGTTCATCTCTTAATTTCTGAGCCACTTCAATTGACCCCCAACCTTTTTCAATTTTTACTACTTTTTCTTCCCC
>JBMORO010000028.1:0-6752 GCA_049322295.1 Patescibacteria group bacterium | reverse complement strand
CTTCCGCCAATTTTCAATTGTTCTTTCCATTCTTCTGGTATTTTTTCAGCCGAGGCAGCAGCAATGATTTTGTCAAATGGCGCTTCTTTTTTATATCCCCTACTCCCATCTCCTAAGATAAACTCCACAATCCTCTTCTCTATCCCCGAACCAGAACCTTCGGTTCGGTACGGGGCAAGAAAATTATATTTCGAAATATTCTTTTTCCCAAATTCAACTAATTCTGGAATCCGTTCAATAGCAAAAACCTTACCATTGGGCTTGACGCAGTAAGCTAACATGGCTGTCTGCCAACCAGAACCAGAACCAATATCCAAAATCTTATCTCCTGGCTGGGGTTGAAGTAATTCTAACATAAAAGCTACAGTCAAGGGCTGAGAAATTGTCTGACCATAACCAATTGGAAGGGGCGCATTAATATCAGCTTCTTCTTTTAGCTCCTCTAAAACAAAATCTTCTCTTTTTATTTTTCTAAATGCCTCAATTATTAGAGAGGTTTTTAAATATCCTTCTTTTATTAACTGATTTATTAATTCTTCCATACATTTATTATATCAAAAATAAAAGCGGGCACGAATTTGGTTTCCAAATTCGTGCCATCAGGTTAGTTGACCGAAGAGATTGCTTGGAGTTTCACCTTGCGGAGCCATATGTGCCCTCCTTGCTCTAGAGTGGGTCCCATTTTCCCGTTTAGAGGAATATTCTCTCGCGGAATTATTACAGTCGCCGAGAGCCAAGAACCAAATCGAGCTTGAATAGCAGCAACCCAAACTATTTTCTCAACTAATTGAGAATATTCCCTTTCTCCAACAGCCACGACCCTCGCAAAGCCACCCACAAGCGATTTTGCATCACGCATCTCTTCTCACCTCCTTTAAAAAAATATAAGAGCAGTACTATCCATTATCAAAAATAAAAAATGGGCTGTCAACCCCAGCACCGAATTTTGCGAGATTTTTCACGGCTCGGTGCTTCACCCATAAGGGATGTGGCTATTCGCCACTCGCGCCTCGCAAAATAATATATTGGCAAAATTGATGCGGGGCAGGGTTTCTCAATTAAAAGGCACGAATTCGATTTTTCGAATCCGTGCCAATTTGTTCAGGGCAGGAGTTTTTTGAGTTTTTTGATCTCTTCAGTTACTGATTCACCTGTGAGATTTGGCCTGACAAGAAATTTTTCTTTTCTAGTGATACTAATTCCATTGATATCCGCAACAGCTCCCGGATTTTGAAGAACAGCATCTCTAATTATTTCTTCTCGCGTTCTGATAAACTGGTTCCCCAGACCTCTAGCTTTAAGAATGGTAATAACTTGATCTTCTTTTCTGATGTTCAATGTTGGATTAGTAAGAAAAACTTCCATTTCGCCGTTCGATAATTTTACAATGCTGATCTTACCATCCTTAGTAAGTTCTTTCTTGTTCTTAAGAAAGAAAGAATAAATAGCAGCCACGCGCCTTAAAATTATTTCGTTAATTTTTTTAACCCGCTTGTCAGCATCAATTTTTAGCGCTGTCACGGCTTTTTTAAGTCTATTCTCGATTTCTTCTGCTTCTTTCTGAAACATTGCCAGTTCTGTGATAAAAATTTCTACCTCTGTTTTTGAGTCTGGAATCTCAATTTTTCGGACCATTATACACCTCCTTTGTTTTTCTTTTCTCTTCTCTTCTCTTTGATTTTCAAAGATATTGGGAAGAGTTCTTTGCCGCTGAAAAGACCCAAAACAAAAGTGCCAGCCAGGATTGATAGTCCCAAAATTCCCTTACCCACTTTTCCGATTTTGATTTTCATTTAACCTCCTTTAAAGTACAGATTTTGATAAAGAAAAGATAGCAAATATATTTATGTGTGTCAACCCCGTAGTAGATTTTCGGCTAACTAAACCCCGTAGTGAAAATTCGACCGTTGCTTTGCAACATAAAAACTTTAGTTAGTCGAATTTCTACTACGGGGTAAGGTTATTTTGGTCGCCATAGGCGACCTGCCGAAAATTCACTACGGGGTCAATAATAAAAAAAGAACAACCCCTCCGAAGAAGGGTTGTCCTTTAATGCGTAGTATCCAATCCGAAGATTTTCAACTACGCATTTTAAGTATAAATTATAAAAATACAATGTCAACTCCAACTGGGGATAATTTGGGGATAATTACAAAGATGCGAATTAGCTGATATGCGGTTTGCTGGAAAAATAAAAATGGGCTGAGGCGAATGCCTCAGCCCAAGAGTTTTCAGGGAGAATCCTCCTCTTTTAAAAAGCCTCTTTTTTGGAGTGTTTCAACTAAGCCAAGTAAACAATCTGGACAGAAATCCTCTTTTTCTTTTGCTTCAAAAATTTTTTCGCACCCTACACAAACCGTGCCTTTTTCAATGAATTTCAATTCAGCATCAACCATATTTTCTACCCATCCCTCTTCTGTCATTCCTAGCTTTGATAAAAATTTCTTAAAATAATCCTTATTCCTAATTCTGTCTACAAATTCTTTCTCCTCTGCCCGTATTTTTTCTATCAGGGCATCTTTGTTAAGAATAAATAAATCTTTAAGATTTGGCTTTTTAATTATAATAACACCCTTTTGATTCACCCAAAAAATTCTATCCATTTTACCCCTCCTTTTTAAAATTAAAACGAGCAGTCCGCAATGCATGAAGTTCGAACCTGGATTATGCGGACTCCCGAGAATTTTTATCTTCCCGATTTTGGCGCATAGGTAAGAATTTCGCCTAATTCGGCAAGTTGACAGGACCGACTAGAAACAAAAAATTGAGATTTGAATTAGATGTAAAAATCTGAGGATGTTTGGGGTAATGGATTCAGTTAGTATATATAACCCATTTTTTGCTCTTTGACTTTTATTTCTTCCTTAGCCAATTTGCTGAGGTGTTTTTTATACTTATACGATTTGATGATTTTCTTTATTATATATCCTGCATCTTCCATTATTTTTATTTTTCTTGGACTACCGGAGAATGTCATAATTGTTTCGCTTACTTTCAAATCTTTTAGAGCATCAATTGATTCTTTGTAATGCCTGTAGTCTGGTCTATTAAACCCAAGCTTCTTGAATGCTTCGACGGTATCACAGTTTTCTACCCGTTGTACTTCCATTGCTTTGATTTTTTTCTCAAGACCAATCCCTCTTCCCTCTTGGTATGTATAAACAATCATCCCTCTCCCATACCTTTTTATCAAACGCATAGTATTAATTATTTGACTATCACAATCGCAATGAAGCGAGTGAAAAGCTTCGCCGAATAGACAAGCTGAGTGAAATCTTATAATAGGAATATTTTTAGATAAATCTCCCTTTGAAAAACTAATACATATCCCTGCTTTACTCTTATGATAACAAACCCTGAAGCGGCCGAAATCAGTGTGAATGAATGTTGATGCTAATATAGCCATACAAATTATGATTATCTATTGATGTAATAGAGTTACGATTAAAAAATCTTTTTACAAAATGAAGAACCCTTATTCTTAACTTTAACTCTTTACTCTGCTAAGTGCCCTTATTAGACGCTTTTATAACGGAGGAATTTTTTGCCTATTTCGGCAATTTTAGCAGGCCTGGAGAGATTCGAACTCCCGACGGCGGTTTTGGAGACCGCTGTTTTACCACTAAACTACAGGCCCATATCATTTTAAAATCTATTCATTCCAATCTTTTCTTTTATCCTTTTTGGCGGTTTTATCAGAAAAGCCCTTTGGATGCCTTCTCTTAAGTTTTTCAATATTCTCTTTCAGAACATCCTCTAAATTCCAACCAAAGAAATCACAAATCATCGCAATATACCACATTGTATCTCCCAGGTTTTCTCTTATCCCGCTCTTCTGGTCGTCGCCGTGGGAAAATGTCTTTTTAATACAACCCGCAACATCTCCTGCTTCTCCTGCAATTCCCAATCCCCAAGTAAATATTTCCTTTTCTTTCATATCAAATCTCTTTGCCGTTCTTTTACAAAGTTTTTGATATTCTTTTAATTTCATAAATTTATTTTTTAGATTCCTTATGTAAGGTTCTCTTCCGACACCATTTACAAAATTTTTTAAATTCTAATTTCTTCTCGATTGTTTTTTTGTTTCGGCGAGTATAATAATTAATGTGTTTACACACATCACAAGCTAATTTTACCACGTACTCTTTTCTCATGTTAGTTCTTTTTAATCCACTGGTCTAATTCTTCGCTATGTTCGTATAAATCTAATAAACTTCCAGAAAATTTATCTTCACCTTGTTTTAAAATCCAATCATTCTCCCCTGGCTCAAAATAGGCCGCCACTTTGTAATCTAATTTCCCATCCCCTTTTTCTGCTTCAACCAAAATCTGCCGCATTATATGACCGTCTTCGTATTCTACATAAAAATCTTTATTACTATCTTTAATAAACCAGAATCGATTAATATACCAAGTACCGCCTAAAACTGGTTTAACTGGAGAAAGTCCAGCGATTTTCATCTGACAATCTTTCATTACTTCTTCCCGAGTAATTTTATCTTCAATAATCGGCGGACTTTCCGTCTCTGGACCAAATATCTCCCAATCTTTAATCATATAATAAACTCCGCCAATAATTAGAATAGCAATGATTATAAAAATGAGAAGATAAAATCTTTTCATAAAACCAGATTAAAAATTGCGTTCTACTTCACCCCGTCACCTTTGAGCCCAAGGGCGGAATTGAACCGCCGACCTCATTCTTACCAAGAATGCGCTCTAACCAGCTGAGCTACTTGGGCAAAGGTGACGGGGCAAGCTGAACTACCCTGGCAATTTTGGTGGGCCGCGGTGGAGGACGTTAGAACCTTTTTTGAGGCCAATACGGAGGCAAAAATTCCGGATTTAGAGAGATAGTTAAGTCATCTTTCTGAAAATTAAACATGCATTTGTCCCCCCGAAGCCCATCGAATTAGAAATCGCCACTTTTACTTTTCGTCTCCGAGCTTTATTTGGTACATAATCTAAATCGCAAACAGGATCAGGATTTTCATAGTTTATAGTCGGAGGGATTATTCCTTTGTCTATTACTAAAGTACAAATAACTGCCTCCAGCGCTCCGGCCGCTCCTGCCAGGTGCCCTGTAATTGACTTAGTTCCACTTATCGGAATTTTATAAGCGGTTTTTCCAAAGACAGATTTGATAGCATTCGTCTCTGAGGCATCTCCAATTTTTGTAGAAGCTCCGTGAGGATTTATGTAGTCAACTTCATCAATATTGACTCTTGCATCTTCTAATCCTAACTTTATGGCTCTTGCCACTCCTTCTCCATTCTCTGGCATAGAAGCTGGATGATAGGCATCTTCGCTGGCACCATAGCCAGCAACCTCTGCATAAATTTTTGCGCCTCTTTTTAGAGCATGCTCTAATTCTTCTAAGATTAATATTCCCGAACCATCAGCTAAGACAACGCCGTCCCTTAATCTATCAAAAGGCCTACAGGCTTCTTTCGGGTTATTGTTAGTAGAGAGCAATCCAGTTGCTTCATAAAGAGCAAAAATTTCCGGTAGTAATGTGGTTTCTGCCCCTCCCGTCAAAATAATGTCTGCCTTGCCCCATTTAATTTTCTGGTAAGCCAAACCAATTGCATGGGATGCTGATGCTGATGTCGAAGAAATTAGATAGTTCAATCCCTTTAAGTCGTATCTAATTGCGATCGTTGTAGAGATGCTTCCATGAGAGCAATCAAATAGATGATAGGAATCAATTTTTTCTTTCTTAAATAATTTTTTATTTACTTCACAAATTGTGGCAAAGGGGCCTTTTGAAGAACCCAAGATCACGCCAAATCTATTAAGATTGATTCTCTTTAATTTTAAATCCGCATCGATCAAAGCCGCCTCCGTTGCAAAAAGCGCATATCCTATAACCCTATCAAAATCTCGTTTCTCTCGCTTAAGAAAGGCTTTAATTCTTGATTGGTCAATTTCTCCACCTATTTTTGTTTTAAATGTATTAGTACCGAAACTTTGAATTTGTCTTATACCAGATTTTCCTTGAATTAAATTTTTCCAAAACTCTTTTATCCCTATTCCCATGGAGCAAAGAGTTCCAACACCCGTAATTGCTACCCTTCTAAGTTGGTAATCTTTTGTTTTCATATTATCTTAATATAATCTTGAATCATACATAAATACTTGACCTGTTACTTCCCGTGCTTCATTTGAAAGAAGCCAAACAACAAATTTAGCAAAATCGCTCGTGTTTCCATAAATCCCTAAAAGACTTTCTTCTATTGCCTTTTTTTCTAAATATTTTCTTTTTCTGTGCTTTACCACTAGATCTGTTCTAATAAATGGAGGAGAAACCGCATTTACTCTGACGCCGTATTTACCAAATTCATGTGCAGCAGTCTTTGTAAGAGCGGTGAGTCCTGCTTTGGCCGTTGCATAATTTGCTTGACCAAAAAATCCTTTAAATGCTGCCCTAGAAGTAATATTAATGATTGCTCCTTTTGTTTTAGATAAGTAGGGCAAGCAATATTTCATAAGATAAAAAGAGCCATATAAGTGTATTTTAATTACATCGTCCCAATCTCGAGGGCTCATCTGTTCAATTAAAGCATCTCGAATAAATCCGGCGTTATTCACCAAAAAATCTAAACGTCCATATTTATTAATAACCTTCCTAACCAATGCTTTAACATCCTTCAAACTAGAAACATCTGCTTGAACTAAAATACCGTCGCTGTCCGCTTGCAAAATTTCAGCCAATGTTTTCTTTGCAGCTTTCTCATTATCTCTATAATTCA
>JBMORO010000027.1:0-1734 GCA_049322295.1 Patescibacteria group bacterium | reverse complement strand
GGAAGTGCTCTAAAAAGAGCAGGTTTTGAAGTGAAATTGATTAATATTACCGAAAAGAATATTGATAGAACAGTAGATGAAATTGTTGATTTAGCTCCGGATTTTTTGGGCGTTTCAGTGATGACTGGTATCCAGACTAGACACAGCGCAGAACTTTGTCAGAAGTTAAAAAATAAAAAAAGAGATTTAACAATTATCTGGGGAGGAATCCATCCTTCGCTTTTACCCGAGCAATGTCTCAAAGAGAATTATATTGATTATGTGGTTATTGGCGAAGGAGAAATAACAATAATAGAATTTGCTAAGCAATTAAAAAATGGAAGCAATGTTAAAAAAATAAATGGTTTAGGATATAAAAGAGATGGTAAGATAACAATTAATCAGCCCCGAGAATTTATAAAAAATTTAGACAATCATAGATTAGACTTTAGCTTGATTGACGTTTCTAAATATCTTTTTAGATTAAGGGGAGCCCAGCGAGCAATAGCCTATAAAACTAGTCGGGGCTGTACCTTTAATTGTGCTTTTTGCTACAACCGAGCATTTAACAGGAGTCGATGGCGAGGCTGGTCTATTGATACGGTAATTGAGGACATCAATTTTCTAAAGAGAAATTATGGAATAGATGCGGTAAAGTTTTATGATGACAACTTTTTCATTAACCGCCAGCGAGCATTGGAGATTCTCGAAAGAATTGATCTGCCTACTCATATAGAGATTAGAATAGATATAATAAATGATAATTTGGCTAAGAGATTAAAGGAATTAAAAGTTAAAGAATTTCTCATTGGCATAGAATCAGGTAGCGATCGGATGTTAAAATTAATTAATAAGGGCTATCCAGTTGACAAAATCCGAGAGGGAGTAAAAATATTGGCAAAATATGATCTTTATACAACTTATTCTACAATGGTTGGTTTACCCACTGAAACCAAAGAAGAATTTAGTAAGACCATTGATTTAATGCTCTGGGTTCATAAAATTCATCCTCGCTCTGGTTTTACCTTAGGAGCCTATCTGCCCTATCCTGGTTCTCTAATGTATGAATTTAGCATTGAGCAAGGATTTAAGCCACCCCAAAGAACAGAGGATTGGGGAAACATTGATAGATTTAGAAAAGACTTTTCTTCTCCCTGGGTAGACAATAAAAAAGTTTGGCGGATTAGGGAGTATTTTAAATTTTTTAGTTATAAAATTGGATTACTAAATAAATGGTCAGAATTTAGAATAAAACATAGATTTTTTAATTTTTCTTTTGATATATATATCATTGAGTTTTTGGCGGGATTAGCCATTGAAGAAAAAGGGATAATCGGCAAAATTTTAAGGAAAATTCATTCGTTAATTAAGAAGTTTAAATAAAATGAGCAAGTTATTATTTATATCAGGAGATACCGCTTTAGCCCAAGGTAAGAAGGGTCCGTTTTATTATTTATTGGAAGAATTTTCAAAATATTGGGAAAGGATTGATATTATTTGTCCAAAAATAGAAGCAGATCCACGCGGATCTAAATGCGGATTAATACAGAAAATTTTTGAGAATGTGTATGTATATAGTTCCCCTTGGTCAATAATTTTTCATCCCTGGTTTATTTTAAAAAAAGGATTAGAAATTTATAAAAAAGAAAAATTTGATATTTTTGGAATTCATGGTTATCCACCTTTTTACAATGATATTGGGGGTAGGATGTTATATACTAAATTGAGGCGTTTATTAAATAAATATTATTCTCG
>JBMORO010000026.1:8564-14123 GCA_049322295.1 Patescibacteria group bacterium | reverse complement strand
TGACTTTTTGCACCTTCTGCCCAAAACATTCTTGGCGTGGCATTTGGTGGTCCAACCATAATTCTTTCTAAATTTATAAAGAATGGTTGGTGTCGTTTTGCCACATCTTTCATCATCTGACAAATATTGTACATTTCATCATCATTCATATACCCAAGAAAAACCAAAGTTATATGAAGATTGGGTTTTATAACCCAGTTAATAGATTTTGGATCCAAATCCATCCACTTTTCCTGAAATTTAATTAATCTATTTCTCGCCTCCTCTGGTAAATTTATCGCAATAAATAGTCGTCGCTTGGTCATATCTATGCATTTATTATATCATTTTGGAATAAAAAAAGAACCTTTAAGGATAAGGTTCAAACCGTTTTGGGATAGTTATGAGTCAGCCCATAACTTTCTGTTCCCAAGTCGTCCCCTCGACTCGGAGCTGGTCAGGCTCGGGAATTTCACGACCGAGTTTGGTTAAAGGAGCTACATCTTCAATCTTTGAGCAATGGTTATTTTCGGGTTTTCGGTTCTTTCTATTTGTAACGAGGGTACATGCCGCCGCACATAGATAATAGGTTTCTCCCTATATGCCTTATGTGCTTCTTCGGCAAACTTTACCACTTCTTCAACTGTTGAGGCGACAATTGTTTTTTCCCAGCGACAGCAAGTGCAAAGAACGGTATAGAATGTTGGTCTTTTCTCCATTAGAAACCTCCTTTTAAGAATTATACACCCATCGTAAAATCTTGTCAATAGCAAATGGGTTTATTTTATAATTAAGGCGTGATAAAATAAAAAAGATGCCCGGTAGTAGATTTTCGACTGTCCCGATCTACTATCGGGACAAATAATAAATTTTAATTAGTCGAAAATTCACTACTGGGTATGAATAAAACGAAGAAAATAAAAGAGGCGTTAAAACGGCTGGTTAAACGAAAACCGGACTGGGGTATCCATTCGGATATTCATGCTTTAGCAAAAGAGATTAGCGAATATTGTCATGAGCCGAAAAAATTCGCCATGTATTTGGGGGTAATAAAAAGAATTGGTAAAAATAGAGCATATCAAATATTTTCGGAAATCAAACAATCAAAAGATATAAAATCCCGAGCTAAAATTTTTATGTATTTGTCAAAAGATAAAAAAGATGATTCTACCAATTCAAAAAGGCAAAAATAATCCGATTTTAAGAAAAAAATCAGCCCCAGTTGAAAACACAACCGAGGAAATTTTAAATTTAGTAAAAAATATGACCGAGACGATGCTGAAATTTGATGGCGTGGGGTTGTCAGCTAATCAGGTTGGAAAAAATATCCGTCTTTTTGTAGTCAATCAGAATTTAATTCGTGTGGGCGCTTTCGCATTGCCGAAGCCCTTCGGGCGAAGGTGCGCTTTTCGCATGCCAGTTTTTATAAATCCAGAGATTATTAAAATCTCTAAAAAAACAGATTTAGTAGAAGAAGGATGCTTAAGTTTACCAAATGTTTATAGAAAAATACCCCGAGCCAAATCTTTAAAAATAAAAGCCATTGATGAAAATGGCAAACAATTCAAACTCAAAGCCAAAGATATGTTAGCCAGAGTAATCCAACACGAACTTGATCATTTAAATGGCAAACTAATTATTGATTATGAATAAAATTAAAACAATTTTAATGGGGACGCCGGAATTCGCAGAGCGAATTTTTAGAAAAACATACCCGATTTTGCGAGATTATCTTGAAATTATTAGTGTAATTACTGCCCAAGATAAGCCAGTTGGCAGAAAACAGGTACTTACCCCCTGCCCAGTCAAAAAATGGGCCCTAGAGGCCGATTTGAGCGTTCTGCAGCCAGATAACATTAGGAATCCAGAATGGGTGGCAAAAATCAAGGAATTAGCTCCTGATTTGATAATCTTATGTGCTTATGGTCAGATTATTCCTCAAGAAATATTGGACATCCCAAAATACAAGGCATTAAACATCCACCCCTCGCTTTTGCCAAAATATCGGGGTGCTTCACCGATTCAAGCCACGATTTTAAACGGCGACAAAGAAACTGGTGTCAGCTTGATGATTATGGATGCGGAAATGGACCACGGACCAATAATTCGAAATTCGAAATTCGAAATTCGAAATTCGAAAATTACCTATAAGGAATTAGAAAATCAATTGGTTGATGTGGCGAGCGATTTATTGATTAAAACTTTGCCTGATTGGGTTGAAGGAAAAATTACACCCCAGCCCCAAGACCATTCCAAAGCCACTTTTTGTAAATTAATTAAAAAAGAGGATGGGAAGATTGATTGGCATAAGTCGGCTGAGGAGATTGAAAGACAAATTAGAGCATATCGGGAGTGGCCAGAAAGCTACACTGAAATCCTAAATCCAAAATCCAAAATCCAAAATAATATCAAAATTTTAAATGCTGAGATACTAAATCAAAAAACTAGTAAAAAAATCGGTGAGGTGTTTCTCACCGATACAAAAGAATTAGCAGTACAAACCGGAAATGGAATTTTAATTTTAAAACAAGTCCAACTTGAAGGCAAAAAACCAATGTCCAGCCGCGACTTCCTCAACGGCCACCCAGAAATTATTGGTTCTATTCTTCAATAGTAATAAGCTTCCAATTATCGCCTGTTATTTTTTTGATTTTTAGTTCGGCGGATTCGGCGAGGGTGTTTTTGGAGAGAAGTTTGAAATTAAAAATTAAATTTTCCGGAGTTATTTCTTCTCCGTGTCCAAAAATCGAACCAAGCTCTATTTCAACTCTTGAAATTTTTTTAAAACCGTTCTTCTCCGCATACTCAAGAACGGTTTTTAATATTTCATTTGCCAGATATAAATCGTGCATCGTAAATTAAGTCAGAATACTAAATTTTTCGCAGCGAGCGTCAGGCCGTGATAAACAGCAAGCTGAAACGCGCTTCGTGAGCAAGAAAAATTTAGTTTCTGACGATTAATGGACTGAACACGTCACACACGGATCGTAGGCACGGATTAACATTTTGATTTTGTCTGCCCGCTCCTCTTTTTTTAAATTCTTAAATCCTTCAATATGCTCAAATTCTTCCAAATCCGCTTCTAAATTAGCTAAATTCTGAGCAGTGGGCGTAATAATGTTTAAATCTTCAATAATCCCATCTTTGGCTTTAACACTATAAAATAACGTACCTCTCGGTGCTTCAATCGCTCCTGTCCCTTCTCCTGTTCTATTTTCTATTTTCGGCTCTGTTAATTTAATTTCACCAGTTAATAATTCCAATAATTTTATACTCTCCTCAAAACAATGAACCACTTCAATTGCCTGAGCTAAAATATTGTAAAAAGGATTATATAATGGAAATTCTAATCCTGATTTTTCCAGTAATTTTTTTGCCTCGGGATTTAATTGCTCGCGATTATTGTGTAATCTTGCCAAAGCACCGACCATATAAGTATTGCCAGCAAACTTGGTTCTTTTTGCCACCATATCGGCTCCTTGAAATTCTTTAACTAATAAAAGATATTCTTCTGGTTTTAGATTTAATTTTCCAATTTTAATTTTGCCATCATACGCCCCCTCACCAAATTCTTTGGTGTGGGGGTAAATTGCGTATTCATCTAGATTAGATAAAGAAACATAACTGGTTTCTCGATTAAACTCCGGATATTTTAATTTTATAAATAATTCTGCCAATCTGATTGTCAATTCCAGATTATTTCTAAAATCATTCAATAATTCTTTTAATTTATTTATATCAGGAGCTTTTCTAAAACCGCCCAAACAGGGAGTTATAGGATGAACCGAACGACCACCAACAATCTCAACCAATTTATTACCAATATCCCTGATTTTTACAGCATCATGAGTACTTTCTGGATAAGCATTAATCAATTGCAAATCGCTTTTATAACCAAAAAAATCAGCCAAAGAAAAAAAGAATAAATGCAGAGCGTGGCTATTAATTATCTGTCCCAACATCATTAATTTTCTTAAAATTATTGCCGTCTCGTCTAATTGCAAACCATAGGCATTTTCCAGCGCCTTATAAGCAGTTAAATTATGGACAACTGGACAAATCCCGCAAATACGACTAGCAATTTCTGGCATTTCTTCGTCTCTTCTTCCTCTTAAAATTCCCTCAAATAATCTTGCCCCTTCCTCAATTTTAACCTTAGCGCCTTTAACATCGCCTCTAATAATATCAGCCGTAAAACTGGCATGTCCTTCAATTTTCGCAATATGGTCAATGCGTATACGCATAAATTTCTAATTGTTCTAATTGACCTAATTATTCTAATCAAATCCCAATGACCAATACCTAATTTAGGTTAATTAGAAATTAGGTTAATTAGGTTAATTTATAAAATTCGTTCTTCTCGCCGAATCTCTCCATTACCATTTCAATTTCTTTATCAATTAGATGGGCCTTAAATTTAAGGGCTCTTTTCATTGCCTCCAGATTAATCCCCTTTCTGGGACCCCGACAACCATCGCAAGGAAAATCATTAGCTGGACATGGTGCTCCGCAGCCAGCTAAACTGATTGGACCCAAACATGGTTTTCCCAAAAGCAGTAAGCAATTTTTATTTTTTCTGGGACACTCCTCACAAACTGGCTTTTGCTCAATTTTCGGCAATTCGCCTTTTAAGATTTTGTCTATAATCTCCAAAAATTCATTTTTATTTATTGGGCAGCCAGGAATTTCTAAATCAACCTTAACCAATTCTTTTACTGATTTAACATTGGGATTATCAATGCCACGAATATTAGGATAAATTTGACGAAGCATTCTATTTTTATTACCCCGATAATCTTTAATTTCCTGCGGGCCACCAACGCAAGCGCAGGCCCCGAGAGCAATTAAAATCTTCGATTTATTTCTGACTATTTTTAATCGCCTTAACTGTTCTTTGGTAATCGCTGTTCCCTCAACAATAGCGATGTCATATTTCTTAACATCAGGCAAATCCTCGGCCAACCTAAAATCCCCAATATTAACCTTGGTTAAAAACTCTAAAAACCTCTCGCCGAGGTCAAAAATAGAAACCTGACATCCTTCACAACAGCTAAGAGATAAAATAGCAATAACTGGTTTTTTATTCATCGATTTTATTATATCAAAATTTTTATTTAGACCAAAAATAAAAGAGCTTGCGATTATTGCAAGCTCTCAAGGATCTTTTTATTCTCCTTTTCCAAAATTTCTGCTTCTTCTTGCGATATAGCCATTACCTCTTTATTCCCGTGCACGCAAACCCACCCAGTTTCAATTTTTTTTGGACATACCATGCAATTTTTTATGCTCTCAATACTTTCTCCTGCTACGATGCCAACTCGGCCAGTGACCTGATTATGAACTTTTAAAAAATATTCCTTTACAACCTCCTCGTCAATTTCCTCTTTGTTCGTTTTTCTGGCGATACCCTCACAATGCGGATAAAACATCGTTTTCTCGACAGTGTTTTCATCCCAAGAAGGACAAGAAACTCCAGAGGAAAATATCCTCATTAATTCCAACGCTTTTGGGGTAAATTTCATGCCTCCTCCTTTTTTACCCCCTCGAATGACTTGGGGTTAATTATTTTCAAAATCTCTT
>JBMORO010000026.1:0-8464 GCA_049322295.1 Patescibacteria group bacterium | reverse complement strand
CCAAGAAGGACAAGAAACTCCAGAGGAAAATATCCTCATTAATTCCAACGCTTTTGGGGTAAATTTCATGCCTCCTCCTTTTTTACCCCCTCGAATGACTTGGGGTTAATTATTTTCAAAATCTCTTTCGCCTCTTTTGGCGAAATTTTTTTTATTATAAAACCATTGCTAATTATGGCATAATCCCCTATTTTAATATCCTTTACTAATTCCGTACCAACTTGTTCTCTTTTGCCATTAAAATCAGCAATGGCTTTATTTTCTTTTATCTCTAAAATTTTAGCCGGAATAGATAGGCACATAAAAAAGGCAAATCAACAAATTTTCGGAAACCGTTGCGCAGCTCCGACCTTTTTTAGCAAAATAAATCTATTGATATTATTGTCGGAGCGACCTGCCCGCCATCGGCTATCGCCTCAGGCGATTGCAGGCGGGGCAACAGCAGCGCCTATGGTAGATACATTATTTTACCAATTCTCGGCGACTGCGCGGTTGAAGAAAATTTCGTTGGTTTGTTATAAAAGGAAACAAAGGGAATTCGATGGGAATTAAAGATGTTTATCAGCTAAAGTGGCGGCAGCAAAAGCTTCGGGCTTAATCTTAACAAAGAAGCCACTGCCCTTAATCATTCCGACTATTTCTCTAATCATCTCTCGAGTAGGACCATTTTGACCAATATCAACGTGAATCTCCAATTCATTACTAAAAATAATTTCCTGATTCAAACCATTTTTAGAATCTTTTCCTAAAGATTTAAATATATTGCCAATTGATTGACCTATATCAACCTTGACTTCGTGTCGTTCTAATTCTTTCTCTAATAAAGCGCCGGCCAAAGCCAAGGAAATAACTGCTTCTTGATAAATCCTGCTTCTTAAATCAAATTTTCTCTCGTCATAAATTCGCGACCAAAAATATCTTCCCCCTTTTCCTATCCTATGAACTGCTACTACACAAACAAATTCTGCTCCCTTTTCTTTGGTTTCTGAATCAGTTCCAATAACTATCTTATATTTTGCTTCGGGGCTTTCTTTCTTATAATTAATTAACTCCTCAATAACCCGACCCAAATTTAACATTCCCTTAGTAGGACTATGAAAAACTCCTCCTTTTATTAGGTTTTTAATCTCGTCTAAGTTCATATTTCTTTTTATTCTTCTACTGGTTGCTGTTCAATCGGAATCTGTACGGGTTGTTCAGGTGGTCCCAGCTCTGCTGAACCTAAGGCTGGTAAACCAGCTTTCAAATTAGCGATAACATCCTTAATGTGCTCGTTGTCGGGATTAAGAAGGGCAATTCTCTCGAATTGGTCAAGGGCTGATTCTTTGTCTCCTTCTCTATCATAAAGTAAACCCAAGAAATAGCGAGCATTGGAAAAATTATCATCTAAAACAACGGCCCTAATAAATTCTCCTTTGGCCTCAGAATATTTCTCGGCCTTATAATAAAGAACGCCTAATTGGAAAGCTATTCCCGTATCTCGAGGAAGAAGTTGCCTGTTAATTTCCATTCTGGCAATGGCTTCCTTTAACTTTCCTTGACTTTCATAAACTCGAGCGCTTTCAAAAAGGGCGGGAGCATAATTTGACTTTATTTCAATTGCTCGATTAAATTTTTCTAGGGCCTGTCCTAAATAATTATTTATTGTTTCTTGGGTTGCTCTGTCTCTTTTACCTTGTCCAGCTAACAGGGTTGCTCTATTGACTAGAACTCTTCCCCACTCTGTATAAATAAAAGGATTTAAGGGTTCAAGTTTTATCGCCTCTTCGTAAGAGGTCTCCGCCCAATCTGCTGCTCCGCTGATAAAGCTTATTACTTGTCCATAGACCTGTCCTCTAATCAACCAGTTGGCAACATCTTTTGGTGACAAAATAGTAGCCCTAACAGCTGAATTGATAGCATTAATAGCATCAACTTGAATAAGATTAGCTCGTTCCTGTTGAGTCACCCCCCCTAATTGAGCATCCCGATTCATCTTTAAAATAAAAAGCTGAGAAAGAACATTGTATGTTCTATCTTCGTAAGGATTAATAACCGTAGCTCTTACTACTTTGTTAATACCCTCATCTAAATTTCCTTTTATCTGAATCAAATCTAATCCATTTTTATAAACTACTTCGGCTACAAATCTCGTCCCTTCAACATAGATGAATCCTACCATCAAAACTATTATAATTACAAAAGAAAAGCTGGCTGTCAAAAGAACGGCCGGAGATTTTCTTAAATTATAGACTTTTTCTTTAAATACAGAACTCTCAGCTAAATAAATACTGAATAACAACCAAAAACTAAACATTAAAGTCAAACTTTGAGGATAAAGGAAAAGCCCAACTGCCAATCCCAACCAACCGGCAAATACTCCTATTTCCAGAAATTGCTTTAGAATATTATCTCCTTCACCTACTGTCTTGATTAAATTTGTAATGGCTTTAATTATAAACAAGACCAATATAATCAAGAAAGATATTAATCCTATAATTCCTAAGTCAGAGGTTATTGAATAAATCTCGCCAGGGGGATTGGCAAATCTTACATTCCAAAAAGCTGTCTGGTTAATGGTTGAGGATTTATACTTAGTATAATTAAGAACAAAACTTTCTGGTCCAGTTCCTAAGATTGGTTTTTCTTGTAAAACCTTCTTAACTACTTCTAAGCCACCCTTATAATTCAAGCCCACCTCTACAGGCAGATTGGTTCTTAAGGGCAAAGTCGGTCGGAAGAACAGAAAAATAAGAGCGATAGCTAAAATAGCGATAGGCCAAGCTAACCAACTTACGCTTTCCTCCAACTTTACTATCCTCATTAGGCCAAGGACTAATATTATTGCTAAACCTACTATCAAAATTAACCATAAAACCCAAAAATTCAAGCTAATTAAAAGTATTAAATTCAGTAATCCCAAAAGCACCAGAAATATTTTTATATTGGTCTTTTTTATTACAAAAAGTAAAGCCGTTACCAGAGTTAAAACCATGGCCGAGAAAATTCCTAAAGAATTTACTGTGCCTACCATGTTAAAGGAGGTAATCTTAGTAAAAGACCAAGGGAAAATAAATCCACCCCAGATTTGGATTAAACCAATAATAGTAGTAATGGCTGAAGAAACCAAAAACACAAATAATAAATTAAATGTGTCTTTCAATCCTTTAAAATTGTTAATAATCAAAAGATACAATCCCAGAAAACATAGAATATTTACCAAGCTCCCGCTTAAATGAGTGGGCCATCCTACTAGACTACCATAGGGCCTTGAAGAAAAGATAGTAGCTAAAATATAAACAACCAAGAAAAGACCAAGAAAAATATTTAAGATATTACTTTTCCATCGAACTTCTCCTTGGTTTAAAATTTTTATCAACCAAAGAATAAACGTCACCACCACGAAAAGAACCAGCAATACCTGTTTATTAAACTCAACAGCATTAATAGTTAATGGCAAAAACCAGAGGGGAAACAAAAATATTAAAATATAAATAAGTCTCTGAATGACTTTATCCAGAGTTGTGCCTCCTTTGGAAAATGCCAATTTAGAAAAAATTGATTTTAGACTCATGGTTGTTTATTAAGTTAATTATTATGTGATATAATAATAACATAGGATTATTATTTATACAAATTATAGCATAGATGCAGAAAAAATACTATACAATTAAACAAGCAGCCAAACTTTTAGGAGTTACTCCCTTGACTCTCAGGAATTGGGACAAGAGCGGGAAACTTAAGGCCTATCGTCATCCTATTAATAATTACCGAGTTTATAAACCAGACCAGCTTGAATTATTTTTAAGAAAAATGGAAATCAGTCGAGAGAAAAGACAGAAGAGAAAGATAGATATTTATTATATTTAATTTTAAAAATCCCCGCAAGTACACTTGCGGGGATTTTTTACCAGTAAACTTTTTTAAATCTCATTGCCTTAACAGTAAACAAAAGTTTAAGTCTAAAATATGATTTTATTAACCATCTATAAAATCTGTTTCCTCTATTACTATTTAAAATTTCCAAAAGCCTCTCTTCTCTTAAACGGCAATAGAAAAAGAAAGAAATAAGGCCGCTAATTATCATCAAAAATATTAAAGCCATAGAATTAGCTCCGGTTTTAACCAAAGCAGCTCCCAAAACCTCTCCTGGTTTATAAATAATTACTGAAGCAGAATCTGAAATTTGGAAAACATTGGTGGCAATTGCGTAAGCAGTATTAATTAAAGTAGTCGAACCAGCCCCAAATTTGTCAGCTGATTCAACTCTAACTCTAAATTTAATAGTCTTGGTTTGACCAGCGGTTAAACTTCCTAAAGATAATCCAGCTCCGATAACATCTCCACCCCAAGAAACCCCATCAATTGTGGTGCTACCAGTAATGATTGAAATATTAGCCGGTAAACTATCCCAAACTTTAACATTGCTCAAATCAGTGTTACCGACATTAGTAATCTGGATTGAAAACTCTAATTCATCACTGGGACTAGCTAAAAATGAATCAAGCAATTCAACTTGTCCTCGGCTAAGATTTCGACCCAGTTTACTAATAGAAAGAAGATAAGTAGAAGTCTGTTGTTTATTTACGATAATTTGGGCAGAGTCATTAATTTCGCCGCAGGTTTTATCACCCCAAGTATAGGCATAATTAGTCAAAGTTGTAGAAGAGGCGCTAAATTCATCAGCTGACCCTACTCTGATTCTAAATTTTATTTCTTTAGAATCGCCAACATAAAAATTACCAAGATAAATACCATTACCAGAAACTATTCCATCTTCTTTATAAGAACCATTAACCGTCGTACTACCAGAAATATAATTTAAATGGGATGGCAATTGGTCTCTAACCCTTGAATTCTCAGCTGTTTCATTACCAACCGAATTTATCCTAATTAAAACTTCAATTTCATTTCCAGGATTAGCCGAAACAATATCTGTCCAGTAACCAAAGCCCTGCGTAATATTACGAACTTGTTTATTGATATGTAAAGAAGCCGAACAGCCGCTATCTTTCCTGACCTCAACAGTGGCTGAGTCATAAACTAAGGCAACGCCATTTCCGCTCGTATAACCATAATTAGTTAAAGTAGTAAATCCTACATTGAACATTGTCTCATCAGCTACTCTAGCCCTAAACTTAATAGTCTTTGTTTGACCAGCAGATAAATCACCAATATAAATTCCTCCTGAGGTTATTCCGTCTTCTTTATAAGAACCATCAACCGTGGTAGTACCGGAAATATAATTTAAACGATAGGGTAAATTATCCCAAACCTTAACGTTATTTACTGTATTGTTACCAGTTGAACGAACAACTAAAGAAAACTCTATCTCATCATTCGGTCTGGCACTAACTGATTCAACAAATCCAGAACCAGTTGAAATATTTCTGACTAATTTATCAATATCCAAACTAGCAATTCCGCTCACATAAGTTGAAACATAATTACTATATTGTAGATCTGTCTCATTACTATCAATATTGGCTCTGTTCTGAATTTCTATATTCCCGGACACTGAATTACTAATTCTGGCTACAATATTTATCTGACCTATAAAATCAGGACCAAGGGTACCAATATTCCAGGTGTCAGTGCCAGAAGTAGGATTAGGAGTAGCACTAATAAAAGTAAGGTAATTTTGATTAAGATTAATGAACGGATCTTTAATTATTACATTGGTAGCTGTGGCTTGGCCAGTATTTTTATAATTTAAAGTATAAACAATGCTTTCACCTGGTGAGGCAGAAGATTTACTTACTGACTTTGTAATAGAAAGAGATGGGACGCCAGCACGGGTGACAAAAAAGTTGGCGCAATTACTATAAATAAGCGAGACCTCATTACTTTGAATAGTAGCTCTGTTTTTAATCTCGGTAGTTCCAATGGGAACAGAGGTACTTACTCCTGCTCTGATTGTTATCTGGCCTGATTGACCAGCATTAAGAGTGCCGATACTCCAAGTATCAGTGCCAGAAGTAGGGGCGGGAGTAGCACTGATAAAAGTAAGATATTGTTGGTTAATATAATTAAAAGTATCCTTAACTATTACACCATTAGCACTGCCCTCCCCGACATTAGCATAGGTTAAAGTATAAACAACCTCATCCCCGGGATTAGCAGTGTTCTTATTTACTGATTTAGAAATAATCAAATTGGGAGTTCCTCCTTCATTCCCTTCACAATAGTGATAGCCTATAGAAGTAGTAATATCACAATGAAAGCCAGGAGCACACACCGGGTCATCTCTCACATCGCCACAAGGATAACCGTGCCTGCCAAGACACTGGCCACTAAAGCATCCCATTATACTGGTATATTCACCCGCGCAATCAGCTGAAGTGCTACAACTTGAAAATGCCTTTTTAAGACATCTATTGTAATAACAATCCATGCCAGTTCCACAGTCAGCCGTAGTATTACAATGGTCTCCCGGATTAGCCGCCTGAGCCATTCCAACCACTACAAACACCGATAATAAAACACTGACAGCGATTAAAATAAATACTGCTTTGCTACTAAATTGATTTCTTGAGTTTAAAAATGAGTTTTCCATAGAATTTTTAATTTTCTTCATTTTAGCACACTGACTAATCTCTGTCAATACCTATGGCTTTGATAGCTATTCTTTTCCAATCAGTCCTAATTGGCCAGCAACTTAAAAGATAAAGGACCGATTGAGCTTCTTGCTTCTCAATATTTAAATTCTTTGGTAATTCAATCTCTTTTTCTACTACTTGATAAATGTATTTTTTATTTGGCGAAAAAATCAAAATCTCATCACCCGGACTCAACTTGTTTAATAGGCTAAAAATTGAACCATAATTTCCCTTATACCAAGGATAAGCTGAACTGTGACCTAATATAATCATTGTTCCTTTTTCTTCGAGTAAAGATGAACCCGGCCAGAAAACTACTCCTTTTTCTAGGGCTTTTTGGAGAGCGGTTTCATTACTATTCTCTGGCCAAACAACTGGCGCATCTATACCCAAAGAAAGAATAACCAATCTTTGAGGAATCTGATATGATTCATCTTTAATAAAAATAAAATTTATTCTTTCCAAATCAACTGGAGCGGGTCCTAAAAATCGATATTTTATTTGGGCATAAATAAAACGACCATTAAAAACAAAAAGGCTAAAACTGAAAACAATCAGAAACAAAAAAAGAAAGACAATAAATTCTTTCATATTTAAAATATTTTAATAAATTTAAAGTATATCAATGCCCTTATTTAAAAATTCCTGACCATTAAAAGAAGCAATGCCAATAATTAAAATAATAAAAATCAAGACAGTAAAAATCAATCTTGGATATTGGACCCGAATATTGACAAAAATTGTTAACAAGAGAACCAAACTTAGCAAGCCGGCAATAATAAAGTAAATATCTTTAACTATTGGTTCTGATTTCTTATTAATAGTATTTAAAAAGGTATCTGGTAGGGTGGTTTTTAGGGAACCGGTTTTCTGACTTTCTACTGATGGGGAAACCACTTCTTGTTCTTGAGGGGAAACTGCTACTTGGGATGGGGCGGGTTGCTTAACTTCTGGTTTCTCAATTTTTTTAGTAGCAAGTTTACCAAACATCTGAACAGCTAAGACAGTATTTTTACCATTTATTTCTCCCTCGACTACAGCTATACCAATTTCTTGATAATTTTTATTCAAGATATTATTTTTATGAGAAGGTGAATTCATCCAAGCCTGATGAAGATAAGTGCTTTCAGTAAAATCCTTAGCTAAATTTTCTCCTGCCGCGATATAATCATAACCAACTTTATCAAACCAATACCAGGGAGTAATTCCCGAAGGACTGGTATGGGCAAAATAACTATGACTTACCATATCCTGAGCTTTCTGCTGGGCAGCCTGAACTAATCTCTCGTTGATTTTTAATGGTTCGAGTCCCGCAGCTGTTCTTTCTTGATTAACTAATTCAACTAATTTAGAACTGATAACAACTGCAAATTGAGTTGTTCTCGGATAATAAAAAAACCAAGAAAAAAGTAAAAATTTTATAACTAATAAAATTATAGCCAAAACAAATAAATTTCTTGGTTTTAAAATATATGGCTTGTAATCGTTCTGATTACTTGGAAAAAAGACCTTTTGGGTTTTTGCTACTATTCTTTTCATCCCCGTACTAGATTTTCGACATTTTAAATGTCAAAAATATACAAATTAATGTTTATCAAAATTGACTGTCCCTTAATTATGCCCCGTGCCTTCTTGCTCCGACCGTAGTCGGAGCAGTCGAAAATTCAGTACGGGGTCATCATCTATATTATACAAAATAAAAATATATATGTCAATAGAAATCCCCGCTAAGGGGGATCTTAACTAATTGGCCGAACCATCCTAAGGCCTAACTAATCTCTAATAACTAATTTCCCTAATTGGGCTGAGCCCAACGGGCTGTAAGCTAATTTATGGCTTCACCTCTCTCCATTTAGGCAAAGGAAATCTAACTGGCACAGACTGGG
>JBMORO010000025.1:0-1793 GCA_049322295.1 Patescibacteria group bacterium | reverse complement strand
CCAATTCTTTCTCTTCCGCCTTTATCTTTGTAAAAAGGTCTGTTGTAAGGCTCGATCCCTTTGTTGAACCAAAGACCTTTTCAACAGCATTTTCCCTGCCGATTTTTATTGTCACCATTTTGGTTCGTAAAAATTCGGTAAAGTCATAGACTTCCTTCTTTTTATCGTCCGGTAGAATATCAAAAATTCGTATGAAATCTTTTGTCAATATTGTTTCCATCGCTTTCTCCTTTCTAAAAACCGAAGTAAGTCTTCTGCAAAATGCATAAGTTCTTAAAAAAACTTAAGTTATATTTAATATTTTTCTTGACTTTTCCTCCAGATTTTGTTATAATATAAGTTATTACAAATAAAAAACTTATTAACAAAAAACAGGAGGAAAAGTCATGCAAAATTTTCAACTCTCTCTCTTTTATGATCTCCAAATGTTAATTCAATCTTCAAACTTTTACCGAAAATATTACTTACTCTTTAACGCCCTCAATCTATCTAATATCCATAACAAAAATTATGGTGTAGGTAGAACAGGTTATTCCCGTCATGCTATGATTAGAGCCTTTATTGTTAAACATCTTGAAGAAATAAAATCCATCCCCAGACTTATTGAATTCCTTGATTCTCACCCCGCTCTTACTCACATGTGTGGATTCCCTTTCGGTAGCCTTCCTAACGAGTCCCAATTCTACCGCTTCATTAACAAAACTCCCAATTCCTTATTCGAATATATTCACCACTCTATTAATAAAAAACTTATCCATGAAAAAATTATTTCAAAAACTCATTTTATCATTGATTCTAAACCTGTTATGGCGGCAACTCGTGATAATAACTTCAAAAATCCAAATCGTAACACTCACCATAAAGATAAAAAACCTAAACGAAATCCATCCGCAACATTAGGTTATTACTCTTACCAGGAAATAAATGGTAAGAAAGATAACTACATCTTCTTTTGGGGTTACCGTACCCATGTCATTATCTCAAAAGAAGGTATCCCTCTTGTTGAAGTAACTTTGCCTAATAATGTTACCGATGCTAAAGTCTCTCGAAAACTTATAAAAAAACTTAAAAGAGCATTCGGGTTTAAAAAAGGTGCTATCTTTATCGGCGATGCTGCTTATGATGAAAGAGAACTTTATAACTTCATTGTCAACCAACTCAAATGTCAAGCCTTTATCCCTATCAATCCCCGTAATCAAAAGGAACCTAAAACATTCGGTCCTCACGGAAACCCTTTATGCCAAGCAGGTCTTGAAATGAAATCCAATGGCATCTGGACTGAAGAACTCAGAACAAGGATTAAATTCCGTTGCCCTATCAAAATCGCCTCACAAATTGCTGATAATTATCTTAATGCTTGCCCCATCTCTCATCCTGAATTCTCTCAAGCTAAAGCCTACGGCTGCACTAAATATTTAGATATAACCAATGATGCCCGTTCTAAAGTTCCTCGTGACTCTAAACTCTTTGAAGATACCTTCGCACTTCGCACTGAAGTAGAACGCTATTTTGCTCGACCTGGTGATAGAGAATTAGAGCAAACTACCCATTACAAACTCCGCTCTGTGCAAAATCAAATGACCATTGCTCACCTCTCTATGAGCTTAGTAGCGGACGCTGCGGCTCTACTATTGAAACAACCACAAAAAATTAGGTGTTACCGCACCTTTGCACACCATTCTATCTTACCAAAAGCTGCCTGAAAAAACAAAAATTAAATATTTCAAAGAGCAATTTATCCCTCTCATAGGGAAACTATTGTCTTTTTTAAATAACCAACTTATTTCCCTTCC
>JBMORO010000024.1:0-1837 GCA_049322295.1 Patescibacteria group bacterium | reverse complement strand
ATCTTTCTTCATACAGATATTTATGTTATAATAAAGAAAATAAACGGTCAAGGAGGACTGTTGATTTATTAAGGACATTGTGATAGGATAAGTTTTATTATGCCCCGTACTAGAACTTCGACTGGTCATCAGAGGCGACCGCATCTACGGGGCAGAAATAGATAAAGTTTATTTAACTATAATTATTAACCCTTAAAACTCCGATAGCCAGCATTTTGCTGTCGAAGTTTCAGTACGGGGTATGGTCAAAGAGAAAGACAATTCAATAGTTTCTGAAGAATTAGCCCAGAAGATGTTGGAAGCGGGTGTTCATTTTGGTCACAAAAAATCGAACTGGAACCCCAGGATGAACCAGTATATCTACGGAGTGAAAAACAATATTTACATTATTAATTTAGAAAAGACAATGAAAGAATTAGAAAAGGCAATTAACTTTATAGGGGAAATAAAGAAAAATAACGGCAAAATTCTCTTTGTAGAGACCCGACCTCAAAGTGAGTTTTTAGTTGAGGAAATGGCCAAAAAATATAAAATGCCTTATGTGGTTTCTCGCTGGATTGGGGGTCTATTAACTAATTTCAAAGCCATCAGAAAGAGAATTGAGTACTTTATAGAATTAGAGAAAAAGAAAACGGAAGGGGAATTAAAAAAATACACCAAAAAAGAACAACAGAAATTTGATAAAGAAATTGAAAAATTAAAAAAGAAATTCGAAGGCGTCAGGAACCTAGATAAGCTACCCGAAGCAATTCTGGTTTTGAGTGTAAAGGCCAATATGACTGCTATTAGAGAGGCCAGAAGGAAAAATGTTCCGATTATCGGCTTAGTAGATACTGATAGCGATCCTTCTCTAATTGATTATCCAATTCCTTCAAATGATGAATCTATTTCAGCTCTAAAGTTTATGTTAGAGCAGATAGAGAAAGTCTTAAAATAAATGGTATCAGCTGACAAAGTAAAACAACTTAGACATAAAACTGGCGCTTCAATGATGGAATGTAAGAAAGCTCTAGTTGAGGCAAAAGGAGAAGAAGAAAAAGCCTTAAAGATTTTGCGAGAAAAAGGTCGGCTTACAGCTATGAAGAAATCAGAACGAAAAGCCGAAGAAGGCATTATTGAAGCCTATATTCATACAAACAAAAAAATAGGAGTGCTGTTAAAATTAAATTGTGAAACTGATTTTGTTGCTCAAAATGAAGAATTTAAAGAATTAGCTCATGATTTAGCTATGCATATTGCTGGTATGGATTCAAAAGATAAAAAAAGCTTGTTAGAAGAGCCATTTGTTAAGAATCCAGAAATTACAGTTAAAGATTTAATTGATGAAAAAATCGCTAAATTAGGTGAGAATATTAAAATAGAGGAATTTATAAGGTACGAGTTATGATAATTCTTATTGCCCAAATAATTTTTATCATAAGCGTTATTGGAATTTTAGTTATTATTTTACGCAAAGTTCCGATTATTTTAAGGTATCCCCGTCATCCTTATGAGGAAATTTCTTTTTGGGAGAGAATAAGACAAAAGGCAAGTTCCAGCAGGTTTTTTCATGAGGTAGTTATTCCAAAAATAGAGAAAATTTTAAGAAAATTAAAAATTATTCTTTTAAAATTTGATAATTTTTTAGCCAGAAAAGTTGACAAATTAAGAGATAAAATAAGGAAAAAGAAAGAAGAGGAAGAAGAAATGCCGATGTAATCTGCCGCCTTAGCTTAGTGGTAAAAGCAGTGGTTTTGCCCGCCCGCCTTGACACGCCATCCTAGCTCAATGGTAGAGCAATGGTTTTGTAAACCATAGGTTGTCGGTTCAAATCCGACGGATGGCTCAAGCGTGTCGG
>JBMORO010000023.1:0-14955 GCA_049322295.1 Patescibacteria group bacterium | reverse complement strand
TAAATTGAATAGAAAGCTATAAAAAGCCCAATTTTTGGGTATATCTCTTTTTATCTTTGAGCTAAAAATTTAATAATTCTAATAATTTTTGTTAATAATTAATTAACCAATGTCGAAGATTAAATATTTTAAAAATTATCCTAAGCACTTACTACCTCTTCCTAATCTCGTTGAAATCCAATTAAATAGTTACAATCAATTTCTTAAAAAAGGGCTTCGGGAATTGTTTGATGAGATTTCACCAATTCGCGATTATGGCGGAAAGGACTTGGCTTTATATTTTGGTGATTATTATTTAGATGAACCAAAATGCGATGAATTAAAAGCCAAGAAGAATGGTCTTTCCTATGAAGCGCCTTTGAGAGTAAAGTTAAAATTGGTTAATAAAAAAACCAATGAGACAAAAGAGCAAGAGGTGTTTTTGACTGATTTACCCCTAATTACTCCTCGGGGAACTTTTATTTTAAATGGAGTAGAAAGGGTGGTTATCTCCCAGCTGATACGTTCAGCGGGAGTATTTTTTACTACAGATTATATTAAAGGAAGAAAGCTGCACGGCGCCAAGGTTATTCCCAACCGAGGCGCTTGGCTTGAATTTGAAACCGAATATACTGGTTTAATTGTAGTTAGGATTGATAGGAAGAGAAAAATTCCGGCTACTGCTTTGCTTCGGATTTTCGGTTTGGCCAGTGACGAAAATATTCTTAAAGAATTTAAGGATGTTGATAATGGGGAAATTCAGTTTATCAAAGAAACTTTAGAACGAGATTCCTCTAAAACTCAGGATGAAGCCTGGATTGAGATTTATAAAAGAATTAGACCAGGCGATTTAGCTGCTGTTGATAATGCCAGACAATTAATTGAGAATATGTTTAAGAATTTTGAAAGATATGATTTGTCTGAAGTGGGTCGCTACAAACTTAATCAGCGTTTAGGGATTAAAACCTCCTTGAGCAAAGAGCATAGAATTTTAAGAAAAGAGGATTTAATTTTAATAATTAAAGAAATTATCAAATTAAATAATAATTTAGAAATTATTGGCGATGATATTGATCATTTGGGCAACAGAAGGGTTAGGGCTTTGGGCGAGCTTTTGGAAAATAAAATCAGGGTAGGATTAAGTCGAATAGAAAGAATTGTCCGGGACAGGATGAGTACTCTGGATATTTATACTCTTGCTCCAGCTCAACTTATAAACTCTCGACCTTTAATAGCCACGGTTAAAGAATTTTTTACTTCTTCTCAGCTTTCTCAGTTCATGAATCAGATAAATCCTTTATCAGAATTAGAGCACAAGAGGCGTTTATCTGCCATGGGCCCAGGTGGCTTGACCAAAGAGCGAGCTGGTTTTGAGGTTCGAGATGTCCATCCAAGTCATTATGGTCGAATATGTCCAATTGAGACTCCCGAAGGTCCAAATATCGGTTTAGTCGGTCATTTAGCTAGTTATGCTCGAATTAATCCTTATGGATTTATTGAAACTCCTTATCGCAAGGTAAAAAAAGGTTTAGTCACCAATGAAATTGTTTATCTTGATGCTTTTGAAGAAGAAAAATACAATATTGCTCATGCCGGAGTTCTTTTGGATAAAAATAAAAGGATTAAAGAAAAAAGAGTAGAAGCTAGAATCTATGGTGAGCCGGGTATTGTTGATAGAGAAAAAATTGATTTTATTGATGTTTCTCCCTATCAATCTATTAGTATTGCTACGGCTTTAATACCTTTTGTTGAGCATGATGACAGTAACCGAGCTTTAATGGGAAGCAATATGCAACGTCAGGCTGTGCCCTTGGTTAATCCTCGAGCTCCTCTGGTAGGTACAGGCATTGAAGTAAAGGCAGCCCGGGATTCAGGACAGGTTATGGTAGCTGAAGAAGATGGATTAGTTAAAGAAGTCGATGCCTCCCATATTATAGTTTCTTCTCGTGGCAAGAGCAAAAATTATCCTCTTCATAATTTCCTTCGCTCTAATGATTATACTTGTATTACCCAGCGACCGATAGTTAAAAAAGGACAAAAAATTAGAAAAGGAGATGTTTTAGCTGATAGTTCTTCAACTGATGATGGAGAATTGGCTCTTGGTCGGAATATTTTAGTAGCTTTTATGTCTTGGTCAGGAGCTAATTTTGAAGATGCCATAATTATTTCTGAAAGATTAATTAAGGATGATATCTTTTCCTCTATTCATATTGAAGAATTTATTTGCGAAGTAAGAGACACTAAATTAGGTCCCGAAACAACCACCGCCGATATTCCTAATGTCGGAGAAAATCGCTTAAAAGACTTAGACGAAGAAGGAATTATTAGAATTGGAGCCGAGGTCAGAGAAGAAGATATTTTAGTTGGTAAAATTTCTCCCAAAGGAGAAAGTGATTTAACTGCTGAAGAGCGACTCTTGCGAGCTATTTTTGGCGAAAAAGCCAGAGATATTAAGGACACCTCTTTAAGATTGCCTCACGGTAAGCGCGGTCGAGTAGTGGGGATTAAAATTTTCTCGAGAGAAAAAGGGGATAAGCTTACGGCTGGCGTTATCAAGGCAATTCAGGTAGAAATAGCCCAATTTAGAAAAGTGGCGGTGGGAGATAAATTGGCTGGTCGTCACGGAAATAAAGGGGTGATTTCCAAAATTTTACCAGAAGAGGATATGCCCCATTTAGAAGATGGCACGCCGGTTGATATTATTTTAAATCCTTTGGGTGTTGCTTCTCGTATGAATATTGGTCAGATTTTGGAAACTCATTTAGGTTGGGCAGCTAAAAAATTAGGTTATCGAGCTTATAGTCCTCCCTTTTCCGGAGTAACTGAAGAAGAAATTAAAGAGGAGCTCAAGAAGGCTGGTTTGCCTGAGACGGGTAAGGTTATTCTTTACGATGGTCGGACCGGTGAGCCATTTATTCAGCCAGTGACTATTGGTTATATTTACATAATGAAGTTAAATCACTTAGTTGAAGATAAAATTCATATGCGCTCTATTGGTCCTTACTCTTTAATTACTCAACAACCCTTAGGAGGAAAAGCCCAATTTGGTGGCCAGAGATTTGGAGAAATGGAGGTCTGGGCCTTAGAAGGTTATGGCTCTGCTTATTCTTTACAGGAAATGCTGACCATTAAATCTGATGACATAGTTGGCCGAGCTAATGCTTACGATTCAATTATTAAAGGGAGGCCAATTCACAATCCCAATATTCCTTCGTCTTTTAATGTTTTGGTTAGCGAATTAAAATCATTAGGATTTTCAGTAAATCCGATAAAATACGGAACAAAATCAGAAGAAACGGAGGGAATAAAAGAAACTAAAAAATTAAGAAAAAA
Source organism: Patescibacteria group bacterium (assembly GCA_049322295.1). GTDB lineage: Bacteria > Patescibacteriota > Minisyncoccia > RBG-13-40-8-A > RBG-13-40-8-A > JBMORO01. The sequence goes on along the minus strand of JBMORO010000023.1, from coordinate 11,643 downwards.
TAAACGTGTTTGAGGAATTAAAAAAACCAGAAGATTTTGATGCTCTTCAGTTAAAAATTGCTAGTCCTGAAGAAATTTTATCATGGTCTTATGGCGAGGTAACCAAACCAGAAACCATTAATTACCGGACCCAAAGATCAGAAAAGGATGGTTTGTTTTCTGAAGCGATTTTTGGTCCTGAAAAGGACTGGGAATGTTACTGTGGTAAATATCGTCGAATTCGTTATAAAGGAGTAATTTGTGACCGTTGCGGAGTTGAAGTTACTCGTTCAATTGTTCGGAGAGAGAGAATGGGTCACATCAAATTAGCTGTTCCCGTTTCCCATATTTGGTTTCTAAGAGGCGTACCTTCAAGTATTGGCTTAATGTTAAATATTTCAGTTCAGAAATTAGAGAAAGTAATTTATTTTGCTGCTTATATTATTACTAAAGTTGATGAAACAGCTCGAGAAAAAGCTTATAAAGAGATTGAGAAAGAATATCGAGCGAAACTTAAATTAACTAAAGGCAGAGAAGCTAAAAAAGAACTAAAAATGGCTCGAGATAGAGCTAGGGATGAATTGAGTAAAATAAAGAGACTAGAAATTATCTCTGAGTTGACTTTTCAGCGTCTTTCCCAAAAATATAGTGATGTCTTTAGTGCTGGTATCGGAGCTGAGGCAATCAGAGATATTTTAAAAGAAATTAATTTAGATAAGATGATAGCCGAACTTGAGGAACAATTAACTAAGACCCCGATTGGCCAGAGAAAGAAAATTTTAGCCCATTTAAGATTGGCCAAGGGAATGAAACGAGTGGGAGTTAGACCAGAATGGATGTGTTTGACGGTTTTACCAGTTATGCCGCCAGATCTTAGGCCGATGGTTCAATTAGACGGGGGAAGATATGCCACCTCAGATGTTAATGATTTGTATCGCCGAGTAATTAATAGAAATAATCGATTAAAGAGATTATTAGAGTTAAATGCTCCGGAAGTAATTTGTCGAAACGAAAAAAGAATGCTTCAAGAAGCACTTGACGCTTTAATTGATAATACTGCCCGTCGAGGTCAGAAAGCGGTGATGGCTACTACTGGTCAGAGACGACAATTAAAATCGTTGGCCGACCAATTAAAGGGAAAGCAGGGTCGCTTTCGTCAGAATCTTTTAGGAAAAAGAGTTGATTATTCGGGCCGTTCAGTAATTGTGGTTGGGCCAGAATTAAAACTCCATCAGTGCGGAATTCCCAAGACCATGGCTTTGGAACTTTTTAAGCCATTTGTGATTAATAAATTAATTGAAAGAGAATTGGTTTACAATATCCGGGGAGCTAGGAGATTAATCGAGGAAGAAGTTGATGAAGTTTGGGCAATTTTGGAAGAAATTACTGAAAAATATTACGTACTTTTAAATCGGGCGCCGACCCTTCATCGATTGGGCGTTCAAGCTTTTAAACCAGTTTTAATCGAGGGCTTAGCTATTCAGATTCATCCTATGGTTTGTAAGGCTTTTAACGCTGATTTTGACGGTGACCAAATGGCTGTTCATTTACCATTGTCAGAAAATGCTCAAAAAGAAAGTAAGGAAATTATGCTTTCTTCAGTTAATTTATTTAAACCAGCTACTGGTGAGGCGATTGTTATTCCTACCCAAGATATTGTTTTGGGTTGTTATTTCTTGACCAGAATCCAGAATGGGTTAAAAGGAGAAGGAAAAATATTTGTCAATTTCGAAGAAGCAATTTTGGCTTATCAAGCGAGAATAATCGATTTACAAGCCAAAATTAAAATCAGAATTCCCGCCAAAGGCGGGTCCGCCTCTGGCGGAAATGATTCTTTAATAGAGACCTCAGCTGGAAGAGCAATTTTAAACTCTGTTCTTCCTGAAGGGATTGATTTTATTAATAAAGAGCTAAATGGAAGGCAGCTAAGACTTTTAACCGAAGAGATAATTAGGAAAGCAGGAGCAGAGAGGGCTCAGGAATTTTTAGATAAAATAAAAAATTTAGGATTTCAGTATGCCACTAAATCAGGGATTAGTTGGGGTATGGACGACCTAAGTCAACCATTAGAAAAAGATAAGATTATTGCCGAAGCCAGAAGAGGGATAGATGAGGTAAGAAGACAATATCAGGAAGGGCTTTTAACCAGAGTAGAGAGAAAATCCAAATCAATCGAGATTTGGACAAAAGCCAGAAATAGAATATCTGAATTAGTTCCCAAGAGCCTTGACCCTAATGGACCAGTTAATATGATATTTTCTTCAGGTGCTCGCGGTTCTTGGGGTAATGCTACCCAGTTAGTAGGAATGAAGGGCTTAGTAATTAATCCTGCTTCTGAGGTTATTGAATTGCCAGTAATTAGCAGTTTTAAAGAGGGGTTTAATGTTCTGGAATACTTTATTTCCACTCACGGTGGTAGAAAGGGTTTGGCTGATACAGCTTTAAAAACAGCCAGTGCTGGTTATTTAACCAGAAGATTAGTCGATGTTGCTCAAGATGTAGTAATTAGAGAAGAAGATTGTAAAGACAGAGAAGGTATTATGATTTATAAGAGAGACCTTGAAGATTTAGGGATTTCCCTTGCTCAAAGAATTACCGGTCGGGTTAGTTTAGAAGAAGTCAAAGATTCTAAAAGCAAGAAAATTATTTTAAAAAAGAATGAATTAATTGATAAAACCAAAGCTGAACAAGTTGAGGCCCTGGGAATAGATAAACTATTAGTCAGGTCACCAATTACTTGCAAAAGTAGATTTGGCATCTGCAAAATGTGTTATGGTTTTGATTTAGGAAGAAATAAATTGATTGATTTAGGTGAGGCAATAGGAATTGTAGCTGCTCAAGCCATTGGTGAGCCGGGGACTCAGTTAACTCTAAGGACATTTCATACCGGTGGTATTGCTGGAGCCGACATTACCCATGGTTTGCCTCGGGTTGAAGAAATTTTTGAGGCCCGAGTCCCCAGGGGTAAAGCAGCTATTTCTGAGTTAAGCGGTAAAGTAATAAGTATTAGAGAAAAAATTGGCCAAAAGTTAATTAAAATCCAGGGTTGGATTGAAGATAAAACTAAAAAGAGAAAAAGACGAAAAGCAATTAAAGAATATATTGTTCCTCCTCAGATTGGCATCTGGGTTGAAAAAGGCGATCTGGTTGAGCGAGGTCAGCAACTTTGCGAAGGACCCATTGATTTAAAAGAAATGTTTAAATTAGTTGGTCAGGAAGCAGTCCGACGTTATATTATTAAAGAGGTCCAGAAGATTTATAGTACTCAAGGAGAGGGTTTAAATGATAAACATATAGAAACAATTATTCGTCAGATGTTTTCTCGAGTAAGAATTAAAGATAGCGGCGATACTAATTTACTTGCTGGGGCGATTGTTGAAAGGGATATATTCTTAGAAGAGAATGACAAAGCCAAAAAAGGCAAAAAGAAACCAGCTACTTCTCAACCATTAATTTTAGGTATCACTAAGGTTGCTCTAAGCACTGAGAGTTTCTTATCAGCTGCTTCTTTTATAGAGACTGTTCGAGTTTTAATTAAAGCATCAACTCAAGGCAAGATTGATCCTTTAAGAGGATTGAAGGAGAATGTTATTATTGGTAAACTAATCCCAGCCGGGACAGGCTTTAGAGAGAAAATAAAATAGGCCGTTGATTCGCCCTCAGGGGCGATTTTAATTTGCTATAATTTTTTTCAAATTTGTGGTAAAATTTAGGTTATGACCCCGTACTAGAACTTCGACTGGTCGCCAGAGGCGACCGCATCAACGGGGCATAAACAATAAAAAGAATTTAACATAATTACTAACCACTGAAGTTTCGATAATCCAGCATTTTGCTGTCGAAGTTTCAGTACGGGGTATGAGCAAAAAAGAGAAGAAAAAGATAAAAAAGCTAAAAAGAGAATTAAGAAGACTAAAAGAGACCAAAGAAAAGAAGCCAAAACTGACTATTCTTCCTGAAACCAAAAGGGGGGTAGTAGCGGTTATTTTGTTTACCTTAGCCATTATTTTTATTTTAAGTTTTCAGGATGTTGGGGGGGCATTGGGCGAATATCTTTTAAAAGGTTCTAAATTTGTTTTTGGTAGTTGTTTATGGCTTATTCCTTTGATGTTCTTAGCTGCTGGGATTATCACTTTAAGAGAGATTCACAGAAACGTTTATTTGTCTACCCTTCTTGGCGTGGTTCTTTTTATTTTAAGCTTTTTAGGTTTAGTTCATATTTTATTTCCCAATGGCACGCTTAAAGCCGGTTGGCTTGGTTATTTAATCAGCTGGCCATTTTTAAAAGTTGTTGGTTTTTGGGTGAGCTTAGTTGTTTTCATCGCCGCTATCTTAGTATCGATTTTAATTGCTTTTAATATTCCTCTGAAGAAAATAGCTAAACCAGAAGAAGAAGAAGTGACGGGTGAAAAGATACCTCAGGAAATTAAGGGCATGGGCATTATTTCACCAGAGAAAAAAGTAGTTCGCTTTGTGAGAGGAATTTTAAAGAAACCGAGTTTTAAGACAAAAGAATTGGGCGAAGAAGGGGAAAAAGTTGCTGAGGTTGAAAAAGAAAGAGAAGAAGAATTACTTCCTCCAACCGGCGTGGGTATAGAAGAGTATACTTTCCCGCCTCTGGAATTATTAGAGGCTGACAAAGGCTATCCTTCGAGCGGTGATATCAAGACCAATATGGCTATTATCCAAAAGACCCTTGAGAATTTCGGTATTCCAGTTGAAATGGGTGAGGTCAATGTTGGGCCAACGGTAACTCAATATACTCTCCGACCAGCTGGGGGGGTAAAATTAGCTAAAATTACGGCTCTTCACCGTGATTTATCTTTAGCCTTAGCTGCTCATCCCATAAGAATTGAAGCCCCGATTCCCGGTCGCTCGTTAGTTGGTATCGAGATTCCCAACAGGACAAAGACCTTGGTTCGTTTAAGAGATTTACTTTCTGGTTTTGATTATAAAAAAGATGGTCATAATTTAAATATAGTTTTAGGTAGAGATGTGTCTGGAAATCCGGTTTGGGCTAATTTGGTAAAAATGCCTCATTTACTGATTGCCGGAGCTACTGGTACGGGAAAAAGTATTTGTATTCACAGTTTAATTACTAGTTTGCTTTATCAAAAATCTCCTTGGGAATTAAAGTTTATTTTGGTTGACCCCAAAAGAGTAGAATTGCCTTTTTACAATGGTATTCCTCATTTACTTACTCCAGTAATTGTTGAATTGAATAAAGTGATTAATGCTTTTAAATGGGCAATTAAAGAGATGGAAGAAAGATATAAAAAACTTTCCGAAGTCAGTGCCAAGGACCTTGCTTCTTATAATGAAAAAATGGTCAAAGTTTCACCTCGAGAGATGATGCCTTATATTGTAATTATTATCGATGAACTAGCTGACATAATGGCTGCTTATGGTAAAGAAGTAGAATGGGCAATTGTTCGTTTAGCTCAAATGTCTCGAGCAGTAGGAATTCATTTAATAGTTTCAACCCAAAGACCATCGGTTGAGGTTATTACGGGCTTAATTAAGGCTAACATTACTTCTCGAATTGCTTTACAAGTTGCTTCTCAGGTTGATTCTCGAACAATTTTAGATATGATGGGCGCGGAAAGGCTTTTGGGCAATGGTGATATGTTATTTTTAGCTGGCGATGTAGCTAAGCCAAGAAGAATTCAAGGTGCTTATGCTTCAGAAAAAGAAATTAAGAATGTGGTTAAATTTTTAAGAAAAGAAGCTGGCGAGATTGAGTACGAGGAGGAAATTATGGCCGTGCCAGAGGGGGAGATAGAATATGGGGGACCAACTCTTTCTTTAGACGATCCCTTACTAGAAGAAGCCAAAGAATTAATAGTCAAAACTGGTAAGGCCTCGGCTTCCTATCTCCAGAGGCGATTTAGAATTGGTTATGCCCGAGCTGCTTCTTTATTAGATGCCTTAGAACAACAGGGAATAATTGGTCCAGCTGATGGTGCTAAGCCAAGGGAAGTTTTGATAAAAAGAGAAAAAGAATCCTCCTTCGTTGAAGCTCCGGAGGACGAGGCAGAAGATTCAGATGAATTAGATGAAATTCCTATTCCCCCAAAAGGCAAAGAGGAGGGTGAAAATGAGGAAGAGATATAAAAATGCAGAGGATAAAATTAGAATTAAAAGATAAGCCGCTTGAGCCATTGGTGAAAAGGAGATCTTTTATTATTACACCGAGAAGAATTATTTTGGTTGTTTTTATTTTGTTTTTAATTGGCGTTGGTTGGTATTTTTGGAAAGAAATTTGCTTTTTAATAAACCCTCCAGAATTAGAGGTTACTCAACCACCAGCCGATATTACAGTTAATCAAGAAAATTTTGAAATTATCGGAAAAACCTCTCCGGTAGCTTATTTGACAATAAATAGTCAAGAAGTATATATTGATAAAGAGGGGAACTTCAAAGAGGGAATTAATCTTAATCAAGGTTTAAATATAATAAAAATAGAGGCTAAGAACAGATTTAATAAAAGCAATATAATAATTAGAAGAATAATTTATGAAAAAACAGAAACCCAATAAAAAAATTGAAATAGCTGATAAAGATAAAATTTTAGAAGAGACAGTTTCTGAACTAAAGCAAAGATTTGGCGAGGGTTCAATTATGAAATTGGGCGAAGCCAGAAGAGTAGATGTTGACGTAATTCCTACTGGTTCGATTTCTTTAGATTTAGCTCTAGGAGTTGGGGGCATGCCCAGAGGAAGAATAATCGAACTCTATGGAGCAGAAAGTTCAGGTAAAACCACTTTAGCCCTCCATATGGCAGCTGAAGCCCAGAAAAAAGGTGGGGTAGCGGCTTTTGTTGATGCTGAGCATGCTTTAGACCCAGAATATGGTAAAAGAATTGGGGTTAAAGTAAATGATCTATTGATTTCCCAGCCTGATAGCGGAGAACAAGCTCTCCAAATTGTGGAATCTTTAGTTAAATCAGGCACCGTTGATGTAATTGTGGTTGATTCAGTAGCTGCTTTAACTCCTCAAGCTGAAATTGAGGGAGAAATCGGGGACCAGTTTATTGGTCTTCAAGCTCGTTTAATGTCTCAGGCCCTAAGAAAGTTAAGTTCTCAGATTGCTAAAACCAATTGTATTGTTATTTTTGTCAATCAAACTAGAATGAGAATTGGCATAATGTTCGGTAATCCCGAAACAACCCCAGGTGGCAAGGCCTTAAAATTTTACTCTTCAGTCAGAATTGAGCTTAAAAGAACCGCTCAAATTAAAAAAGGCGAGGAGGCAATTGGTAATAGAATAAAAGCAAAAGTGGTGAAAAACAAAGTTGCCGCTCCGTTTCAGACCGCTGAATTTGACATTATGTTTAATGAGGGAATTTCTTATGAAGGAGATATTATCAATACTGGTTTAAAGTACGGGATTATAAAAAAATCCGCCGCTACTTTAAGCTACGGAAATGAAAAACTTGGCGCAGGTTTAGAAAAGGCCAAGTTATATCTTAAAGAAAATCCCAAAACCGCTAAGCAGATTGTAAGCGAAATTCAGAAATTAGCGAGTAGTAAAAGGCAAGAGACCTAAAATACGGGCTTTTTTAATTGCTTTGGCTAATTTGCGTTGATGTTTTGCGCAAGCCCCGCTTTGTCGGCGGGATTTTATTTTTGCCAAAGGGTCTAAAAAATTAGACAATGTTTCAGTGTCTTTATAATCAATTTCTTTAATATTTCTTTTACAAAAATAACAATCCCTCATCGCTTTGCTAAAATAAAATATTAAATATAAAAGATAAAAAACAAAAAGTAAATATAGAAAATTTTAAGGTTTTTAATTTGTGTCTTTTATTTTTTATTTTTGGTTTTTAATTTTTAGAATGGTATATCCTCGGTTTTCACCTCATCTTCACTTTTTTCTTCGGGTGTTTCCTCAACTTGAATTTCTGGAACTTCTTCTGTCGTGGCTTCTAATTCTTCTGGTTTCTTAACTTCCCTAGCTGGTTGAGCCCCCTTTGGCCCCATTTGTAATCTTTCGGCTACGATTTCGGTTCTATATTTTGTTCCTCCATTTTGGTCTTGCCAACTTCTGGTCTGAATTCTCCCCTCAACCATTACCAAGCTTCCTTTTGAGAGGTATTGATTGCAAATATCAGCCAATTTCCCAAAAGCTACAATATTATGGAATTCGGTCTGTTCCTGTTTTTCGTTATTTTCCGGATTTATCCAGATTCGATTAGTGGCTAATCCAAAATTTGAAACCGACTGACCGCTTGGCAAAGCCCTTGATTCCGGATCGCGGGTTAATCTACCAATAAGAAATACTTTATTTAGATTCATACTTATAGATGCGGATTTACGCTGATTAATACGCTGATTAACGCTGATATCCGCGTATATCTGCGTTTAGATCCGCGTTTATCTGCTTATAGTCCTATTAATTCGTCTAATTTTTTGTCAATTTCCTCTAGAGTACTTTTTCCTTCTTTTGGAAGAGAAGGTCTTTTCTCACTTACCATTTTGTTTTTAAAAGTGGCTATTTTTTTGATTGGCTTGGGTTTGATGGGGCTTATTTTGGGAATTTCGACTTGATTTACGATATGTCTTAAAATTTTTTTACTTAACTTTAATTGCTTTGAAAGATTGGTTATATTTTCTGGTGAAATTAAGACATGGCTGATTAGAAAAATCCCTTGACCTTGTTTATTAATAGGATAAGCTAAGATTCTTTTTTCTGATTCTTTAAAATTTATTGTGCCATTAAATTTTCCTATCGCTTCTTCAATTTCTTTTTTAATTTTATCTAAATCAGTCCCTTCTAATTGGGGGGAGAGAATAAGAATCAACTCATATTGTTTCAGACCTTCTTCCATAATGGTTCTATCTTATCAGGGGGAGAGACAAAAGTCAATCTAAATGTCTAATTATTCTAATTGACCTAAATTAGGTTAATTAGAAATTAGGTTAATTAGTCATTTCGAGTTTAAAATTTTATATTTTAAACTCGAGGATGTCTCCGTCCTTCACAATATAATTCTTCCCCTCTGTTCTGATTAGTCCTTTTGCTCGAGCATTGTGCCAGGAACCGCATTCTACTAATTCTTTGTAATTTATTACTTCGGCTTTAATGAATTTATTCTCAAAATCAGTATGGACTACTCCGCCACACTGAGGAGCAGTAGCGCCTTGTTTAGTTGTCCAAGCTCGGGTTTCTTCTCCCCCTTTAATTGTATAAAAAGTGATTAAATCAAGGATTTTATAACAGGTTTTTATTAATACCCCTATTCTGGAGGTCAACTTAAGTTCTTCTAATTCTTCCGAAGAGAGTTCGGATAATTCCAATTCCAATTTTAAATCAAGAGGGATAGTATTCTCGGGAAGCGATTTTAACATTTCTAGTTCTTTGTCAGTTCCCCGGCTATTAATTAGATAAATAGTCGGTTTGATGGTTAAAAAATTTAAATGGTTGATTAAATCTTTTTCTTTTTGGCCTAAATTTATTTGAGAAATCATTTTTCCCTCATTTAAAGATTTTTTGATTTTTGTAAGAACCTCTAATTCTTTTTTTGCTTCTTTATTTGAGAGGTTTTTGGCTTCGCTTGATAACTTTTCCCAGTGTTTTTCAATAGTTTCTGAATCTTTCATCATTAATTCAGTATTTACGATACCAGTGTCTCTTTGAACGTCTAAAGTATCTTCTATATGTTTTACATCAATTGCCTCAAAAGACCGAACAATATGAACAATAGCACTTACTTCTCTAATGTGAGCTAAAAACTGATTACCTAGACCCTCGCCTTTATGGGCGCCTTTAACCAAGCCAGCAATATCTACAAATTCAATAATCGTTGGTGTGACCTTCCTGGGTTTTACAATTTCAGCGATTTTTTCTAATCTTTCATCTGGTACTTGAACCACCCCGACGTTTGGATCAATGGTGCAAAAAGGATAATTAGAAATATCCACCTCTTGTTGAGTTAAGGCCTTAAATAGCGTTGATTTCCCTACATTCGGCAACCCAATTATGCCAACCGAGAATGACATACAGAATAATTATAACATGTGTTATAATAAAATTATATGGATATTCTGGATAAAGTTTTTAAAGCTTACGATATCAGGGGGATTTATCCAATAGAAATAAATGAAGATATTGCTTATAAAATTGGCAGGGCAGCGGGGCAATTTTTGAAAGCCAAAGAGATTGTGGTTGGTCAAGATAATCGCCCTTCTTCAGAATCATTGTCTAAATCCCTGTGTGAGGGAATTCAGGATGAGGGGGTCAATGTTTTAGATATTGGTTTAGTCACTACCCCAATGTTTTATTTGGTAGTAGCTAAATATGATTATGATGGTGGAATAATGATAACCGCTTCTCATCTTTCCGGAGAATATAATGGTTTTAAAGTTGTAAGGGCTAACGCTGTGCCAGTAGGAATGGATTCGGGATTAGAAAAAATTAAGAAGATAGCAAAGAGCGATTATTCTGTAAAGTGGCAAGGCAAGAGGGGTCAATTAAGCAAAAGAGATGTCCTGTCCCATTATCTTAAAAATATTTTAAGATTTGCTGATATTAATAATATCAAACCATTAAAAGTAGTAATTGATACAGCCAATGGCACGGCTGGAATAGTTATCAAAGAATTAGTTGATAAATTACCAATAAACATAATTCATCTATTTCCTGAATTAGATGGTTCATTTCCTAATCATCAGCCCAATCCCATGATTCCCGAAAATACTAAAGAACTTCAGAAAAAAGTTTTATCCGAAAAAGCTGATTTAGGAATTGGCTTTGATGGCGATGGTGATAGGATTTTATTTATTGATGAAAATGGCCAGAGAATAAATCCAAATTATATTGCCGCTTTAATTATTAATCGTTTCTTTAATAAGGCAGGTAAAAGAATTTCTTTTGATACGCCCACAAGCTGGATAGTCAGAGAAGAAATTCAAAAATCAGGCAATATTCCCATTTGCACCAGAGTAGGGCACACCTTCTTGAAAGAAAAAATATTAAGAGAAAAAGCAATTTTTGGAGCCGAATCATCGGGTCATTATTATTTTATCGATGATTATTCTATTGAATCGCCGTTCTTTGTTTTATTTAAAGTTTTGGAGATTATTTCTAAGGAAGGAAAAACACTTTCCGAATTAATAAAACCATTCCAGAAATATTATTTAGATGGAGCTGTTCTAGAGGTGAGCGATCCAAAAAAGAAAATTAAAAAAATAGAGAAACTTTATAAGAATGCTCCTGAAGTTTCTCTATATGATGGTTTAAGCGTAGAATATCCTGATTGGCATTTCAGTTTAAGGATATCTAATACCGAGCCAGTAATGCGTTTGGTGGTTGAGGCAAAAACCAAAAAACTTTTAGATAAAAATATGAAAGATATTAAATCAATCCTAACCTCTGTTTGACTTCTTTTATTGTGCTTTCAGCAATTTTTTTTGCCCCTTTTTCTCCCTCGGCTAAGATTTTTTCAACAAGCCGGGGATTTTTTTCTAATTCCTTTCTTTTTTCTTGGAATGGTTTTAACCTCTTGATAATTACTTCAGCTAAGTCTTTTTTAAATTCCGCATACCTGCCCGCCGAAGCCTTGGCGAAGGCAGGGCCTTTGCCTTTGTATTTTTTTTCTATTTCAGCAATAGATTTTCCAGAAAATAAATGATAAATAGTTATAAGATTAGAAATCGCTGGTTT
>JBMORO010000022.1:0-14997 GCA_049322295.1 Patescibacteria group bacterium | reverse complement strand
ATCAGAAACAGTTAGAGAATCAGAGGCAGAAGCGCGGTTGAATGATAAATAATCACTAATTGTTAAATCATCACCAATCCAGATATCATCAGAAATAGAAGCAGTGCCAGCAATGTCCAGAGACTGGGAAACCCCTGAATCAAAATACGTTCCCCCATCCACTTCTAACAAACCAGAAATCAAAAGGTCGCTTGTTGCTGAAAGAGAATGACCAGTGGTGTTGGTGCCAAATCTGGAATAGTCAGCTGTGGCTGTGCCTCCGAATTGAGCTTGGTCAGCCACAATCAAGGCTTCTTGAATATTTAATGGAAAGTTCAAATCAAATCTGATATTACCTGAATCCCATTTTAGAGAAGCATTGGTCACTGGCGTGCCTCTTTCAAAAGTCAAAAAGGAATCTTCAGCATCATTGGTCTCATTATCAGAATTAATAATAAAAGCCGCATTAGTTGTTCCCCCAACATCTGTACCAGTAGCAGAAATAGTGGCAACTGTTAATTCATCAATATAGCCATAGCGCCAGCGATTGTTAGTGGTACCTAAAGAGCGACTATTGTCATTGGGAGTTAAATCAGAAGCAACATAGGAATTAACAATTAATAAATCACTGGTGGCATCACCAATTTCAAAATCGCCAGAAGCTGAAGCATCTTTATCAAATAAGGCATTGCCATAAACATTGAGATTACTTGAAACAGAAGCCGTGCCGTCTAAATCCCAATTACCAGTTAATAACCAAGATGACGATGAATAGAAATAATCAGCTGATAAATCAAAAAATAAAGAATCACCACCAACATAGAAATCATCCGATATTGAGGCAGTGCCATCAAGATTCCAATTGCCCACAGTTTGCCAAGATGATGAGGAGTATAATGTATCATTAGTAATTGAAGACCATAACATATCATTGCCTACATAAAAATCATCAGATATTGAGACTATGCCATCACGAGCCGTAAAAACATCGGACACTGTTAAATCATCAGAAATTGAAGCATGGGGAACAGATATATAATCATTGCTTAAGAGATTGCCAACTGTAATGTCATCGGAAATAGATGCGTGGATAAATGATAGACTTTGACCATTTGAAATGTTGCCGGAATTGATGCTTAAATAATTATCAGTAAAAGTGTTTGCCTCTAAATTATTAAAATTAGCCGATGCAACTTCTAAATCTTCTGTTATTTCTACTGGTCCTGTAAAACTTGCGGTTCCAGTGCCGCCGAATTGGTAGGATTGGCTGCCAACATTAATATAAAAAAGACCACTGCCTACCTCAAAATCACTTGATAAAGAAGCCCGGCTAAAAGATAGGGTATTGCCGCCGCTAATATTTCCTCCTGTAATGGTTAATGTGCCATCAGTTAAAGTTCCCCCCGTAACAGTACCTAAAACAGTCAAATTCTTATTCATATCAACATTTTCATTAAAATCTACTTCAGTATTGGAAACATTAAAACCTCCTGCTTTGGCTGCTTCTGAATAATAATAATTGTTCTGAATTATTTCATTAGAAACTATGGTTGTTTCCATATCGGCCAACTGGGCATTAACCATGGCCAATATATCTTTCTTAAAAGCATCTAATTCAGCCTGTTCTTTAATTATTGAAACTTCCTTTCTGACTTCTACTGGTTTAGTAATAGTAATTTCTTTGATTATTTCTTGAGTAGTTTGAATAATCACTATTTTCCTGCCCTCCATATATTCACGCATATCGGCCAAGCGTCGGTATAAATCTTTTATGGAAATAAAGGTTTGGTCGCTGGGACCAGTTGGATACGGCAATACCAGAAAATCAAAAGTAATAAGGCTCTTAAGCCCTCGGGACAACTGAACAAAAGTATTTTTAGTTGAAGAGAAAAATTTATCAACAAAAATAATCGCCTTGGAAACTTTATTAATAACAAAATAACCTGACTTGCCAAAAATAGCGTCAAGAAAAGCAATAAAACCATTAAAAACTTTAGCAAACAAATGTCCGATTGCTTTAGGAGTGTACTTAACCAATGTCCATGTTCCTATAAAGCCCTTGCCTATGGCTTGAGTATAGGGGCTTAGAGGTTCCCAAACCATTTTATCTACCTGTTTATTTATCTTACGATGGAGGGCAGTAAATTTCTCAGCAAAATCAAAAGTTACTTTCTCAACAGGGACAAGAATACTGGCCATTTTATTAATATCCTGACCAAAATTAGAATTAATAACGTAAGACAGGATTTTAGTCGTTTCTAGAATAGCTCGCGCAGGGCTTTCATTTAAGCCCTTTACATTATTATTAATAATTTTAATATAAGAACCTTTTACGAAATTGGCGGAATTAAAAACCAAAGATTCGAAAGAATCTTTGGTTAGTTCTAAAGTAGATGTATATGCGCTGACGACTTCCTTAACAGTGCTGGATGCCGGAAGAGTATTTTCTTTCCACCCTACAAAAATGATGCTAACAAAACAAAAGATAAGAAAACCAATTAAAGATACAGCGAAAACCTTTTTAGCGCTTAGAATCGGAACAACTGGTGGGAATTTCCCCAAAATAATTTTTTCTCCTTTTACTGACTCCAGGTACTCTCTTAGCCACTTAAAAGTAGTAAACCAGCTCCGTCCGATTCTTACTGCTTTTAACTTCCCTTGGCGAGCCATTAAACTTAGGTGCCTGGGAGTACAGCCATAAACCTTAGCTGCCTCTCCTAGGGATATATATTTTTCTGAGGCATTATTAGAAGTATTGAGCTCATTCTTGTAATCTTTCAACCATTCTCGGGTAGTAAACCAATTTCGACCAAGCTTCACTGCTTTTAACCTCCCCTGGCGAGCTAGCAAATTCATGTGTTTCTGGGTGCAATTATAAATCTCTGCCGCTTTTTGCAGAGAGATATATTCATTTTTGTTGTTTATCTCGCTTTTTTTCATCTCCGCTGGACTCTCAATCTATCTAATTTTTACTACCCCGCCCAGCAAAGTTCTCTAAAACATAAAAACGAGGTGCTATGTTGAAAATTGAGAATCCAGCTGCAACCCTCAAGCTGATACACCCTTAAATTAGTATTATTTAGTTCTATATATATTATACTATTTTAAAAAAATACTCTGTCAAGAGCAAATCTGTGAATAACCTCCAATTTAGCTTCATTTTAGCTTTAAATATTACGTATATTACATAGGGAATATGGGGTAATAGTCAGCTTTTTTCACTATTTTTGTAAATATAGAATTTGGCCAAGTTGGCAACTAATTTCCATCTAAAAATAAACATAAAACCTGAAATTTTAAACAAAATTTCAGGTTTTATGTAGTAAATTAGGAACAACAGAAAATTGAACCCGACTGGTCTTAAAGCAATTTCTTTAAAATCATAATAAAAAGATTATTAAATTAAATTAAATAAAATAAAAAAATAAAAAATACTAAAACATTAATAAAATTTCTAATAATTTCATCTATTTTTACCCAAATATCACAAATATTACGTTTTTCCAAAATTTAAAATAACTATAATTTATTAATGTTTATTAATGTTTTAATCTAAAGGGAAGTTATTCTTAGCAAAGTGTAAATAAACCCAAAAATGAAAACTAATATCATTATGTAATTCAAAATTACTGGTTCTTTTAAATCATAATCCGGAACCTGATTACCAAATTTCTTTGCTTTTTTGTAAATTAAAACAATAGCCGTCCCCTCGACGCCACCCATTAAGGCTCCTAATAAAGTAATTACAGTAATAAAGTTATAGGCGCCCAGAACAAAAAGAACTAAAGGAACAAAACAAGCTAAAAACCAAGATAAATTTTTGCCAATTTTAAAGTCATGCCAGAAAGTCTTTTTTAAAGAAAGGCCCAAAATAAAAAACGAGGTAATTGTGGCTAAAAAACCAAAGGTTGCCCCAAGCAAAACAATTCTCTTACCTAACAAATTGGTCAATCCCGCAATAGCTTCTAACGAAGTATTTTGACCAGTTAACCCAACAACTATAGTCATAAAAACAAAGTAAAGAATAGCCGGAATTACTGTACCTAAAATAATTGATTTTTTATAAAATTTTCTGTTATTTTCAGAAAAAATTTCTCTTATCTCTGGAATGGCTGCCATACCAGCTAATGAGTAAAGAATAACGCCATAAGGAATAAAAATATAGCGCCAGTTAATTGTTTTTAAATTATCTATATTTATATGATTAAATCCAAAAAATAAGAAAAGAAAAACTAT
Source organism: Patescibacteria group bacterium (assembly GCA_049322295.1). Taxonomy (GTDB): domain Bacteria; phylum Patescibacteriota; class Minisyncoccia; order RBG-13-40-8-A; family RBG-13-40-8-A; genus JBMORO01. The sequence continues at coordinate 10,782 of JBMORO010000022.1, read as the reverse complement.
CAAAATTAAAAATAGGCCCATAAATAAATCTAGGCCCGAAATTAAACGTAAACCAAAATAAACAGCTAAAGCACCTATAGCAAAAAATATTAAATTAAAAACCACGGGTGGGAGAACGATTAGAGGAGATAAGATAATATTGAGAAAATCGCCGCCTACAATAATATAAACTAATAGAGAGCCGTAAAACCCTACTATTACGGAAATAGTAACCAAGTGTTTCCCCCATTTACCTAAATAGTGATTAGCGTAGCCCACTAATCTGTGTTTTTCCCTGGTTCGACCAACTATCTCTCCGTAAAAAAGATGAAGTAAGGTCATAAAACCAGTTAAAACAACCAGAAAAAAAGTGGCTATTAAAAATCCAGACCGAGAAGCAACATAAGGTAAGCCGAACATCCCTACTCCTACAATCGTGCTCATTAGTACTGCTGTAGCAAATAAAAATGGCTTCATAAGCCGATACCATTTAAAGATTATTCTATATATTCTTTATATATAACCGTTGGTTTTAAGCCATTCAATTAAATAAGCTAAAATTATTGCCCAGACGAAACTAACTACTAAAATAATCTTTCCCTCTTTTCTTAATTTAGGTTCAGTTAAAAAGGCATAGGAAATGATTAACCCCGAAAATATAGGATTTAAGATAGCAATAATAATACCCATAATAAACCATTTTCTTTTCGAACTTATCTCCATAATGTCTACAGATTACGAATTAATACAAATATACAAATTCGTACATTTGTAAAAATTCGTATTTCGTAGCCTTGATTATTCAACAATTTTGTAAACTTCGTCTCCTTCTTTTACCTTTTCTTTCACTTTTAAACCAATCACATCGCCCTTTTTAACTTTTTCAACCTGCTGATGTTCTATTTGCATTGAATCCACCGATTGTTCAAAATCCGTGGCTGATCCCTTTATGTGAATCGTATCCCCTACCGTCAAACTCCCTTTGGTTATTTCGACAATCCCTACCTCAATTTTACCGAAATAATGGGTTATTTTCCCGACTAATTCTTCTTTTTTTTCTTCGACCATATTTGTAGAAGCGGATTTACGCTGATAGCTACGCGGGATTTACGCAGAAGTTATCCGCGTTTTTCTGCGTCTTTATCTGCGTTTATCTGCTTCTATAAGTTTAATTATTTTAGAAACTAATCTTTTAGGGTTAGAATCATAGACTATTTTCCCCGGTCCCCGGTGGCTATTTTTAACTATCGGCTTTATCATATCAGCTGTTCCGCCTGTATTAATCAAAACCCCAATTATTTTCTGGTCCTCAAAAGCAATGGTAAACTCATTTAAAGTCCCCATTCGACCACATACAATAATCACGGCGTCTGAAGAACGGGTCAAAAGTAAATTACGACCAGCATATTCAAAGCCGGTATAAATAATAACATCGTGATAATCGGTGGGCAAGTGATATGTCTTCAGATGAGAAGCTTCTGAAGCAGCGGGTGATAAACCAATAACTACTCCCCCCTCCTCTTTGGCTCCTATGGCTGCCCAGTAAGGAATTCCCGAAGTAGCTCCAGTTACTAAAATACCATTTTGACGAATTACTTCTCGGCCAAGCTCTTTGGCTTTATCTAAGGCATCTTTCTGACAATGGCCGGTTTCAGCTGCTCCAGAGACGCAGATTTTATATTTCACCCCGTTAGAAACCCTTGGCGAAAAAGAATTTTAGTCTGTTTTTGAGATATCTTCTACCCATACCAGACTTCAAATATCTTTCTCTTGCTCGGGCATCTTGTTGGTTAATGCTAATTTCACAATAAATTAATTTCCAGGGCACCCCGTATTTTGTTGATCTGTTTTTACCCAAATTATGCTGTAAAATTCTTTTTCGCAGATCTTTAGTAGAGCCTATATACCATTTCTTGTCTTTATTCTGCAAAACATAAACGTACCAATTACGCGTGTTTCTAACGGGGTTCATACCTTTTTATAATACCACTTTTTCAATTATAATTCCACTACTTCTCCAAATTGAGGAACTGAAGCTGGGACGCCCAAATGATCTTTAATTAATTGAACCAAAGCATTGGATGCCTTTTCTTCTCCCTGAACAGTAAAAATATGCTTAATTGGTTTTGAAAAATTACTTAACCAATTATACAAAGCTTTTTGGTCAGCGTGAGAAGAATAACCTTCAATTGAAGCAATTTTTGCCCTAATGGGAATTTCTTCATCAAAAATCTTTATCTTTTTATCGCCTTCTAAAATTCGGCGACCAGGAGTCCCCTTAACTTGAAAATTTGTTATTAAAAGACAACTTTTGGGATCGGGGAGATAAAATTTTTCGTGAAAAAGGATTCTCCCTCCAACCGACATTCCTGAGCCAGCAATAATAATTTTAGGTGGCAAGATTCTGTTGATTGCCTTAGAATCTTCTACTTGTTCAGTGTAGGTTAAACCAGAAAATTTAAATAAATCGTGACCACCTTTAATTAAGCGGCTTGCTTCTTTATTAAAATAATCTGGATATTTTTTATAAATCTTAGTAGCTCTTACAGCTAAAGGACTATCAATAAATATAGGTGCCTGAGGAATTCTGTGATTCTCTACTAATTCATTTAACTCAAAAAGTAATTCTTGGGTTCGCTCTACGGCAAAAGCTGGAATCATCAGTACTCCTTTTTGACTAAAGGTCTCTTCAATAATATTTTCTAAAATTTCTCTTCTTTCATTTCTGTTTTCATGAATCCGGTCACCATAAGTAGATTCTATTAATATATAATCAGCTTCAGTAATCTTTGTGGGCGGATTTAGAAGAGGAGTCGGAGCATTCCCTAAGTCACCAGAAAAAACAATCTTTTTACCCTCGGCCCAAAGTTCAATTATTGCTGAACCCAACATATGGCCAGCATCATTAAATTTAAAATATATTTCATCTTCTAATTTATATTTTCTTTTATACGTAGCTGTTTTAATTAAAGTCAAACTATCCTCAACATCCTCCTTACTATAAAGGGATTCCCTGCCAGATTCTCGAGCCTCTCTCTCAAAAATCTGCTGACTATCAAGTAAAACCAAACGCATTAAATCCTTGGTTGGTGCAGTGGCAAGAATCTTTCCCCGAAAACCATCTTTATAAAGTTTGGGGACCAAGCCAACATGATCAATGTGAGCGTGGGTAATAAATAAATAATCGATTTTCCCAGCATCGAAAGGGAGCTCTTTGTAATTTTCTTCCATTTCCTCTTTGCCACCTTGGACAATCCCGCAATCAATTAAAGTTCTTGTTATTTTTTTGGAGCCAGTTTTAACTTCTAAAAGATATTTAACCCCGGTTACTTCGCTGGCCCCACCATAAAAATGTAATTTCATACCCCGTACTAGATTTTCGACATTTTAAATGCCGAAATTATAGAAATTAATGTTTATCAAAATTGATTGATTTTTTATTATACCCGTGCCTTTTTGCTCCGACCGCAGTCGAAAATTCAGTACGGGGTCATATTTTCTTAGCCACTATTAATATATTAGTTTTTTTATTATTTCGCTTTAAAAATCTTAATTCTTCTATTTTAAACCCTGATTTTTTAAATAACCTCCTTAATTCTTTCTTCGTAAAAACGTGATAATATCTTTTTTTACCATGAAATGGAATAAAAACATCCTTCCGAAAAAATGATTTTATTTTCCAACAAGTGGCGATTACTCTTCCTCCCGGCTTTAAAATTCTCTTAACTTCGGCTAAGACACGTTTTCTTAGTTCGTCTGACGGGATATGATGTAAAGCAGCAATAGACCATACAGAGTCAAAATTTTTATCAATAAATGGTAAACTTAATATATCCCCTACAATAAACCTGTCTCCATATTTCTCTTTGGCAATTCGTATCAAATTTTCTGAAAAATCAATACCAGTATAATTAATATTTTTGTCTTTTCCACCAGAGGCGGATCCGCCTTGGGCGGAAAATATTTCGTATAGTCGGCCCGTACCACATCCTAAGTCCAAAACTCTTTCCCCTGGTTTAATATAAACTTTTAATTCTTCTATTTCCGGACTATATTTTCTTCTGGTCTGATAAAATTCTTCAGCCACTTCATTGTATGTTTTTTTATTTTCCTCTAATATTTTATATGCTTTTTGTAAATTCATGAAAATTGAAGATTATATTATCCAAAAAATCATTAAAGAAAAGAAAATCACTGAAGCAAAACTTGATGTATTTAAACGTCAAGCAGCTTTTAAATTAAAAGTAAAAATTCCTAAAAATATTATTCTACTTCAAGCATATCATAATCTTCTATCTTCTCACAAGATAAAAAAATCAAATATTTTAGAAAATATTTTGAAAACCAGAAAAATCAGAACCCTTTCCGGCATAGTTTCAATTACAGTTATTACTAAGCCCTATCCCTGTCCTGGCAAGTGTCTTTACTGCCCAGATGAAATTGATATGCCCAAAAGTTATCTGGCTAATGAACCAGCTTGCATGCGAGCGGTTTTAACCAAATTTGACCCATTTAAACAAGTTGATGCTCGTCTAAAGTCTTTAAAAATAACTGGCCACACCACTGATAAGATAGAATTGATAGTTTTAGGTGGCACTTGGTCCGCTTACCCCAAAAACTATCAAAATTGGTTTATAAAGCGTTGTTTTGACGCTTGTAATGGGGATATTCCATCAAAGTCGCTGAAAAGCGCTCAGAAAGCCAATGAACGGGCTAAAAATAGGATTATCGGCCTAACTCTGGAAACCAGGCCAGATTTTATTAATCCAAAAGAAATTAAAAGAATGCGAGACCTAGGTTGTACCAGGGTCGAGTTAGGAGTTCAGAGTATTTATGACGATATTTTAAAAAAGAATAAAAGAGGGCATGGCATAAAAGAAACTATCAGGGCAACCCAATTACTTAAAGATGCTGGTTTTAAGGTTACTTATCATATGATGTTAAATTTACCCGGCTCAAATCTTAAAAAAGATGAAAAAATGTTTGAAGAATTATTTTCTAATCCAGATTTCCAGTCCGACCAGTTAAAAATTTATCCCTGCGCAGTATTGAAAACCGCGCCATTATATAAATTATGGAAAAAGAAAAAATATAAACCATACACTGAAAAACAATTAATCAATTTATTAATAAAAATTAAAGAAAAAATCCCGTCCTATGTAAGAATTATCAGAGTTATTAGGGATATCCCCTCGCAAAGTATTGTTGCCGGCAATAAGGTTTCAAATTTAAGAGAAATTATTGCTGATATAATGAGAAAAAAAGGTAAAAAATGTAGATGTATTCGCTGTAGAGAAATAAGGAATTTCCAGCCCGGGGCTGGTCCGCCTTTGGCGGAGAAATTAATCCGACGAGACTATGATGCGTCTGGCGGACGAGAAATTTTTCTCTCCTTCGAAGACATGAAAAACGACAAAATCCTGGCTTTTTTAAGATTGCGGCTTGGCCGCCGAAGCCTTGGCGAAGGCGAAACTTTGCCAGTTTTAAAAAATTGCGCTTTAATCAGGGGGGTCCATACCTATGGCTTGACTGTGCCAATTTCTCAAAAAATAAAAACTGCCCAGCAACATAAAAATCTGGGCAAGAAACTAATCAAAGAAGCCGAAAAAATCGCTAAAAAGGAATTCGGCTTTAAAAAAATCGCCGTAATCTCTGGCATCGGCGTGAGAGAATATTACCGAAAATTAGGATATAAATTAAAAGACGGATATATGATTAAAAATTTATAGGTATTGACAGAGAGTTGATAATACTCTAAATTGAAATTATACTAATAATTAATTTAAAAGGAGGAAAAATGAACGCGAAAAAATTAGTCATTTTTAGCTCGGGTGCTTTGCTTAGAGAGAAAATGGGGTCTTTCAAAGACATCCTTGTTCATTTTGGCAAAGAAAAAGAAGTCAAAGAATTAGATAAGGAATATCAACGCAGAAAAGAACAAGGACCGTGGGGAATGGAACAAGTCGCTGCTTTATACAAAGGACTTTCCGAAGCTGAATTAAGAGAAGAAGCTAATAGGCACTGCCGAGAAGATTTAGCAGAAGGAGCCAGAGAGGTTGTTAATGGCCTGAAAGAAAAGGGGTATTTAGTAGGCGCAATCACTGCCAGCCCCCAATTTGTTATGGATGCACTAAAAGATGCTCTAAATCTGGATTTTGCCGCAGGAACTGAACTTCAATTTGAAAATGGCGTAGCAACAGGAGACATCTCTAAGAAGGTTGATAGGTTTGGAAAGGCCGAATTCGTCAAAGAAAAGATGCAGGAGCTCGGGCTCGAAAAAGAGGACGTAGTTATAATCGGCGATGCTGTTTCTGACTTACCTATGGCAGAACTTGGTAAATTCATTGCTCTCAACGCAGACAAAGACAGCGTGAAAGAAAAAGCCCAAGTGGTAGTTGAGGGAAATCTAGAAAAGGTGCTTGAGCATATTTAAAAGGAGGTAGAATGACTAGGTTATTTAAATTTACAAATCACAAGAAAGAGACGCTACGTGGTTTATGGGACCTTGCTTCAGTTGACAAAGATTTAATTTTTGTCCATGGCTTTGAAAGAACAACAGTTGAGTCCAAGTTTAAGAACATCGTTGACAGGCTAGGCTTTAAATTCAATATGCTCCGCTTTGATTTCTCTGGTTGCGGTTTGTCTGATGGAAAATTCAAAGATCTCACCGTTGAAAAACAAACCAAAGAATTAGATAAAGCTGTCAGGGAAATTCGAGGAATTACCAGCGCGAAAACCATATCCTTTGTAGCTCATAGTTTTGGCTGCGCAGTGGTTATGAATTATTTAAGTAGCGGCGTTGCAGAACCTGAAAGAATTAAGAGCATAAATGTCGGCAAGGTTGTCTTTCTCTCTCCTGCTCTTAACCAAAAAGAGCTCCACAGATTCTGGTTCACTAAAAACAATGCAGAGACAGAAATTACTTGGGCAAATTACAAAAAGTACTTTAGCGGATTAAAAAACCTTTTCGAAAAAGAAATGAAAAGGTCGCCCAAGATGACCAAAGAGCACCTTATTTCCAATGCTTATTTTCTGGAAAACAAAGACATTGATTATCAAGACTTATTCGAACTACTTCCTTTTGACCTTTCAAAAATTCTAATTATTCACGGAGATGCAGATGACAAGGTTCCTATGGAAAGCAACGATAAGCTACCGGCAAAGGTTAAAAAAATCATTGTTTCTGGTGGTGACCATGACCTACAAAGACCCGATATGGTAAAGCAGTATCTCAACAAAGTCATTCAATTTCTCCTCAAAGATTGAGGGATTCAAAAAGGCCGAGCGCAAGCTCGGCCATTCTTATTCTCATTTGATTTCTTAATCACCGTTATTTCTACCCCAGATACAGTATTCGCATTCGGAGTGATGGGGAGGAATAGGGCTATGTAAAAGTTTTACTGCCTCTTGGATGGTTCTCCTGGCTCGTTCTGGATCAATTTTTAATTTTATTAGTTCAACTTCAAAAATTACATTCCCCTTTTCTTTGACCTCTTTTGGGTAATAATAAATTAAATAACCAAATTCTCCCACTGGATAATTATTTTCCTCTAAAAGCAGGGCATAACAATCTAATTGATTCCCATAATATTTTTCCGAATCACCTTCCCGAGGCGCTGAACCCCGGGTTTTATAATCTAGGGGGAAATATTCTTCTTGTCCTGAGCTTGTCGAATGGACTAAACAATCATCCAAAGCACCGAATAAAGTTACACCAATACCATTATCTTTATATTCTAATCCTGTTTTCCAGTTTCTCCATTTTTTTAAAAGCTCGGGGTCGGCTATTAACTTACCTCTAACCTCTCCCTCAATCTCTGGTGGTAATTTTCCTTTTGCTCGATATCTATCAAAATAAACCTTAATTACATTATCCATTCCACTAGGCAAAGAAGGGTATGCTCCTCTTGGTCGATGAATATTTTCATTTATTTGTAACCAAAAACATCTTGGACACTCCAAGAATAAATTTAAACTCGATGGTGACAATCTAAACTCTTTTTTATCCATTTTATTTTGGACTATTTAGAAAAGAAAATTAAAGAATCAAGAATTACATCAAAATAACTATCCAAATCTTTTTTCTGATTTCCGCCGAAAACAACATTTTGCCATTCAGCTAATAGGGTTCCATTTTTTAATGCCCGCACATTTTGCTCTAAAACCTCAAGCCCCTTGTTTTGCCGAGCTAATTTATTGGACTGATCCAAGAGCACAGCATAACCATTAAGTTTCTCTATCCTCTCTAAACAACTTGAAGAAGTTAATTTCTCGGCTTTATTTGCTCTAATTCCAAAATAAATCATAAACCCCCAACCAACAATTGCTAAAACAAACAAAATTATAATTATAACTTTTGTTTTTAAAAATAATCGTTTGATTTTCCCAAACATAATATTTTTGTTAATTGTTACTTGTTAGTTGTTACTTATTATTAACTTCTCCTAATTCCTCTAAAATTTCTGGAGGAATTGGAATAGGACCACGAATTGGACTTTTAGCTGGATACCTCCACGCCGTAATAATCCTCAGTCTTTTTAATTTTTTATTTTTGATTTTTGATTTAATTATCTGGTACATTAACCAAATTTCAGTAGGATGTTTCTTGCTTCCAGTTGGTTGCATTATTGCTATTGTTCCTGGAGCAATACCTAATTCTTTTCTTTTTGGATTGTTTAAAACCCTTTTCAAACGCTGTTCGGATAAATGATAATATTTCATCTTTTGGCGAGAGTGATTAGTCCAAGAAATTTCAGTCAATTTCATAAATTAAACTCACATTGACAATAATTTCATTTTCTCCTGTTTCAATAGTTGGCGTTTCCCCACCACCACCAATTCCTTCCCTATACAGAGGCACAGGATAGTAACCAGTATCCTCGGTAAAACCAGTTAACTTGACTAATTTTATGCCCAAATTAGAAGCTAACTTATCAGCTTTTTTCTTGGCATCCTCAATAGCTAATTTTCTGGCTTGTTCTTTTAAATCTTCGTCTTTATCAACCCAGAAACGCAAGGAACTAACTTGGTTAATGCCCGCACTTACACTTTTCTCTAAAATCTCTCCAATCTTCTCTAAATTTCTTATTTTAACTTCAAGAGTCTGGTTTATTTCATAGCCAGATATCCAAGGAACAACTCCTTCCTGATAAACATATTTTGGATAGATATTATAATTAATAGTCTTTATATCCTTTTCTTCAATACCAAAACTTTTTAAAAAATCAATAACTCCGTTCATTTTTCTAGTATTTCTGTCTTGAACATCTTTAATATATTTCCCTTCAGTAATAACCGACAAATTAATAATAGCAATATCCGGCTTTGCATAAACCTTGCCTTGTCCTTGGATACTAATAGTATCTCTATATACTCTTTCGTCGCCAAACTTAATTTTATTAATAATTCCAAAAATCCCTGAAACTATTAAAACTATAAATAGACAAGAAACGATGGCAATAAAAAGTAAAAATAAAATTTTATATTCTTTTGTTTTTTCTTTAAAATTTTCAAACATAGATTTATTTTTAATTATTAATTGTTAATTTATTAATTATATCACTTTGTTTAATTTGTCGCACTACCTCCATTCCTTGGACAACCCTACCAAAAGCAGTATAGCGACCATCTAAATCCGGCTGGTCTTTGGTAGTAATAATAAAAAACTGACTGCCATTAGTATTTGGTCCAGAATTAGCCATAGAAATTGTTCCAGCTTTATGAGGAATTGATTTTAAAGAGTAATCAAATTTATAACCCAGAGATTCTAATTGGTTTATTACATCATCAGACAAGCCAAGTGATTTCGGATTAATTTCATCATCAAAACTATAACCTGGTCCACCAGTTCCATCATTATTTGGGTCATCGTCTTTACTCAATGGATCACCGCCTTGAATTACAAAATCTTCCACTACTCGATGAAATTTTGTTCCATCATAAAATCCATCTTTAGCTAATTTTACAAAATTCTCTACGGTTTTAGGTGCTGCTTTTTTATCAAGCTCCAATTCGATATTGCCTTTCTCGGTCTCGATAACTGCTCCTACAATAGTCTTTTCTTTAGCTAAACGAGAAAAATAAAAAACAGCACCCACACCAATAAGTATAGCTAAAACCACAATTATCAGAATAATTTCCAGTTTTTTCTTCTTTTTACACTTAATTCCTTCCCGGAATATCTCTTCCATTCTTTTTTGTTCTCTAATTTTTTGTATTTTCCCCATGCTGGAGTTGACAAATAAATAATTATATGATAAGATTGTAATCGAGGAGGAAAAATGCAAAAGCACCTTTTTGGAAATTATATGTTTCAAGTAACGTTCTGGTTCAAGGGGGCAGATGGAATAAAACAAACAAGAACTCTCAAAGTGCTACTAGACACCAATGACAAAAACCTCGCTGGAGCAGAAGCAGAAAGACTCACGGAAATCAAATCTTATATTCGTCGTAAAGTAGAACTTCTCCCTCCCTATACTGACCCTTGGGAACGTTAAAGGCTCTCTACGAATCTGCGGAGAGCCGCTTCTTTTTCTCGGCGATTTAGGTCGCTTTTTTTAATTCCTTTTTCAATAATATCTAAAGTTTTGTCATAAACTGGTCGATTTACTGGAAAAGGAACTCCGTCTTTACCACCAAAAGCAAAACTATAACGGGCTGGGTCCTCATAAGATGGTTTAGCGCCATAAATCAATTCCGAAACCAGAGATAATGCTCGAATGGTCATTGGACCCACTCCTTGGGTCATTAATAACTGCTCAAAATTAGCTGGCGACTTCTCGTGAACTTGATATAAAATCTTTT
>JBMORO010000021.1:0-1869 GCA_049322295.1 Patescibacteria group bacterium | reverse complement strand
CCTTGATATAAATAACGACCAACTTCTTTTTTTATGACACCCCAAACAGGAAAAGTCAAATTTCGCGAGCGAGAAATATCTCTTGGCTCGCCCCGCCTTCGGGCGGGGCGAGCCTAACGAATTTTCCCGTCCGAAAAAATTGACATTTCCAGTTTGGCGTATTTACACAATTCCGCTCGAGATTATTTTATCAGAAATTACTGAAAAAAGATAGTGCCCGCCGCCCTTTGGGCGGCGGGCAGGAAAAACCCGTCGGCTTGCCCCGCAGTGAGATTTGTTTTACCACTGGGTCCCGCCGGGCAAAAAATTAAAAAGGGGTCTGATGGAAAATAATTTATTACCCGCTCGCCGAAAATTTTTATTTAATTTTTTTGCGCCCGAGCCCCGAGAGTAGAAATCCTCGGCTTCACTGCGGAGTAGAGCAATTTGAAATTCTTATTTACACCGTTAATTCCGAAAGTCCTGGTCATTAGATCGGGGATGAAGGTATTGGATAATAAAATAAAAAACCTCGTCCTTTAGGGCAGGGATTAACAGGGTTTACAATTTTCCTCTAACCATTTATAAATATCGAAAAAGTCTTGGTCTGAATTAACCAACCCCGTCTTATATTTCCCGAATTTCGGTATCTTGTTATCTTGTAGGTGTTGTATAGAAAAATCGCATTTATAAATTCCGCTTTCTCGTCTATGTGCTTTTTTCCAAAGAAAATCTTTTTTACATACAGCAGTCAAATATATTTCATTCGGGGCAACATCAATGAATAATATGCCATCAAAATCTCTTTGAGGGTGCAAATTTTCGTGTTGAAATAATCCCGTACCGATTGTAATAGTGGCAAGTTTTGTTTCTATTTTCAAGCCATTAGAAATAAAATCCCAACCCTTTTCTGCCCCTGTAATACTTGCTTCATAACTAATTTTACAATTAAATTTCTTTAAAATTTCTACTGTTATCTCTTCTCCTAATTGTCCTTTTTCGTCAATCGTTAAAAATTGTATATTTTCATACAAGGAGATGGTTACAAAACTCATCTAGATAACTTTTTAAGATAATATTTGATAAACATTAAATGACAGAAAGCCCGGTAAGTTGATGTTTTTTTCTCCATAAAGCGGTCAACTCTACGATTGTTATTAAGCCAGTTGATACTTCTTTCAACCTTCCATCTCTGACGACAGTATTTCTTTTCCCTTAATTCTTGTTTAGTGGCATTTTGTTTAGTATTTGCCCTTCTTACCAGACAAGGTTTAATACCTCGTTTTCTTAATTCTTTACGGAAATCTTCGCAATCGTAGCCCTTATCACCGCCTAATCTTTTTGGTCGTCTAATTCTGCCCCTTAGAGTTATTTTGTCAATTGTTTTGAGAGCCAATTTCTGGTCGTGATGATTGGCCCGACAACAGGTAAGGGCTAATGGATTGCCTTTACTGTCAATGATAATATTCCGTTTTAGTCCATTTAACCTGTATTTTCCTGTATATCCTACACATTTTTTGCCCCCTTTTTTGACTTGACTGTGCTTGAGTCAAGGTAAGCATTTCTCCAATGAAGCATATTTTTCTTGTTAGCCCTGTATTTTAGATCCTCAAAAATCTTCTTAAAAGTTCCGTTCTTTTTCCACTTAATGAAGTTTCGGTAGCAAGTGACATAAGAAACCTCATAATCGTGGGGTAGATCTCGCCACCGACAACCGGTTGACAAAACATAAAGCATTCCATTGACTACTTCATAGAGGTCTACTGGCGGTCGCCCTGTTCTTTTGCGACGTTTTCTAATAAATGGCTCGATGAGCTTAAATTGTTTCTCGGTGATATCCGAAGGATATGGTTTGCGTTTTTGATTTAGCATAAGAGTAGAAGTCGTTGG
>JBMORO010000020.1:0-1909 GCA_049322295.1 Patescibacteria group bacterium | reverse complement strand
CCGCTTTCTTCTTTTTTCTCGACATCAATTGATAGAAAACAAATCTTCATAGATTACGAATTACGAATTTTTTACGAATTTACGAATAATTTTTCAATTTCGCTAACCATCCTATCTAAACGAAATTTTTCTTCTACTGTTTTCCGTGCTTCTTTGGCTAATTTTTCTCTTAAATTTTTATCATTAATCAATCGCTTGATTGACTCAGCTAAATCATTCGGATTCTTAGGCTCGATTAAAATACCATTTTTGTTATTTTCTATAATCTCTGGTATTGCCCCAACTTCCGTAGCTATCACCGGTACTTCGGCAGCCATGGCTTCAAGAATGGTCCAGGGAAAACCCTCTTTAACTGAAGGCAAAACAAAAATATCAAATGCCTTAAGATATTTATAGGCATCGGGAATGGCGCCAGCAAGAATAATAACATCTTCTAAATTATATTTTTTAATTAAATTTTCTAATTTTTTTCTTTCTTGTCCTTCACCAATTATTAGTATCTTATATTTTGTATCTTGTATCTTTAAAATATTTGCTGCTTGTATTAAGTATTCTAAACCCTTAGTGGGATATAAATTAGCAATTATTCCTATCACAAAATCAAGGGGGATACCCAAAAATATCTTTGCCTCATCTCGGGATAAAAAATCTAATTTTTCAATACTGATTCCATTATAAATGGTAATAATATTCTCCTTTGGTTTTATGCCCAATCTCTCGGCTTGCTCAGTATCTGTCTCGGCGTTAGTTATAATTATATCTTTAAAGCCGGTTGTCCATTTTTCAAGCAAAATAAATAGTTTCTTTTTCCACTTCGGCCAAGGGTCATTAAAGCTCCAACCGCCAATCCGATACACCACCCTTGGTGGTGCCGCTGATTTACGCGGATAATTACGCGGATTTACGCTAAAATCATCTGCGTTTTTCTGCGTTGATATCCGCGTTAATCCGCTTCTATAGAAGTGAGCGGCGAGCGAACCCAAAAATCCAGCCTTACTACTACAAAGAAAAACTATATCTGGTTTTTCTTTTTTTATTAATTTATAAATCTCAATTAATCCCCAAAAATCGACTAAAGGATTAATAGATCTCTTGAAAAATTTTAGAGAAAAAATTCTAAATCCTTCTTTTTTTAGAGTAAATAAAAGACCGTTAGGATCATTGCCCTCCGGTCCGGCAGCTACTAAAATATCATATTTAGCCAAATCTAAATTAGTTATTAACCTATAAATAAAACGCTGAGCTCCACCAAACTCAGATTGCGTCACAAGAAAAAGTATTTTTTTCTTGATATTCATCTACCCCAAGAATAGCAGAATTTCGGTGAAGGGTCAACCCTTATGGATTCCAGCCAATATTATCTGGTCCGCCATAAGCTCCCATATCATTGCGAACAGTATTACTACTATAAGTTCCATCATCGTAAATATGGTCAGGATGACCGGCATCAATACAAAGTGAATATTCAGTAGTACCAGTTTTTAAACGATAATCTCTTTGCGATGACCAAACAAATCGAGGAATAACTACTAAGCTCCCGTCTCCAGCTTTAGCATCCCCGCCATAATCAAAACCATTTCCATAAACATTATTAAAAGTATTATCTGACTTACCAGTTCCTTTATGATAAATACCAGTACTATTAACCAATCCTTTCCCGCCGATGTTACTAGTAATTATATTATTCATTATTTTCAAATCAGCGTTTTCTATCCAAATTCCATGATAATTATCATCAATGGTATTATTGCGAATTTCGGGAATAATTCCGTAGGAAGTATTGTTCTTAATTGTTATTCCTGCTCCATCCGTGTTGGCGGAGTTTTTATTATTATAGATTAAATTATTTAAAATTGTTAAATTACAATTTCCATCCGCATAAATGCCCCAGCCAGAATCTCTTAAAGTA
>JBMORO010000019.1:0-1925 GCA_049322295.1 Patescibacteria group bacterium | reverse complement strand
AGTATTCGTAAAGCTTCAGAAGTGAGAGGAAAAAATGTTCATAAACTATCTCAAGATCCCCAAGATCAAAAAGATATAGAAGATTCTGAGAGATTCTTACAAAAAACTCTATTGTGCTATATAGAAAAAAAGAGTAAGGTATCTAAAAAGAAAGATTGAGATCAAAGGGTTGGGAATTCAGGAGACACAAGGGCTACTGGGGTCAGACCCAATACTGTTCGGAATGATTCTTGCTTAAACTATTTTTATTAAAATGTCGTAAGTCATTGATATTAAAGGAGAAAAAAATTCTAGACATTTTTTCCTTTTTATGTTATACTTGAACTATGGTTAATAGTTCAGTAAAGAAAAACAAGGGACGCAAGAAAAAAGAACCAATTAACGAAAAAGACCTGCAACACTTTAAGCTTATTCATAAATTTATTCCTATGCTGGAGCGATTTCATCTGGTTCGTAAACATCACAATAGAAACCTTCACTGTGACCAATATATTTGTCTCATTTTATTCTATTTCTTCAATTCTATCCTGAGTAGCTTGCGTGGAATTCAACAAATTTCTCACCTTGAGAAGGTTAAGAAAATGCTGGGTGTTAAAGGTACAAGCCTTGGCTCCCTTTCTGAGGCAAGTAGTGTTTTTGATGCTAACCTGATTGCTCCTTTAATCAAAGAACTGGCTAAGAAGGCTATCCCTGTGGAAAAAGACCCTAAACTTAAAAACCTTCAACAAACTCTTGTAGCTCTGGATGGGACGCTTCTTCGTGCCTTGCCAAAGATGCTTTGGGCATTATGGATTAATGACCAAAACAGGGCGGCTAAACTTCACCTTGAGTTTGATATCTTAAAAAGTATCCCTGTTAATGCTAAAATTACTAATGGTAATGGCAATGAAAAAACTGTATTGAGAGAGTTTCTCTCTCCCAATAAACTTTATACATTGGATGCCGGTTACAGGGAGTTTAAACTCTTTCAGGAAATCATAGATGCCAATAGTTCCTTTATTGCCCGATTGCAAGATAATATTGTCTGGGATACCATCGAACATAAATCCCTAACGGATGATGATAAAAAAGCAGGTGTGCAAAGGGATATGATTGTCCGATTAGGGTCCAAAAAGAAACAGAAGGATTTTATCCGACCAGTGCGTGTTATTGAAATTTTCCATAAAAGTAATAGCTCAAGACCCAGTGATTCTGATTACACCTTTCTTTTAGTGACTGACCGTATGGATCTATCCGCTGAGATTATAGCCCTTATCTATCGTTATAGATGGCAAATAGAGCTTTTCTTCCGTTGGTTCAAATGCATTCTTGGTTGCACTCATTTGATTTCTCTTTCAGAGAATGGAGTCGCTATTCAGGTATACTGTGCCCTTATAGCCAGTATGTTAATTACCCTTTGGACTGGTTGTAAACCCAATAAACGCACCTTTGAGATGCTATGTTTCTACTTCATGGGCTGGGCTAATGAAGAAGAATTAGCTCAACATATCCAAAAACTAAAACAATCTGAAAAAGTTCCCCCTTAAAAATTGATTTATTTCCTACCACAAAACTGATACATTTCTGGGAAGAAAAATTTGAGTGTTATAGAAAACATTTTATCTCTGGTAACGCTAAGGTATTACTCTACCCTTTTTTTGCCAAATACCTTACTAATCTCATTCATTTCCACGATATTCTCTCTACATTTCCAACAAATCCAACAAACAAAAAATTTTCCTTGCATTTTTAACTATTTTTTGATAAACTTAATATTAACTTAACCCAAGCTCATGCTAAAATAGCATCAACTTAAGCTAAAAATGATTACAAACAAAATTCATTCCGAACAGTATTGGTTTATTCCCCAAACATTGGGGGTTAGGAGATTGTTCTTTCACCTATTTTTATCGTTCTTGTATCTCAAAGGGATATGACCGTTTCCC
>JBMORO010000018.1:0-1947 GCA_049322295.1 Patescibacteria group bacterium | reverse complement strand
TTTTTGTTTTTTATTTTGACGTCCAGAGGAACTGAAATATAGCCGGTTTCTTCCAAAAAATCAATTGCCGGCGATATAGATTCAAGATTATCTTCTATTATTTCAGAGTCAAAAGTTGTTTGCTTTGCTAATTTTGATATAGCTTGCTTGATTACTGTCTTGTTTATTTTGTATCCAAGTGATTTTAACTTAAGTAATAATTTGTCTATATATTCTTCTTTTGCTACAGGTCCTTTTGTTGCTATTTTTTCTGTTATAGGTAAGATAGATTCGTGGATAGTTCCAGTGATTTCGAGGCTATTTATTAATATTTCTATTACATCAAGGGACATGGATATTAAGCCGTCCATGTAATTCCTGAAGTCGTTATCACGGCCTAAAAAATTTTCTACGTAAAGTTCGTTGATGTCTTTTGCCATTTCAGGCTTTCTTTTTTATCTGAGATAGCTAAGAAGACCACTCCTGAAATATCAATTCGTTTCAGGAGTGGTAGTTGACATTGAGCAAAACCATTCCTGGTACTCAAAATGTTCCTTACCTTTTTCATCAATCGCTACACTTTCAAAACCATTTAAGAAAATAGCATCTGTGCTGATAGAAAGTACCTCAGCCTTAACTAATTTCGCCAAAGGAACATGTTTGTCTTTATCGAAAAAGTATGCTTCACCAGGTTTATTAAAGCTAAGATAACCTTCTCCTACCTTTTTAGGCTTTTTTATACTTCTTCCCATATTTTTTTGCAGATATAAAATCATTTCTCCTGCTCCTTTCTTTCCCCTTTTTTCTTTTATCATCCCCTATCTTTTTATGTCAGTTTCAAACAGACCTATTTTTCTTACTTCCTTTCTCAAGCCTATTTATATTCATAGTCCGCCGATCAAGTCGGGTTTGTAATTGTAGCTGAAAGTTGATCGCTTTTGCTTCTCTTAGATCAGCGATTGTATAGGTTAGGCTTTTTCCCGTCTTGTCGAAAATCTGGTATCCGCCGCCTGGCATTGTGCATATTTTACCCATTTTTTATTCTCCTTTTTCCTTTTGTGTAACGACTTGAAAATGACTGTATTTGTTCAGAAGTAACCTTATTCCAATTCCATGAGATTTTTTTCTTCATTCATAAATTGCTCAGTTATCTTAGCAGTCGATAACCTTTTCCTTTCTTCTTATGCAAACTTTGGCATAAAAAATTTGGTGATTCGCACTCTCCTGAAACGAGAAGATGTTTCAGAAGGAAACTTCTCGGCTAAATATCTAAATCTAATTGTTTATGTTTCTGCTCATAATTAGTTAGCACCAATTCTGTTGATCTTGGCCGTTTCTTCATGTCTTTGACATAATAGCTTGACTTGAAGGATGGTATCTCAGTCCTATGCCAGTCGACATATAATTTATCGAGCAGTTCATGCGGATAATACGACAAAACTACTTTTCCTAACACAGCATTAAGAATTTGACTTAATCTTTCATGATCTTCTATGCCGAAATTTATTTTATAGTAATGTTCCATACTTACATAGGGTGGATCGACATAAAACAAAGTATCTTTACTGTCGTATCTCTTTATAACTTTTTGAAAATCACAATTTTCAAGATAGACATCTCTCAGTCTATCCCGGAAACTCAAGATATTATTAACTCTGTTTTTGATGGTAGCTGGATGAGAAGTGCTGTTTCGTCTGCGTCCGAATCCTCCATGTATTGTACCTCCGAAACCTACGTTAGCTAAATACCAGAACACAGCTGCTTGTTCTATCTGGCTTTGATAGTTATTTTTTCTATACTTACCAAGATATTCCTTGTGAATTTGATGGCTATAAGGGATATTTTCTATATATGCCTTAAATTCTTCATTCTGGTTTCGTAATACTTTAAAGAAAGTGTAGATATTTTCGTTAATGTCATTTAAGACTTCTATTTGGCACTTTCTTTTCTTGGCAAAGAAAACGGCGG
>JBMORO010000017.1:0-16091 GCA_049322295.1 Patescibacteria group bacterium | reverse complement strand
GTGTCGCTTCTTTAAGGCTCGATTATGAGCAAGACGAGAATTGTAGAAATGTTTTTCTGGCGATGAATTTCTTTGCAGTTCCCGAGATATTGATCCTGGAGAACGATTTAATGATTTGGCAATATCTGGTATAGAGCTGTTTGTCCACAATTCCCGCTGTATAAATTCACGCTCCTCGATTGATAAATGTTTGTATTGCATACACCTCTATTTTACCAGAAGTGTTGCACTTACTTATTGAACTAAATTACAAATTTTGCAAGATTTTTCATGGCGAGGCGCTTCGCCCATAAAGGATGTGGCTATTCGTCACTCGCGCCTCGCAAGAGATAATAATCATTATTCTATATAAAATTTTTACCTATTGCATGGCAAAATTGATACGGGGCATGGCCCTAAGGCTGTTTTTTGGGAAATTTTGAGAAAATTTTGAAAAATAAAATTTATGAGCGATAGATTTTTATTAAAAGCAATATGTTCTGAATGTGGTAGTGATTTAAATAAAGGCGATGAATATGGCCAGAGGTTTATGCTGGCCGTGGGAGATTCTATAGATTTAACCTGCCCTGAATGCGGAATAGTCTGGCGTTTCTGGATGGACATTGGACATAGACAAAAGAAAATTGGTCAGAAAAGGGTTATTAAAAATAAATAACTAAAATTTCTGAAATTTTGGGAGGTTCAACCTCCCCAAAATTACGCAATGTTAGGAGGTTGAACCTCCTCGTAACTAATTTCTATGATATTAACCATTATTGTCTTTATTTTAATATTAGGGATTTTGATTTTTGCTCATGAGTTGGGGCATTTTATCAGTGCTAAAAAAGCCGGTATTAGGGTTGATGAATTTGGATTTGGTTTTCCGCCCCGGATTTTTGCTTTTAAAAAAGGAGAAACTACTTATTCTTTGAATCTAATTCCATTTGGCGGATTTGTTAAGATTTTTGGTGAAGAAAGAGGAGAAAAAATAAGTAGAAGCAAACGGGCTTTTTACAATAAGCCCGCTTGGCAGAGAGCTGTTATTTTGGTGATGGGCGTAGTTATGAATTTATTGATTGCGGCTGTTTTTCTTTCCATTGTTCACTGCATCGGAATCCCCAGTTTTGTGGAAAAAGGACAGGAGATAAACTATCGGAATATCCAGGTTCAAATTATCGAGGTGGCTAAAAACTCGCCAGCTGAAAAAGCCGGTATAAAACTTGGCGATGCTATAATAGAGTTAAAATTTAAAAATGAAAAATTAAAAGTTGAAGAAGTGGAGGATGTCCAAAGTTTTATTGCTAATCATATTGGTGAGGAAATTATCTTTAATCTTAAAAGAGGTAATGAAACTTTTTCCAAAAATGTTGTTCCTCGATCAAATCCTCCCCAGGGCCAAGGGGCAACTGGAATTGCCATGTCTAAAACTGGTATAATTTCTTATCCTTGGTATAAATCGATTGTTAAAGGATTTGAGACAGCCGGGAAGATGCTTGTGACAATGATTATGATGTTTTGGCTCTTGATAAAGACCTTGATTTTAAAAGGAACTATGATTGGAGAAGTGGCTGGACCAGTGGGGATTTATGCTTTGACTTCACAATTTGTAAAACTGGGCTTAGTTTATGTTTTGCAGTTTACTGCCCTTCTTTCCATTAATTTAGCGATTATAAATACTATTCCATTTCCAGCCTTAGACGGCGGCAGATTATTATTTTTATTGATTGAAAAAATAAAAGGCAAGCCCATAAAATTCAAAACCGAAAGATTAGCCCACACTATTGGCTTTGCTATTTTGATTTTATTAATTATTGTTATAACCTTTAGAGACATAATAAAACTTTTTTAAGTTTTAAAATAAAAAATAAAATACTAAAAATAAAAAATTTTTTATCTTTAAGATTTAATTTTAGCGAAGCGCTTATGTTAATTAAACAAAAAGAGGATTTTGCTAAGTGGTATAATGAGGTAGTTTTGGGGGCAGATTTGGCCGAATATTCACCAGTTAAGGGCTGTATGATTATAAAACCATATGGTTATGCTATTTGGGAAAATATCCAGAGGGCGATGGATATTGAGATTAAAAAAATGGGAGTAAGTAATGTTTATTTTCCTTTATTTATTCCAGAAAAATTTCTTAAAAAAGAAGCTGAACATGTTAAGGGCTTTGCTCCCCAAGTGGCTTGGGTGACTCTCGGCGGAAGTAAAAAACTTCAAGAAAGATTAGCCATTCGTCCAACTTCGGAAACTATAATGTATGACGTTTTTAAGAAATGGATTCAATCATATCGGGATTTGCCGTTAAAAATTAATCAATGGGCAAATATTGTTAGATGGGAAATGAGACCAAGATTATTTTTGAGAACCTTAGAATTTCTGTGGCAGGAAGGTCATACTGCCCACCTGACGGAAAAAGAAGCCGATGAAATGGCGAAAAACATTTTAAAAATGTATCAAAATTTCGCTCAAAATTGGCTGGCTATTTATTGTGTTTCCGGTAAAAAAACCGAGGCCGAGAAATTTGCTGGGGCCTTGTATACTCTATCAGTAGAAGCCCTAATGAAAGATGGTAAAGCTCTTCAAATGGGGACTTCTCATCAATTAGGACAAAATTTCTCAAAATCATTTGGCATCCAATTTTTAAATGAGAAAGGAAAGAAAGATTATGTTTGGCAGACTAGTTGGGGTGTAAGTACGAGAATGATTGGTGGCTTGGTTATGGCTCACGGGGATGATAGGGGTTTGATTTTACCGCCCAAAATTGCCCCTTATCAAATAGTAATTATTCCGATTTCCAAAGATAGAAAAATAAAAGATTATATTTTGAAGATTGAAAAAACCCTTTCAGGTAAAGAAATTAGATTTATTAGCGATTGGCGAACTCAACAAACTCCTGGCTGGAAATTTCACGAATGGGAGTTGAAGGGTGTACCCTTGAGAATTGAGATTGGCCCTAAAGAAGTAAAAGGAAATAAAATAACCTTTGTTTTAAGGGATGATTTAAAAAGACAGAATTTATCAATAAAAGAATTTAGTAATCGAGTTGGAAAAATTTTAGATAATTTTCAAAGAAAATTATTAGAGAAATCAAAAGGATTTACTCAAAATAACACTCATCAAGTGAAATCATATTCTGAATTTAAAGATATAATGGAGAAAAAAAGCGGATTTATTGAAACTTATTGGTGTGGAGATGAAAAATGTGAGACGAAGATTCAAAATGAGACGAAAGCCACGATTAGAGGTATTATAAAGGATAATAAATCTGGCAGGCCCGCCCGCCTCGCAAGCGAGAGCGTTGCGGGGAGGTGTATAAGGTGTGGCAAGGAGGGAAAATTCGAAGTATTATTCGCTAAGGCCTATTAATAGCATGTTTAACAGAATACTTGGAAAACTTTCTAAAGATGTGGGAATTGATTTAGGAACAGCCACGACCCTGGTCTATGTTCGAGGCAGAGGGATTGTTATTAATGAGCCATCGGTTGTAGCCGTAAATCAGAAAACTGGTCAGATTTTAGCTATTGGTGAAGAGGCCAAGAAAATGGTTGGTCGAACTCCAGCTCATATTTCAGCTACTCGACCATTAATCCATGGGGTAATCTCTGATTTCGAGGTAACCGAACAAATGCTTCGCTATTTTATTCGCAAAGTTCATAAAAATAGTTTTGCTGTTTTGCCTAGACCAAGAGTAATTGTTGGTATTCCCGCTGCTATTACTGAGGTAGAGAAAAAGGCAGTTCGAGATGCAGCTTTAAATGCCGGGGCTAGAGAAGTTTACTTAGTTGAAGAGGCAATGGCCGCAGCAATTGGTGCTCGTTTACCTGTTCAGGAAGCGCTGGGAAATATGATAGTGGACATTGGTGGCGGAACAACTGATGTTGCTGTAATATCTTTAGGTGGAATTGTCTCTAGTCGAAATTTAAAAACTGCTGGTGACAGACTAAATCAAGATATTATTGATTATGCTCGGGATGAATTAAAGCTCGTTTTAGGCGAGAAAACCGCCGAAGATATTAAAATTGCTATTGGTTCAGCCTATGACTTAGAGGAGATTTTAGAAGCACCAATGAGGGGAAGAGATTTAATTACTGGTTTACCAAAAGAGATAATTGTAAATAGTGACCAAATTCGAGAAGCTCTTTTTAACTCTAATCAAGCAATTGTTGATGCTGTAAAAGATACTATTGAAGAAACTCCACCAGAGTTAGTAGCAGATATTATGCACCGAGGGATTATGATGGTTGGCGGAGGAAGTTTACTCCGAGGAATAGATAAATTAATTAACAAAGAGACAAAAATGCCAGTAAAAGTGGTAGATGATCCCTTAACTGCGGTAGCTCGAGGAGCAGGTATTATTTTGGAAGAGTTAGACAGATTAAAAGAAGTTCTGGTGCCAATAGATTACGGCGAAGTGCCGAGATAATATGAAATTTTCAAAAAAATATTTTTTAATAATTATCATCCTATTGATAGTTGTGGTTGTAATGAACATAATCCCTGGACTTATAAATAGTTTGGGGAATTTTGTTTTCAAAATATTTTCTCCGGTTCAAAATTTTTTTATTAGAGCAGGGGATAGGGTAATAGGATTTTTTGAGGTTATCCTTTCTATAAAAGATTTAAGCAAAGAGAATGCTGAGTTACAGAAAGAAAATTTAGAATTAGATTCAATAGTCACTCAACTAAAAGAAATTGAACGAGAGAATCGAATTTTAAGAGAAGGATTAGACATATCCCAAAGAAATCAACTTAATTTAGAGTTTGCCTTGATAGTAGGAAAAGATATTCAAGGGTCTCAAGATTGGGTTTTAATAAATAAAGGAAGTGACGATGGTTTGAAAAAGGATATGGCTGTAATTTCTAAAGAATTTGCTTTAGTGGGTAAAACAATTGAGGTAATGCCCGATTTTTCTAAAATAATTTTAATTACTAACAAGGAAAGCATTGTAGCTGCTTTAATTGAGGGAGAAAGGAGTCAGGGATTAGTCAAGAGAGAAGAGAAAGGAAAACTTTTTATGGATTTTATTCCCCGAAATGAGAAATTAGAAATAGGAGCAAAGGTTATCACTTCGGGAATGGATAAAATTTACCCCAAGGGGATTTTAATCGGCAAAATTGAAAGCATTGATTTATCCCAAAACCAGCTATTCCAGAAAGTCACCATTCTGCCGGCTGTTGACTTTTCAAAATTAGAAGAAGTTTTCATTGTAAAATGAGAATTTTTTTAATTATAATTTTTATTTTATTGATTTTATTTCTCCAGATTGGGATTTTGCCTCAGCTAAAGATATTTGGGGCGTGGCCTAATTTGATTTTGATATCAATTTTGGCTTTAAGTATTTTACAGGGGTGGAAAAAGACTTTGCCATGGATAATTGTTGGAGGATTGTTTTTAGATTTTTATTCCTTACATAATATTTTAGGTGCCTCGATTGTTGCTCTATTAGTAGTAAGTTATTTGGTTTATTTTCTTAGTCAAAATACTTTTAAAAAAACGACTTTTTTTCCCCTGATTTTAATTTTTTTAATTGCTATTTTTGTTTATAATATTTTATTAATTATTATTTTTGAAATTTTTGATATTAGTTTTGATTGGGGGTTTTTAACATTTATTATAGGACTTATTTATAATCTAATCCTTGCTTTACCGATATTTTATTTAATAAAAAAATATGCATGATGAGTTTAAGAAATATAAAATAAAAAGAAAATTCAAGCCCGCCCACCATGCAAGCCAGCTTGCTGGCGTGGTGGGCGGGGAAGATATTGAGCCAGAAGAGATTTTAATGGATTCGAAAAGATTGAAAGAGTCTCCGGATGGAGAAAGAGAAAAATTAGAAAAGCCAATTAAGGAGAAGATTCTTAAAATATTTTTAATTTCAATTATTTCTATTTTGGGACTGCTTTTAATAAAAGGTTTTGAGTTGCAAATAATTAAAGGAGATTATTGGCGGGGTTTAGCTGATGAAAATCGAATTCGCTCTTACCCTATTGGACCATTAAGAGGAATTATTTATGATAGAAATAAGACCCCTTTGGCTATAAATATTCCTAAACTTGATTTATTGGTTATCCCAGCTGACTTGGTCAAGGAAAAAGAATTTAACCAGATTATTGAAAGATTGGCTCAGATATTAATGCCGGGAGAAGACCCGCCCGCCATCGCTAGCCGCGAGGCGTTGCGGGCGGGAATAGAAACTAAAATTAAAGAGAATATTGGTTTGTCTTACCCAATTATTATTGAGGAGGATATCCCAACCGAAAAAGCTCTTTTATTAGAATCACAATTTTCTGATATTCCAACAATAAGGATAAGAAAGAATAGTCGTCGAGAATACGAGAATGGACCAGTATTTTCTCATGTTTTAGGTTATTTGGGGAAAGTAACTAAAGAAGAAATTTCAGAAAAAAAATATTTTCTTGACGACTATATTGGGAGGGCCGGCATAGAAAATATTTATGAGGACATACTTAAAGGCGTTTATGGTGAAGAATTAATAGAAATTGATAGTTTGGGAAGAATCCAGAAAGTCTTAGCTAAAAAAGAACCAATAGCTGGTCAAGATTTGGTTCTTTCTATTGATGCTGAGCTTCAAGAAAAAATTTATAATGTTATTAAAGTAAAATTAAACACTCTTTATACCGCAAGAGCAGCGGCGGTGGCAATTAATCCTCAAAATGGTAAGATATTAGCCCTGCTTAGTTTTCCTAGTTTTGATAATAATGAGTTTGTAAAGGGTTTATCTCCCGAATTATTTGATAGAATTATCCAGAATAAAAATGAACCCCTTTTTAATCGAGCAATTTCTGCTAATTATCCACCTGGCTCTACAATCAAACCTTTAATTGCTTTAGCTGCTTTGCAGGAAGGGGTAATTACCCCCAATAAGCAAATTAATTGCCCCGGTTACATTAATTTATTTGATAAATATAATCCTAATATTTTTTGGACATTTAATGACTGGAAAGCCCACGGAACAGTAGAAATAATTAAGGCCATTGCTGAATCATGCGATGTTTATTTTTATACCTTAGGCGGAGGATATGGCGAGATAGAAGGATTAGGAATTGAGAGAATAGAAAAATATGTAAAACTTTTTGGATGGGGTAATTTATTGGGAATTGATTTGCCCAATGAGAAGCCGGGCTTTATTCCAAATTCTTCTTGGAAAGAAGAAACCAAAAATGAGGAGTGGTATATTGGTGATACCTATAATGTTTCCATTGGTCAGGGCGATATTCTTGCCTCGCCATTACAAGTAGCCATAGCCACAGCCGTAATTGCTAATGGTGGCAAGCTATTTCAGCCTCAATTATTAGATGATAAAGAACCAAAAATAATTAATCAGGATTTTATTAAAAAAGAATTTTTAGAAATCGTAAAAAAAGGAATGAGAGAATCAGCAGTTTCCGGTTCATCCCGGTTATTGGCTGATTTACCAATAAAAGCAGCCGGGAAAACTGGAACTGCTCAAGTATCTAAAACAAAAGCACCTCATAGCTGGTTTACGGTTTTTGCCCCTTATGAAAATCCAGAAATTGTTTTGACAATTTTAGTAGAAAATGGGGGCGAGGGTAGTGCTGTCGCTGTTCCTATTGCCAAAGAAATATTGGCATGGTACTTTAATAGATAAAGTATGAAATATCTAAGTTCTAAAAAATTGAAGGAAATAAAAAGAGAATTAGAAGAGTTGAAAAGGAAAAGGAATGAAATTGCCGCAAGAATTCATGAGGCACAGGATATGGGAGATTTAGCTGAGAATGCTGAGTATACTGAAGCAAAAGAAGCCCAGGCATTTAACGAAGGGAAGATTAGAGAGCTTGAAGAAGTAATAAAAAATGCAGTAATTATTTCGAGAAAAGGCAGTTGTGATTTAGTGGAAGTAGGTTGCGAAATAACTGTTCAGAATAAGACCGGTAAAAAAACATTTGTTATCGTTGGCTCCCAAGAAGCTGACCCAGTAAAAGGAAAAATTTCTAATGAGTCGCCCCTAGGGCGAGCTTTTTTAGGTAAGAAAAAAGGTGATGAAGTTATCGTCTCCACTCCCGGTGGCAAAATTCATTATAAAATATTACAGATTAAATAATCCCTCCATATTAGTCAAGATAAATTTATGAACAGAATTTTGATTGAGGACACAATTAAAAATATTGGAAAGAAAATAAAAGTTTGTGGATGGGTTAATTCTCGAAGAGATCACGGGAAAATTATTTTTATTGACCTAAGAGATGGATCGGGTTTATTGCAGATATTATTTTCGCCCGAAGTTTCAAAATTAGCTGAGAATCTGCGGCCAGAATGGGTAGTAGCTATTGAGGGTAGAATTGATAAAAGACCCACGGGGATGATAAATCCCAATTTATCTACTGGTAAAATAGAGTTAAAAGTTGAAAAATTAGAAATTTTAAATAAATCAAAAGCCCTACCCTTTGATTTATCTAATGAGAAAACAAGCGAGGAAACGCGTTTAAAATATCGTTATTTAGATTTGAGACGAGAAAGAATGAAAGAAAATATTATTTTCCGGCACAAAGTAGTGAAATTAATCAGAGATTATTTAGATAAAAAGGGATTTATAGAAATTGAGACCCCGATTCTAACTAAATCAACGCCCGAAGGAGCTCGGGACTTTTTGGTTCCTTCTCGCTTGCAACCAGGAGAATTTTATGCTCTACCTCAATCGCCTCAGCAATTTAAGCAACTTCTAATGGTTTCTGGTTTAGAAAAATATTTTCAAATTGCTCGTTGTTTTAGGGATGAAGATTTAAGGGGAGACAGACAGCCAGAATTTACTCAGCTTGATTTGGAAATATCTTTTCCGAGCCAAGAAAAAATAATGGAAATTACCGAAGGATTAATGATAGAAATTGCCAAATTATCTAAAAAGAAACTGACTTTTAAACCATTTAAAGTTTTAACCTATGATGAGGCAATAAAAAAATATAAGACCGATAAACCAGATTTAAGAAAAAACCCCGAAGGGCGAGCCTACGGGGCAGGTAAAAAAGATCCAGATGAACTTTGTTTTGTCTGGATTATTAACTGGCCTTTATTTGAATGGAATAAAGATGAAAAAAGATGGGACCCAATGCATCATGTTTTTACTTCGCCGAAAGTTCAAGATATACCTTTATTAGATAAGGACCCGGCAAAAGTTCGTTCTTGGCAGCATGACTTAGTTTTAAATGGTCACGAAATTGCTGGAGGCAGTATTAGAATTCACGACCCAGAAATCCAGAAAAAGGTATTTAAATTAGTGGGATTAAAAGATGAGGAAATCAAATTGAGATTTGGCCATTTATTACGGGCTTTCCAATATGGCACGCCGCCTCACGGCGGAATTGCTCTGGGCATTGATAGATTAATAATGATTTTAAGAAATGAACCAAGCATTCGGGAAGTAATTGCTTTTCCCAAGACTGGCGATGGTCGTGATTTAGCTATGGAGGCTCCGAGTAAAATAGATCAAAAACAACTCAAAGAACTCAAACTAAAATTAGAGAAATAGAATTTAGAGAAGCCAAAAGACTCGTGGCTTTAAAACGTTGCGGGTCTTTTTTTATTTTCTGATATTTGTGGTATAATAGATTTGGTGATTAAGAAATATTTCCCGCAAATATTGATAGTTTTATTAATGCTGGCAATTGCCTGGGTTTTGTTTTTAATAAAAGAAGAGAAACCATCAATCGCCAAATTTCCTTATGAGCCAATTCAGGCTAGTGTCCGTCAACCAGAATTATTTCCCATTAGAAATTGGTTAATTGAGGAGCCGGAAATTATGGCTAAAGCAGCTATTATTTTAAATTTTAGGCCCGATAATCAAAAAGAGAATATCCTTTATCAAAAAAATATAAATCAAGTTTTGCCTATGGCTAGTTTAACTAAAATAATGACTGCCATCATAGCTTTGGAAAATTTTGATTTGGAAGAAATTATCAAAGTTTCAACAAATTCTGTCACTATTATTGGGAATAATGGCGGTTTAATTAGAGGGGAAGAGCTGAAAGTAAAAAACCTTCTTTATATAATGCTAATGGAATCATCTAATGATGCGGCTATGGCTTTAGCTAGCGATAATCCAAGATTAGCTTATGAGGAATTTATTAATCTGATGAACAGCCAAGCAAAAGAATTAGGATTAGAAAATACTAATTTTTCTGACCCCGTTGGTTTAAGCATTGATAATCGCTCAACTGCCTTAGAAATTGCTAAATTAACTGAATATGCTTTTAATTTTCCTTTGATTTTAGAAATTTTAAAAACATCAACTACAACCATTTTCTCAGTTGATAAAAGATTTATCCATAGTCTAACTAATACTAATAAACTCTTGGGTAAAATTCCTCAAATAATCGGAGGAAAAACTGGATTTACAGAAGAAGCTGGGGGGTGCATGCTGACCGTTTTAAATATATCTAATAATAATTATTTAATTACCGTGGTTCTTGGCTCAAGCGAAAGAGAGAATGATACTGAAAAACTAATCAATTGGGCCGAAGAAGCTTGGCTATGGCAATGAATAATATCTTTCCAATAATCAAAATTTTGACTATCAGTGCGCTTTCTTTTGTGACAGCAATTTTAGTTACCCCGATTTTAACCCATTTTTTATATAAATATCGTTTAGGTAAGAAAGTAAGAAATGAAGGAACAACTCCTATCTATACTTCTCTTCATAAGAAAAAAGAGGGCACACCCACTATGGGTGGAGTTTTAATTTGGCTTACAGTAACCACTTTAGCGGTTGGCATTCTATTTTTAACCAAGTGGCTGGGTCCTGATACTATTTTTTCTGATTACAATTTTTTAACCAGAAAACAAACCCTTCTTCCTTTGGGAATTTTGCTTTTTGCGGCAGTAATCGGCTTGATTGATGATTTATTGGGAATTTTTCATTTTGGCCGAGAAGGGAGGGGATTAAGATTAAGAGAAAAACTTATCATCTACACTATTATTTCAATCGTCGGTGCTTATTGGTTTTATTTTAAATTAGATTGGGATTTAATTCATATTCCTTTTTTCGGCGATTTTAACATCGGCTGGTGGTATATTCCGATTTTTATCTTTGTTATAGTGGCCAGTGCCTTTTCAACTAATGAAACCGACGGACTTGATGGCTTGGTTGGAGGAGTTCTTTTGGCTGCTTTTTCCAGCTACGCTGTAATTAGTTATGCTCAGGGCAGATTAGAATTAGCCACTTTTTGCGGGGCAATTGTTGGCGCCCTTTTAGCCTTTCTCTGGTTTAATATCCATCCAGCCCGATTTTTTATGGGCGATACTGGTTCAATGTCTTTAGGAATTACTTTGGGAGTGATTGCTATGCTGACTAATTCTTTATTCTTTTTACCTTTCATTGGCTTTATTTTGGTTATTGAGTCGCTTTCCGTAATCGTTCAAGTGATTTCTAAAAGAGCTTTCCATCGAAAAATATTTTTATCTACTCCTATTCATCACCATTTCGAAGCAAAAGGTTGGCCAGAGACAAAAGTAACCATGAGATTTTGGATAATTTCTGGAGTAATGGCCGTAATTGGCTTAATTTTATTTTTTATAGATTTAAAACTTTTTTAGGCTACGAAATACAAATTTTTTACAAATATACAAATTACAAATTTTTTTCGTATATTTGTACTTAATTCGTAATTTTGTAGACACTGGTATGTACGAAATTTTAATAAAAAATAGCACCATTATTGACGGCGCTAAAAATAACAAATTTAAGGCCGATATAGCTGTATCTGAAGAAAGAATAAAAAAGATCGGCAATTTGGGAACAACCAAGGCTGAATTAATTATCAATGCTGACAATTTGTACGCTAGCCCAGGTTTTATTGATATTAATAACCATTCTGATACTTATTTGACTCTTTTTACTATTCCGAGTTTAGAAAGTTTACTAAAACAAGGAATAACTACTATCTTAGGAGGGAACTGTGGTTCTTCTTTAGCTCCTTTGGTCTCAGCTGATATTCTTAAAACTATTCAAAAATGGGCTGACATTAGAGAAATTAATCTAAACTGGTTGACTTTTAAAGAATTTTTGGAAGAATTGAGCAAGAAAAAAATTGGGATAAATTTTGCTAGTTTAGTTGGTCATTCTACAATGAGAAGGGGAATCTTAAAGGACGAATTCAGAAATTTAAAGCCCAAAGAAATGAAAATGGTAAAGGAATTGTTAAAATCAGCGCTCCAAGAGGGAGCGTTTGGGCTTTCCACTGGTTTGGTTTATAGTCATGCTAAAATTGCCCCAACTAAAGAAATTATTGAATTGGCGAAAATAGTTAAAGATTTTGACGGTCTATATACCAGTCATATTAGAGGAGAAGCCGAAGAGCTCTTGCCAGCGGTTGAAGAAACCATAGAGATTGGTAAGAAGACCAAGGTTTCAGTAGAAATATCTCATCTTAAAGCCATGGGCAGAAAGTATTGGCCAAATATGGCTAAGGCCATTGAATTGATTGAGGAAGCCGATAGAAAGAAGATTAATATTAATTTCGATATCTATCCTTATACCATCACTGGTTCAGTTCTTTATATCTTGCTTCCTGATTGGGTAGCTGAAGGAGGAAAGGCTATGCTCTTAAAAAGATTAAAAGACCCGGGTATAAAATCCAGAGTAATTAAAGAAATGCAGGAAAGAAAAGATTATGAATACGATAAAATCACTATCGCCATGTCGCCAATAGACAAGAGTTTTATTGGTCGGAGAATTACGGAGATTGCCAAAAGTCAGGATATTAGTGTCGAAGAAGCAATTATTAATATGTTAATAGCTTCGGAGGGGCGAGTGATTATATTTTTAGATACCCTAAATCCTGAAAATGTCCAAACAGGTTTAATCCATTCCCTAAGCTTTATTGCTTCCGATGGGGCTGGTTACAATCTTCAGTATTATCTAAATAAAAGAGAATTGGTTCATCCTCGCTGTTTTGGGGCTTTCCCCCGCTTTTTAGGAAAATATGTCCGAGATAAGGAATTAATGAGTTGGGAAGAAGCAATTTATAAAATAACTGGTGGACCAGCTCAAAAATTAGGACTTAAAGATAGGGGATTAATAAAAACAAATTATTGGGCTGACTTGGTTCTTTTTGACCCCAAAAAAATAATTGATAAAGCTACTTTTGAAAATCCCTACCAATATTCTGGAGGGATTGAGTATGTTTTTGTAAATGGAAAAATGGTTATAGAAAAAGGGATCTATAATGGCGAGAAAGCTGGTAGGGTGTTAAAAAAATCATGAAGATTCATAAGCCGGATAAGGGTTTAATAATAGTTATTTTTGCCCTTTTAATTTTAGGCTTAGTTATTCTTTTCAACGCCTCGATTTTGATATCTCGAGAAAGATATGGCAATTCCTATTATTATTTGTTTCACCAATTAATTTATGGAGTGGGTGTTGGCTTAGTGCTTTTTCTTATCTGCCAAAAAATAAATTACAAATTCTGGAAAAAAGTTTCTTTGATTTTATTTCTTGGTTCTTTGATTTTAATGGTTCTGGTTTTTATTCCCGGCGTGGGCTATAAACATACTGGAGCTCAACGATGGATAGGTTTTGGTCCACTATCTATCCAACCATCAGAATTTTTGAAATTAACTCTGGCTATCTATTTGGCTGCTTTTTTTAGCCGTAAAGAAAGCCGTGGTATAAATACCTTAATTCCTTTCTTGGCTATTATGGTCTTAACTGGCAGTTTAGTAGCTTTACAATCTGATGCCGGGACATTGGGAGTGGTTGCCATTATTGGTTTTATTATTTATTTTTTGAGCGGAGCAAAACTTTATCAATGGCTGACAATAGTTATTTGTTATGGATTGGCTTTTTTTATCTTAATTAAATTTTTTCCCTATCGAATGGCTCGACTTATAACCTTTCTCAATCCCAGTATTGACCCTTTGGGAATTAGCTATCAAATAAATCAAGCCTTATTAGCCATTGGTTCAGGTGGAATTTTGGGTCTTGGTTTGGGTCATAGTCAACAAAAATATTTTTATTTGCCCGAATTAATGGGTGATTCTATTTTTGCAATTTTTGCTGAAGAAGCTGGATTGATTGGGAGTTTAATTTTAATATTTTTATTTTCATTTTTAACCTTCAAGGGCTTAAGAATAGCTAAAAAGATTTCCGATGACTTTGGTAAATTATTAGCTATTGGTATTATCTCTTGGATAATAATCCAAGTTCTTATCAATATAACGGCTATTACTGGTTTAATACCTTTAACCGGCGTACCATTACCATTTGTCAGTTATGGCGGTTCAGCTTTGGCTTCTGTTTTAGCTGGGATGGGAATTTTAGTTAATATTTCAAAACACACAACATAAAATTAACCTAATTATTCTAATTGACCTAATTAACCTAATAAAATTATACATTTGGTCATTGGGATTTGATTAGAAATTAGAATAATTAGAAATTAGACATTTATATGAGAATATTATTTACCGGTGGGGGAACA
Source organism: Patescibacteria group bacterium (assembly GCA_049322295.1). Taxonomy (GTDB): domain Bacteria; phylum Patescibacteriota; class Minisyncoccia; order RBG-13-40-8-A; family RBG-13-40-8-A; genus JBMORO01. The sequence goes on along the minus strand of JBMORO010000017.1, from coordinate 1,655 downwards.
GGTGGTCATATTTTCCCCATTATTTCAATAAAAAGGGCGTTCAAAGATGCCCAAGGTTTTCAATTTTATTATTTAGGACCAGATAGTTTTGCTAAAGAAAATTTCGCTAAGGAAGAGATTAGGACCAGATTCATTTTAGCTGGTAAATTTAGACGCTATTTTAGTTTAGAAACGCCCATAGACTTGATTAAAATTTTTGTTAGTATTATCCAGTGTTTCTGGGATTTATTTATTTTTATGCCCGATATTGTTTTTAGTAAAGGTGGCTATGGTAGTTTTCCAGTTGTTCTAGTTGGCTGGATTTACCAAATTCCTATTATCCTTCACGAATCAGACAGCGCTCCCGGCTTAGCCAATAGAATAACAGCTAAATTTGCTAAAAAAATTATATTGTCTTTTCCTGAAAGTAAAAATTATTTCTCTAAATACCAAGAAAAAATTGTTCTAATTGGCAATCCAATAAGAGAAGAACTTATTCAAGGAGATGAAACCAAAGGAAAAGAACTATTTAAAATATCTTCGGAAAAGCCGGTAATTTTAGTAATTGGTGGCTCCCAAGGCGCTCAAAAAATTAATGAAATTATTTTAAATACCCTCCCTCGACTCTTGGAATTAGCTGAGGTTATTCATATAGCTGGACAAAGAAATCTTGAGGTCACACTTAAAGAGACTCAAAAAATTCTTAAATCTTGCGAAAATTTGAAACAATTTTATCATCCAGTCGGTTTTTTGAATGCTGAAGAGTTAAAACATGCTTATGCTCTGGCTGATTTAATTATTAATCGGGCCGGAGCAGGCAGTATTTTCGAAATCGCGGCTTTAGGAAAACCAAGTATTTTAATTCCCATACCGAATTCAGCTCAAGACCATCAAAGAAAAAATGCTTACGAGTTTGCCCAGACTGGCGGAGCAATAGTTTTAGAACAGGAAAATTTAACTCCCAATATATTTTTAGAGGAAATTTCCAGAATTTTAGGCAATGCTTCAAAAGTCCAAGAAATGGCTCAAAAAGCAAAATCATTTTACAAACCCAACACAGCTGAAAGAATAAGAGATGAAATTATAAATTTAGCCAAGTCCAAGTCTTGACAAAATAATTCGATGAGCATATAATGTAGGTAGAATAAAAATTAGACCTTAACCGTGAGCTCTTTTCTAGATTAGAGTGAAATAAATTTTTGTAAAGGAGGCAAGATAAAATGGCAGAAATCATTATCCACGACTCTTCCGATAACCCCAATCGCCGACCGGAGATGGTTGATGGTGGGGCAAAGCATCTAAGAATACTTTTCCTTAGAAGAGGTGGAGGTATCGAAGAAATTTTTACAGGAACAGCATTTTCGGAAAAAAAGTGGAAGAAAAAGATGAAAAAATGGAATCGCACATCATATTTAGACGAGATAAGTCCCAAGCCCAGATGATATTGAGCGAGTCACTCAAGCTAATGAGAGGAGAGAACCAGCTCCTCTCTTTTTTTATCCCTTTTTATATTTACGAGGTTAAACCTCGTAAAATTGCTTTATTTATGATATGATTAAATCATGAAAAAACCACAATTTGAAAATAACGAGATTTATCATATTATTAATCACGGAATAGAAAAACGTAATATTTTTATGAATGACAAAGATTATTTCCGTTTTATTCATGATTTA
>JBMORO010000016.1:0-16397 GCA_049322295.1 Patescibacteria group bacterium | reverse complement strand
TACTCTATCTCCGTTTACATATAAACTTTGTGTTGTTGTCGCTGAATCAATTCTGGTAGAAGTGGCGTTAATAAGATTAAATCTGCCATTAGCGGTAAAAATTGCCTCGCCATCAAAAGTTGCCCCGGTAATGGTTGGATTAGTATCAAAAACCAATAAGCCCGAACCAGTTTCGTCGCCCACAATACCCGCAATCTCGGCTGAAGTATCAATTTCGGTAGAAATAATTACTGAACTATCAAGATAAGTCGGGTTAATAGCTGTGCCTTGCCAAACGCCTGTGCCAATCGTGCCAACAGTGATAATTGAAGCCGAACCAGCCAGGGGTGAATAAATGTCTGAAATCGGCGTATTATTGACCAATAACTGCCCAGCATTAAATGAACCAGTCGTGGTGGCATTACCATTAAAATATGAATTCCCGCCGACCCAAAATAAATCATTTGTGGTTGGATTGACTGAACCTACCACCAATCTATTGGTGGAGGTAGCAGTATTCATATTTAAAACTGTAATCGTAGAACTGGCCGAGTTAACTAAAATTCCTGCTGCGGTAGTAGTTGGTTTAATCACGGCTGGTGAAAGACTAAATGCTTCCCAAGCCGCGCCATAATCAGCACCAACCCCGGTTTCATCACTGCCGCATTTCAAATTACCATTAGCGTCAGTATCAATCGTATTACAGTTTAATAAACCAGAAACAGCCAAATTAGTCGTCGTAGCCGCTCCAGCCCAAAAACCACCGACAGGAATATTTACGGTTGGATTAGTCGTGCCTATCACCAAATATCCTGTCGTGGTAGCATTTCCTCCAACCTTTAAATTGCCATTTACTTCTAATTTTTGGGTGGGCCCCGTCGTCCCGATGCCGACGTTGCCCGCATTTGTTATTGTCACCAAGTCCCCAGAAGTCGTTGAGGAAACCAAAAAGACAGCATTTTCACTTCCAGATGTTTTATTCACTTCCAAGATTGCCTCTGGGGTCGTCGTCCCGATGCCGACGTTGCCTTGATTTGTCACTACCATTTTACTTGTTCCGCCTACTTGTAAATCCATAAGATTATTTGTACCTGAGCCGGTGGCAGTTTCAGTAACATTCAATCTCATTGCGGTGTAACCAGCTGTTCCTGAGTTATTAACTGTCATCGGTATATATAAACCAACATGATGAGCAGAGGACTTTAACGAGCCAGCCAGAGAAAGCTCTGTTCCGATTAGATACCCATCTCCCAAAACATTAGTATTACCAAAACTTAGTTTATAATCATCTACTTTGATATAACCATCAGCAGAGCTATTTAGAGTAGGATATGTCCAAAAATAAATTGCCGCTGGGCCTCCTACTGTATCTACATCTCCAATATCAATTCGCTGATTCACTTGCAACTTGCCAGGCGCATTATTTGAAGAACCCATCTTATTGGCAACATCAATAAGCATAGTTCCATCTGCTAAGTGTAATTGAGACATCGGCCCCGTCGTCCCGATGCCGACGTTGCCGTTAGTGTCTATTCTAACCTTTTCTTGGTTATTAACTTGAAACGCAATAGGATGATTTGTTTGCGTTCTAAATACCAAACCCCCACCACTTAATACTGACCCCGATGTAGGGACTGCGAACCAGTCAGCTTTAACTATTCCGTTTTGGGCTTCTAACAAAACTCCACTATAAGCACTACTGACAGTCGTGTCCGTATTCTTTATATGTAGTCCAGGATTTCCACCATTGGCATTGGCAAAACTCAAATCAAGTGTATATGCTGGCCCCGTCGTCCCGATGCCGACGTTGCCTGATGTTGTATCAACATACATTTTGCTACTACCATTTGCGTCTTGCACATCTAAAATGCCAGCTACAGTCGTGGTGGCTGCTTTCATTGTCCCAACTACTTCCAATTTATACCCCGGCCCCGTCGTCCCAATGCCGACGTTGCCGTCTGATTTTATATAAATCCTACTTGCCCCATTGGTGATTAAACTTAATGCGTCTGCAGCATCTCCTCCAATGCCCGTATCATAATCAGCACGAGCAGGAACTAATGTAGGATTTGTTAAAGAAGCTATCTCATTTAGTATTACTGCGGAACCGTCAACTGTTCCATTTATTTGACCAGATTGAAAATTCCATCTATCAGTTCCATCTAATTGTAATCTTAACCAATCATCTTGATATTCATAAAACCCCGTATCCCCATCCCCAAATGCCAAACCAGTAGCTAATGTTCCCGTGCCACCATTTATGTTGAGTTTAGCTAAAGGTCCCGTCGTCCCGATGCCGACGTTGCCAGACGCTCCGTCCACATAAAGTGAATTAGTATTGACTACTAAATAATCAGCAATCGTGGTGGTGGAATTAGAGCCAGTTGTGGGTCTAATAATTTCTAAAGCCCCGCTATTAGATTGCTCTAAAAATTTAATCGTATTGCCCAAAGAACCATAAATTGTGCTGGTCGCCTGATTAGTTGGGCCAGATTTAACAATTAAAGGTTCAGCTGCATAACCAGAAATGTTAGTAGAAGTAGCATATAAATTAAAAACGTGGATATTCTGCACTGGATCGCCAAACGCACCCAAATTATTCACATCATAAATACTTTTATCACTAATGCTTATATCAAAATTAGTCGTAGAAGGAGTTAAATAATTATTAGAAACAGTCCAGTTACCGCCAGCTCCCCAATTACTTAAACAATTATCTGTATTATCAAGACAAAATTGATTAGCAATGTATGAGCCAGTAGATGAAGCATTGCCATTCCAAACATCAAAAATATGTTCTGCCGAAGAAGTTGAAGAACCACCAATAAAAACACTGACCGTATCTTCATAAGGATAAAGTCCGCTACCAGAATCGGTCGGAATAAATAAACTTGCTCCTTGCTGATAAGCAATTTTACCAACCATCAAAACACCTAAAATAATTGTTATTAAAATTAAATATCTATATTTCATAAAAAACTTGGAATATAATAATTATAATCTTGAAAAACTTTTTGCGGATTATAATTTAAATACTGTAAATTAGTCATATCTTATTCATAAAATCTTCTTTTTAATTGATTTAAATTGGTTGTAATATCAGTAAAATTTAAACTTCTAAAATTCTCGTTTTTTTCAATCAATTTAGCCAGGGCTAAGATATTATTCTGTAAAATCATAATGACTTCTTTTAGTCCATCTTGTTGTTTAATTGCTAATTCTTTTAAGTTATCTTCATTTTTAGCAATTTGTGCCTGTAGTTGTTGAATTGACTTTTTAATTTCTTTGGCTTCTTTGGAATTTTTATCATAAACCGTGTTCATTGTTTCAGTCATTGAAGATAACATTCTCTTACTGGATTGATTGTCAATTTCACTGACAACTTGCGATACCTTAAACTGCATAAAATTATTCAACTGTTCTGTCTGTTCGGCTGATAAATTTTTACTCATCTGTTTTACATCATTAAAAAACCAATCAAAATCATTTATTTGAAATACTTTTTGTTTCAAAAGCAAATCAGAAAGTTTGGTGTCTAAAACAGTTAAGGTGTTAAACATTAAAATTGATTGACTAATTTTATTAACTAATTGTTCTATGTTTTCTTTTTCTTTAATAAATTTTTCTTTTTCTTTAAATTTTTCTTTAAATAATTTTGGTAAATCAAACAATGTATTAAATTTATTAAATCCTTTTGTGATCATATTTTGAATGCTAACCCCTAATTCTGACAGATTTTTATTTTCTGTCTGCACAATTCTTTGAATACCCGCTAAATCTGTTTCTGGCTGTTGTTTTAAATAAACAGCAGCTGAATTTTTTTCCGTGATTTTATCAATCCTTTTCTGCCAGATTTTCTCTGCAATTTTTTCATAGTCATCATCAGATAGCGGCTGAACGGTTGTGCCGCCATAGGTGCCGCCGCCAGCTGAGTAGCCATTTAGAACTAATTGCTGAATAAACGGCGTATAAGCCAAATCTAAAGTTGTGCCGTCTGATTTATAAACTTTATAAACTAAGTCTAAAAAATCCTGGTCTGCTGGCGGAGTATATAATTTAGCAAATCTACCTGCTGATTGATGCGTTAAGGTTTCTGTGGATAATAAATTACCAGGAGCGGCAGAGGTGCCTGGCGAATAGACTTCAACTTTTACCACCTTATCTGTCTTATAAAATGGCACAGTATAAGTCAAAAGAATTGGTTCGTTTGGTTTTGCAATCTTCAATGACATAAATTATTTGCAAGTGCCAACTTGGGCGGTTAAAGTGCCTGCGCCATTGATATAAATAGCATAAGTTGCACCTTCCACATTAACCATTTCAAGACAACTTGAGCCATTACCGCCAGTTGTATCTGCTTTGATTTGAAGAGTAGAGGTGCCCGTCCCCATTGCTCCGCCAGCAATAATATCAAGACTTGTCGTTGCATTACCAGTTATATTTAAATCATCAGTTAAATCAAATTCGCCAGGATCATCATCCCACCCTAAATACTCATTTAATCCGATATCAAAATATAAATTATCATCATCATTAGCTACGTTATTACCAATAATAAGATAATCAGTCGCAGAGGCTATACTACCCACTGTGAAGGTCCCGCCAGTTGTCAATGACCCCCAGATTGTCAAAGCACTCATATCTTTATTTAAATCTCCGTCTAAAATAACTAAATCAGAGGTTGTGGCGTTTCCACTTGAATCAACCTTAAATAATCCATTCACATTTAATGAGGTAGAACTGGCAGAATTAAAACGGGCTTCGCCAGTTACATAAAGCGATCCCGTCGTCGTGGCATCAGTCACTTGCCAATCATTATTGGTTTGCGTCAGTATTCTGGTTTCCACTGCCCGAAACATCTGCTCTTTATTTAAAGCAAACACACCGTAAGCCAAACCCAAAATCACGACAATGGCAGCAATACCAAAATAAATTAAACTCTTTTTTGGTTTTGTAGAAGTCATATTAGGTTAATGACTTTAATCGGGTATAAATCACAACTGTGCCAGGATTGGTTGTATCTCCTGACTCAGCCACATTTATCCGAATAAAGTCGGCATTTAAATCAGGCACCATTAGATGAATGTATTCGGCTGTTGCAACTGTCGGGTCAAATTCAACTGTTTCTGACTGCACCTGACTGGCCACATCAGCGCCGCCAGTAAATGTGCCAGTTAAAACGACATAGCGGGCATTAGACCAAATTTTAGTCCCAGCCACTTCGGTGGCTGTTTCTATTTTAATTTTCACCTTGCCAGCACTGGCCGAGGCGTGTTCATCATAGCTAATCCAAAAATCAGCCTGGTCAGCGCCCTGGCAATCAAAAACAGTAGGTGAACTATCCCAAGCGCCAGCTGCAGCTAATGCCGCTGATGTTCTAATTGTGCCTGCATTATAAAGATTTCCCATAATAGTTTATTTATCCTCACGCCTGTCCTCCCAATTCCGCCAAAGCGAAACGAAAGAACAGAGCGTGAGGATATTAAGTTATTTGACAATTTTGTAACGGATAAAAACCTTGCCATCAAATAAATCTCCAGTATAGAAATCACCAGCATCTCCATCAGTAGTAGAAGCAACACCCACAATCCAAGCTCCGGGAGTGATAGGAATAGCCCTCTCGTCAGTGCCATAACCAAGATTTGGCGGGGCAAAAGTAGAATCATAACTGGAAAAAACCGTATTAGTTGCATCATACAAACCGCCATCAGTCACCAAAACATTATCCATTAAACCAATTGGGCCGCCAGCGATATTGCCAGTGCCCACAATTGTGTTCGTATAATTGACATACTGACTGGAAGAAGTGCCAACAAACATTTGAATAGTAGTTGTCGGCATTCCATCTAACTGCAACATTATCTCATCAATAAAAACATTTGGATTTGTGCTTGCTCCATCGCTCTCTTGCACTTGGATAGCAAAAAGAGTGGCCGTTGCATCAGTAAAATCTTTGTAAGCATACTTATAAGTAACACTATTATTATCAGTTGCGGGCTCATCACCAAATCTCAATCTGTCAAAAATTGATAGACCGCCCATATCAGCTAAATCCAAAGTGGAAGTAGCCATATCATCTTGGTCTTCAGTGTAAGCACCGCTGCCTAAACTTAAATCTTCATCGGCGATATTTCCTAAAGGAGGATTATTGATTTCTAATCTTTCTACATTTTCAATGTTAATCTGTCCGCTTAATCCCCCAGCAGAAGCAAAGGCGGCAAAACCTAACAAAATAATAACGCCGATAGAAAACACATTTCTATTTACGAGTTTTTTTAGTTTTTCTTTCATATCCTTTAACTTCAGTCGGAGTTGGTTCTTCTTCGGGTTCTTTTTTCACTTCTTTCTTTTCTGGCGCAGAGTTAATCAGACGCACTAAATCATCGTGAGGCGTAGATGATGCCACTGCAAATCCTTTTTCTTTGGCTAAGTTGACTAATTCATCTTGAGATCTTTGCACTAAAGGAATTTCACCCTTAGCCATTAGCGCTTCATCTTTGACTTTTTGTTCTTCCCACGCTCCGGCAGTTAAAATACCTTGACGGACATATTCTGCCGGAATTTTTAGATGATAATGCGCATCTGCTTCTTCTTTAGTCCAAGGAATGCCAATTGCCTTACAATCGCCGAGTTTATAAAGTTTACCCCAATCTAACTGAATGTTCATAAGATTAAACTATATGAATTATGCTTCGGTTGCATTTGACCCACGAATGTAGGCCGGAAAGCAGCGAGCAATCATATAGTAGAAATCAATTTTATACTCCCAGTTACCAGTCTTATACACCACATCTGGCGGGTATAATTTTGGTTTTCGGGCAAATAATGCCTTTAAGGAGTCGCCGACCTTTTTGGAATCATAGGCGAACCAATAATTTGATTTATCAGTTCCCGCTGAATCCGCACTTAATTTTTCCCACATCACCACTTTCTTAATCCAACCTCTTAATGGATTAATATCCACATTAGGACTGCCAACAACACCTGGGGACTCAATACATCTTAATGCCCAATCGTAGTTCTTGGGAGAAACTACCAGAGTATCAAGTGTAATTGGTCGGTTGGTGCTATTAACATCCTTGTAATTCTTGGCGTCTACATAAGCATCAATAATGGCTGCCCGTGAAATCTTTGGATTTTGTTGAGCTTCATCAATTAACCGAATTTGGTTGCGATAAGTATTGGATGATGTTGCCACGCCATAGACGTGAGCTGTGTAAAATAACGTTTGTGAATCTGGACAGGTAGCTGTATGTGTTTGGTCAAACACGTCAGTGTAACTTGAACTCCCAATTTTGTTACTATGTATTTGACAAAAAACAAATAATAATATAAGATAAATGTATAATCTAATTAACTAATCATAAATCTTATGACTAATCAAAACTACAAAAATCGTGATTGGCTTTATTCTCAATATATTATTCAACAAAAATCTATTGAGAAAATTGCCAAAGAAAATCATAATTCCAGATGGACAATATATCATTGGCTTCTTAAACATAAAATTCCTACAAGAAATAAGATTGAGAGTCATCCGTCAAAAATCTTTCTTACTAAACAAGAATTATCGGATAAATACTGGAAAGAAAATAAATCTTTTAAAGACATAGCCAAAGAATATAATGTTTGTCACGCTACTATTCAAAATCTTTTTAATAAATTTAATTTACCTCGCCGACAATTTCAACAATTAAAACCAAAAGGAAAAGATAGTTGGAGTTGGAAAGGTGGTTTTTTTATTCGCAATGGTTATAAATTTATTAAAACCGATAACCATCCAACCCGCTCTCATAATGGTTATGTCCCAGAACATATTTTAGTAATGGAACAAAATCTTAATCGGATTTTGAATTCTCAAGAAGTTGTTCATCATAAAGATGGTAATAAATTAAATAATATTTTATCTAATTTAAAACTTTTTAACTCAGAAAAAGAACATCAGGCATACGAACAACGAATTCTTTTATTTGCTAAACAACTTCTCTGGAGTAATAATAAAACTAATAATCGCCGTCATCTTATAAAATTATTTGATAAATTTGTCAAAGAACAAGGATAAAACATTTCTGCTTATCTCTGCATATTTCTATGCAGTTCGGACTATCGCATACGGAATAAATCCGTCCCGTTCGGTTAGTCTCTGCAACTGGTGAATAATCACCTTGTTGAGGGTTGTCATGAACCGCTTAAAAGCGGTTTTTAGATTTTCCCCTTTAATTAGAACAGGTTTTGTATGGACTGGTTTAGTTAATCCATATAACAGCACATCTGCCAGACTCTGATCAATCTGGTCAAAGACCGTATCAATCTTATTTCTGACAAGTGAGTCAATGACTCCATATAAGTCAAAGGTTCTCATCCTGTCAGTAACAGCGACTATCGTGCCATAATAGCTATGCGAATAGCTGGCCGTGTAGCCCTGATCCGAGGTAGAAGTGGGGATTTCTTGACCATCAGCCACATAAACTGCTCCACCCAAACCGTGAACTGCCAAATAATCATATGTCCACTCAGTAAATACTTGAGTATCAAAAATAGTAAAACCAACTGACTCTGCAATTTTAGCCGATGCCGCTTCATTAAATACCTCGTCTAAGTGTCCTGTTAAGGACGAAAAGTCTGCCCGAGTAATCATAAAAATTAGGCATCTGACTGCATTCTGAACTTTCCTCTCACTTTAGTAGCCGTGCCGGCTGCGCCAACAATTTCAATAATTTCAAAGACATCGTGAGTGGAAGCATCTGGGTTGAGTTGGTCTTTATCAAATAAATCGCAAAGCGTGCCCACATCTGTTTGCGCCACGGCCGCATCAGTATCAGCCTCAAAAATGACGCCTTCGGTCAAAATAACATTCACTAACTCACCGGCTGAAGTAGTAGTCACAGTTTCCATTGCCACATAAGGCACATTTTGTGATGAAGAAGTCCCGGTCGTAATATAACCAGTCCCGTCATCAACACAAGCATCACCTTTGGTAAAGGCAGTGGAATTGGCTGCTCTCACTTGGCGATTTTTCCCCTCATATCCCTCAACTGGAATGAAAGCCATAATTAACCTTTTTATGCCTCCTCTTTCGGATACCATTCGGAAGGTCTTAATGGTTTTGGAAATTTCATTTCTTTAGGAGGCGTTTTAGTTGTTAAAGTAGAACGGCTTCTGTCAGTAGCAGCTGCGGCAATATCATTCAAAAGCATCTGATTTCTGGTTTGGTTTTTAGCATCCCGCACCGCACTTTCTTGTTCATAAGCGCCATAAAATTGCTTATGCACCATTTCTAACAGTTCTAATTCAGTCGCGGGATCAAGTCCTTGCGGATTAAATTTGAAACGGATGTAATCCTCAATGGCTTGCCGATTTTTTAGTCCACCCTGACCTTTGTAAATTTCAGGATGAGCATCATAAAAATCTCTTTTGGCAAACTCACGGGCGATATACATTTCTGTCTTATTTTTTGCAGAAATAGTTTCATCCGTTTCCTCCTCTTCTTCTTCCTCTTCCTCTTCTTCCGCCACTTGTTTTTTTAAAGCCGTTTTTTGTTTGCGCAAATCAGAAACAATACTTAAAAGCCGTTCGGTTTCCTTTTTTAAACCTTCCTGCTTTTTAAGTTCTAACTCTTCAGGAGTTGGTTCTTGTTTGCGTTCTTCCTCTTCGGTCGGTTTTTCCTTCTTATTTAACAAGGTCTCACTCTCAACAGCGAGCAGTAATCCATCGTCAGCCAAGTTTTCTTCTTCGCCTTCCTTACCTGGCTCAACTTTGGTTGGCTCTGGTTGTTGATAGGCTTCCTTGAGTGGCACACTTTTACCTTGAGGAATCGTCTCTTTTTGTTGTTCAGTGGACGAGGTTGAACTTTCTGCGGACTTAACCGTGTCCTTGGTTTCGTTTGGCATATAACTTCCTTTTTGTTTGGGGGGCAGAAGACGCCCCAAAATTAAATAAAAACAGGCAGCATCTTTTTAACACTACCTGTTCGGGTTAGATAAAAGGAAAAAGACTGTATAACCTCTTATCTAATCCTGACAAGTAGCGACAGTCTTTTTTTATTTAATTTTTAATTTTTAATTTTCTTTTTTCAACACTTCTATCACATAATGCGGAATAACCCTAAATTGGCAGTTATATTTTTTCATTATTTCGTCAACCTCCTTTTTACACGCTAAAATTTCCAGTTGTCTTTTTTCTTCATCTGCCGATAAAACTGGTAAAACTGGCGCTGGTTGAGCATTTTTGACATCTTTTTTAGAATACATAAAACTATTTCCTTTTACTTTTTTTAGGCGACTTTTTTAATTTGTTTTTTCCTTCAGTTGCCCAATAAATCTGTCCGCAATATGCTTCAGGATTGCGTTTATCCTGATTAGCACGGACACAGGCTTCAAAGGAAGAATATGGACCCATTGGCATATTATTTCCTCTGTATTATGGGCTTATCTTTGCCAGATAACTCATAATAATATTTTGATTTATCTTTCAACCATTTAATGGCTTTGAATTTGCCATATCTTTCTGCCGCTTTCTTTTCATTCTGCCACTCTTCCATCATTTTATTGCGATATTCGCTTAATAATCTATCAAAAACATCCTGTGTATAAGGATTATACATTGAAGCATAACCTTGACTAATAGAAACGATTGTCTTTTCATCAACTTCCTTCATTTCTTGAATAAAATATTTTAAATACTGCTTTTCAATGAATTGTCGGTAAATTTTTTTAATCATCTCATCATCCTTTGTAATTCATTTGGCACGCCCATATTTTGCGCCTGTCTTGTGGTTTGCGCCATTACGCCAATACGACTTAACATTGGATTGACCATTGGACTTGCGCCTTCTCCTAACAATCTATCTATATCTTTTTCCCAGACTTCCAAATAATCCTTAGCAAACTCCGCCTTATTTTGCGCAAATAATTCTGGGAAAAAGCCAATAAATCCATTTAAAAATTCTTGCTGCATTGCTTTTTTCAGAGCGGGCGATTGTTCAGTTGATGAACCAATCACTGGCTCAACCTCTGTTAAAACATCATCAAAATAATCAGGAGTAATATAATAAATTTTGATATTCCTGCCTCGTGTTTTTGCCACAATTTCTCTCATATCAATTTCGTCTTCCTCTTTCAATTCTTTAGACGAACCGACCATCTTCCAGACAATATCACCGCGGCTGCCATCATCTGGAATAATTGTATTTCTTTCGGTGAAAGTGCCAAAATCCATCTCATCAATCTTTGGCTGGCCATTTTTCATTCTGCCTTTGGTTTTTTCAGGAATATTCATTCCTGCTAAAATAGTGCGGATATAAATCAATGCCATCCGTTTCATAAAGTCCTCCATAAAAAATTGGGATAAGCCGACTAATTGCTGCACTGATTTTTCCGCAATCATCTCTGCCGTGGCTGTTCGGCCCGGCTGTGTCACTCCCTGCATCACATCAGCGCCGCCAGTTAAATTAGCTTCTTCAGTAAAAACCTTAATGACATTGATTAGTTGACTGGAAGTATCAGCAAAGGCAATTTCTCTGACTTTTTCTAAATTATCTACTTTATTTCTAGTGCCCGGGCCAACCTGAATTTCTTCTGGCAAGTTATCATCACCTTCTTCTAACCAAGCAGGATTAGCGCTTATTCTTACCCGATCAGCTAACATTCGTAAAAATAAATCTCTTAAATCTTGATCTTGGGCTAACTTATCAGCCCCTGATTTGCCGTAAATAAAGTCAGTCGCTATCAATTCTCCTTGGCCAACTTCGCCTGGATACCATTTGCCTTCTTTATCACCAAAAGGCAAGGGGCCATCATAAAGTTCTACCTCATTCGCCCAAATCACCATCCTATCCTCCCACTTGTTTAAGTAAAACAAAAGTTCTACCTGCTCATCTTTCATATCTGCTCCTCTAAAAAAAGTGTCATTTTCTTTACTGCCACTGGTCGTCACAGTGACATATTTGGCATTCTTAAATTTACCCCATTCTTTCCAAAAATCCTGATAATCATATTCAAATCTTAGCCATAAATGAGGTTGTTCCTGCACGTCGGTTTCTCGGATATTGCCAAACCAAATGTCTTGCAAAGGAATAATCTTTGAATTTACCCGCCATTTAATCAAAATCTTTTCTAATGCTTCATATTCACCGGTTTCACTGTCCCATTTGGTAATTTCCTTTTGTTTTAAAAATTCTTTCTTCGGAGCAATATATGTAAAGACTGTGCCGTCCTGCCAGGCATTCCACATCATCTTAAACTGCTTCATATCCCAATTATCCAAATCCTGATAATGATTGTATAAAGCATTTAAAGCCCGCAGTTTTTGCTGATCTCCGCCTTCTGCTTTATCCTTAAATTTCATCTTCATTCTTATTGTCGCTAATTTAGACAAGAAAGCCAGCATCTTATTTCTGCTTAACAAACTGCGGTATCTGGTTTTCCAGTCATCCGGGTCATCACTCCTTGGTTCAATATAACTATTCACCCGCTTCTGATTATCATCTAAATATTCTTCTAAACTTCTTTCGTTAAAATATCTTTTCACATCACTGTTTCGGGCCTGTTTGTCTTTCTCAAATAAATCTTTAAATTCAGCTAACTTTTGTCTTTGGACTTCATTTTGAACATAACCACTCCGCTTTTGACGATTAGCTAATTTAATCTGTTCTATTTTGATATTCTTTTTGTCTGTCGTCATTTTTTTAGTAATTACTTACTCCTATTTTTCTTTGACTTTTTTCTTTTTTATTTTTTTTCTTCATTCGTTTGTAAAAATTCAATTCCTTTTGTTGAGAATATAAACTTTCACCAATATTACAAATCTTAAAATACATTCTCATTAAAATACAATCGCCAAAATCTGGACTACGTTGTAAAATTTCTTTAACTTCATCCTTAGGAATAATTTGTAATTTGCTATCAGAATCAGGATCTTTTCTTTTAATCTGTTCCAATTCTTCAATTATTTGTTCTTTTATTATCATATCTTGATATTCTATTGCCATCTGGTGGGTATTTACCATTTCAGATAAAATATAAGCGCATTGAGTTTTCAAGTTTCTATAGTTTTCTCTTTCTCCAATATTGTGAGTTTTATGATGAGTTTTATGAATTGGACTTGAATTTGCCACAAATCCTTTAATACCACGCAAATTATCAACAATTCCACCACCCACTCCCTCTTCATCAATTAAACAATGAGAATACGGGATCATTTCTTCAATCAGCAATTCTTTTATCTTCTCCTGCGTTACATCTAATCCTTGTTTCTGCCAGACTAAAATTTTATAACATTTATATCCTTTCCATAACATTATAACGGTTTTGTCCCGTCCAAATCTGGCTATGTCGCCAATCAAAAATTTTTCATTGCTTTCTAAGACTGAATTAGTAAATAAATCAGTAATTGCCTCATATCTCATTAAACAATTATCACCTTCTTCATATTCCCAAATGCCTAACATCAATCTTTGTTTTGTAATTTTATCCCTAATTTGACTTAATTGCTTTTTATAATCTTCGGCTGTATGAGGATTGTCATAATAAAGTGACTGAATAAAAGCGATATTATTAGGCAATTCACCCCGTTTAAATGGTTTATAAAATTCTAAATAAGTCCAATTCTTTTTAGGATTGCCAGTCAAAGCCAAAGTGGGACGCAAATTAAATTCCCTGTTTTTATGCCGACCGATTCTTGTTTTCAGCATATCATAAGCCAAAAAATGAATTTCGCCGGTTTCATCTATTGCGCCATCAGTATATTCTAATGAACCAAGTCGCTCATATAATGGATCAGAAGGAATAAATTTTAGATCCAATAAATCAATTCTTGAACCATTTTTAAATTGAATATAATTATATTGTCCATTTAAATGCCAATCATCTTTAGGAATTTTATGATATTCGCAAACCTTACACCAAGTAATATAAGTGGATTGCATCAATCTTTTAAGCTCTTCTCTACCAATAAAAGAACGATAACCAGGGTGTAAATAACAGTTAATCAATCGGCTTTCACATAACCACCAGCTTTTCCCCCCGCCAGCGCCGCCACCTAAAAAAACAATATCCTTTCCTTTTAAAGCTTCATTGGCTAAATGCTGTTTGATGGTTGGTCTGATGTTGATTTCCATTTGGTTCAAAATAGTTGATGCCGGTTATTCTTACCCTTTCTGTTTCGCCGCCAGATAACAATTCAATGTTCTTAGTTAAAGTATCTACAATATCAGCCAATTCTTTTGCTTTACTTTCATTTATTTTTTTCTCATTAATCGCTTTTAAAGCCATCATTCTTTTTTTTATCATTAACTTAACAATTGGTTCTAATCCTTTTTTTACTCCTTTACTTTCATAAATTGTCTGTGGGTTACGAGCGGTTGAATCAGAATAACCGGCTTCCCTTAAAATATCTCCTTTATCCAAAATCTGCTTTTTTCCTAAGATTTCCATAGTCTTTTTAATTACTTTTTCTTGATTTGGAGTTATCATAAATATATTTCACTTTTAAATTCTTCGGCAATGTTGAATTTATCCGCCTAATTCCTTTCTTAATTTTCTTTATGTTTTTCTTCATATTGTTTCTTTAATAATCCGCCATATCTCATAAAAAACATTTCAATCATCTTGGAAGAGGCAACATATAACGGTGTGTAATCTTCAACCTTCTTGGTCTTGGGATTTATTCTTGGATCTGGCGGCAAAAAGATTACCTTCCTGCCGATTGTCTGTTCAAACCAAATCTTACGGCCATCACTGACTAACTCTACCTTGCCCAAACCATCTTCTAACCATTTGGCTTGTTTTGGATTTTCACTGGCAAAGATGTTAATCCTTAATTGTTTTTCCTGACTCCACCTTAAAAATTTCCTGACTTTATCTAACGCATTATTATCTATAGTATTATTGAATCGCATAATTTTTCCAATGGATTTTGTCTCGGTCAAAAAAGTCGCGTCTAATTGTCCAACAACCACACCAAGAGCAACGATTAGAATTATCTACTTCTTTTAAACGATTATCAAGAATAATAAACCTTTTGCCGCATTTATAGCATTTAAACCAAAGCATATAAAAGCATATAAAAGCATATAAAAACAAAAAAACCGTAACCAAATTACGGCTTATTATTTAAAGCATTTTTCGTTGTCTGAAGATTAAAACGCGCCGATCGCATAGAAGTGCGGATTATAAGGATCGCGCGCCATCCGCACATCTGTGCTCCTTATTATCTTCATTTTATATCTTTCAAATTATTTGTCAAGTTTTCCACAGGTTTATGCAAATGATATAAAACTGTTGTGTGATTTTTATATCCCAATTTTTTGGCAATTTCAGGCATTGATAATCCTTGAGCTCTTAATTCTTTAATCCTTTTTCTTCGTTTTTCTACTTCTTCTGGCGTCCGATTAGTCATTTTAGGCATTTTTTCTTCTTTTATCTCTTCTGTCTTTCTTGGCCGCCATTTTTGTTCGTGAACCAGTCCCCATTTGCAAATCGGGCATTCCTTTGCCACATTCACATTCCGTTTAATATGACAATTTGGACAAACAACATAAATGTCCATATTTTCAATAAAATCAATATTGGTTTTGACTTTAAAATAATGATTCCGGCATCGTTTTTAGTCGTGCTTCTGCAATTTTAATATATTCTGGATTTAATTCTATACCTACACATTTCCTACCTAATTTTTTAGCAACTATTGCGGTAGTCCCAGACCCCATAAATGGATCTAAAATTATTCCTTTTTCGGGGCAACCCGCTTTAATTAACGGCATTATTAAATCTTGCGGATAGGTGGCATAATGTTCTGTTGTTGTATCTTTTTCGCGACAATTTGTATTAACGTCTAAAAAATCTGGGGGGATAGCACCGTTAGGATTTAATTTTACAACTCTTGCTGGCATTCCATATTGTGAAGATTTATCTCCTAAACTACTACTATTTAATCCCATTGCATTTCTGCCCAATTCATATTCCGCTCGTTTAATTGAAACATCTTTATGTGGAGTTCTTATAGCATCTAAATTAAAATAGTATTTCTTGTTTTTTACAAAAAAGAAAATATATTCGTGTGCTTTCTTCCACCTGTCTTTCACGCTTTCAGGCATTGCGTTTCGTTTTATCCAGATTAAACAATTTCTTGCTATCCACGGCTTATTATCATGCCATTTTGATTTGAAATACTTTTTAAGGTCATCGGGTATTCTATTTTCAGGAAGTTTAATCATAAATTAAAATACTTACTTAATTTTCTTTTTTCAATTTCAAATATATCTTTTTCTGTTAATTCGTTTCGTTCAACTTGATAAAGTATATCCCTATTAACAAGTTCTATCAATACATATTTTCTTTCTTGCTCGGTCAAATCGTCTCTTAATTCCCAATCATTATTCGTCATCGCAATTCCAAATCGTTCTGGTATCATCATTAAAC
>JBMORO010000015.1:0-16980 GCA_049322295.1 Patescibacteria group bacterium | reverse complement strand
AGGTTTTCGCCATACTTTCTGAAGACCGTTGCGCAGTCCCGCATTGTAATTACGAGATATTATTAATAAACATTATCTGCGGGACGAGCAACAGAAGCGCCTAGGGTAGATATATTTTATAACCTACTTTCGGCGACTTCGTGGTCTGAAGGAAGTATGACGAAAACCTAAAACATGCTATACTTAAAATAGCTAACTATTAACCTCTTACTAAAATGCAAAAAATACAAATACAAAATATAAACTGGGTTGATATTGTTGACCCAAAGAAAAAAGATATTAATTATCTTCGCCAAGTTTTTAATTTTCATCCAATTGTTTTAAATGAACTCCTTGTTCCCACTTTAAGACCAAAAGTTGAACACTACGACCATTATCTTTATATGGTCCTTCATTTTCCGATTTATAGTCCAAAAGAGAGAACCAGCAAATCAATGGAAATAGATTTTTTAATCACTTATAACACTCTAATCACTGTGCGCTATGGAAAAATCCAGCCAGTTTCTGAATTCTGGAAAAGATGTGAAGCAGGACAAGCTGACCCCCATATCCAAAATTCAACTGCTTCTCTCCTCTATTGTATGCTACAAGAACTAAATAATTTTTCTCTTCGCCAAATTGACCATATCAGTAAAAAAATAGATAAAATTGAAAAAGAAATATTTGAGACCAGAAGAGGCAAAGAAGAGAAAATAGTTGAAGATATTTCTATAATCAGAAGGGATATTTTAGATTTTCGCCGAGCTATTAAACCCAGAAACACCATTCTTGAATCATTAAAATTTAAAGGTATAGAATTTTTTGGCAAATCAACTGAACCCTATTTTAATGATATAATCGGTGACCATATGAGGATTTGGGATTTATTAGAAAATCACAAAGAAACCATTGAATCACTCCAAGAAGCTAATGACTCGCTTGTTTCTAATCGAACCAACCGGATTATGAAAGTTTTAACTATTTTTGCGGTGATTGTTTTTCCCTTAACCCTGTTAGCCAGCATTTTTAGTATGAATACAAAATATTTACCAATAATAGGAGCAGAGTATGATTTCTGGATAATTTTAGGAATTATGTTTTTGGGGACGATTTTTATGCTTATTATTTTTAAAGCTAAAAAATGGCTCTAAAATTATACAATACTCTAACCAGAAAAAAAGAAATATTTAAACCAATAAAAGATAGAAAAGTCGGCATCTACACTTGTGGTCCAACGGTTTATTCATATCAGCATATCGGCAATTTGAGGGCTTATATTTTTGCCGACACTTTAAAAAAAGTTCTGCTTTACAACGGCTATAAAGTAAAACACGTAATGAATATCACTGATGTTGGTCATTTAACTTCTGATGCTGATACTGGCGAAGACAAAATAGAAAAAGCAGCTCGAAAAGAACATAAAACCGCCCAAGAAATCACTAATTATTATTGGAGAATTTTCAGAGACGATTTTAAGAAATTAAATATTATTGAACCAGATATCTGGTGTAAGGCTACTGAGCACATCAAAGAACAAATTGAATTGATAAAAAAACTGGAGAAAAATGGCTATACTTATAAAACCAACGATGGAATTTATTTTGACACTTTAAAACTTAAGAATTATGGCGCACTCGCCCAATTAAAAAAACAAAAACTCCAAGCAGGAAAAAGAATAGAATTAGGCGAAAAGAAAAATATTACTGATTTTGCTCTCTGGAAATTCAGTGACAAGCCGGGAGTAAGACAACAAGAATGGAATAGTCCTTGGGGAATTGGATTTCCCGGGTGGCATATTGAATGTTCAGCCATGTCAATGAAATATTTGGGCGAACATTTTGATATTCATACTGGCGGAATTGACCATATTCCAATCCATCACACTAATGAGATTGCCCAAAACCAAGGAGCAACGGGACATAAAGTGGTTAATTTCTGGCTCCATGGAAATTTTCTCACCTCGAAAGGAGAAAAAGTAAGTAAAAGCACAGGCGGATTATATACAATTTCAGAATTAGAAGAGATGGGATTCAAACCATTGGCTTATAAATATCTTATATTTAGCGCCCATTACCGAGCACCATTGGAATTCTCTTTAAAAAGTTTAGAAAAAGCTCAAGAAGGATACAAAAGATTAAAAAATATTATAAGTGAAAATAAAGATAAAATGATTGATATAAAATATTTAACGGAATTTAAAAACGCTATCAATGATGACCTTGATATGCCCAAAGCTTTAAGTATTGTTTGGCAAATGATTAGAAATAAGAAACCTGCCCGCAACGCCAGCAAGCTGTCTTGCGTGGCGGACGAGGTGGATAAGGTTTTCGGCCTGGATTTGTTAAAAAAAGAAGAAATAGAAATTTCCGCTGAAATTAAGAAATTAGTTGCTGAACGGGAAAAATTCAGAAAACAAAAAGATTTTAAAAAAGCTGACCAAATCCGTAAAAAAATAAAATCCCTCGGCTATTGGGTTGAGGACACGGCTAAAGGACCGAAGATTAAGAAAATCTAATCCACTTAAAATACACAGATTTCCAACAAAAGCTCAGTTGACGCTGGGCTTTTTTGTTTGATAGGATAAAAATATGCCCAAAGAAGAATTTGAAAAATTGCCACCCCAGAGTATTGAAGCAGAACAAGCAGTTCTAGGCTCATTGCTTTTGGATAAAAAAGCAATTGTTAAAATAGCGGATATTTTAAAGCCAGAAGATTTTTATCGCGATGTTCATAAAATTATTTACCAAGCAATGCTGGAATTGTTTGAAAAAAATGAACCAATTGACATTATGACTGTTTCTAATAGATTAGAGGAAAAAGATTTACTGGAAAAAATTGGCGGCTCAACTTATCTAACAAGCTTGGTCAATGTCGTACCAACAGCGGCCAATGTAGTAAAATATGCTAAAATAGTCCAAAAGAAAAAAATGCTCAGGGATTTAATCGAAGCAGCCCATACTATTACTCAATTAGGTTATCAAGAGGTTGAAGAAATAGAAAACGTCTTAGACCAGGCTGAAAAAAATATTTTTGCTGTTTCCCAACGTTCTTTAAGGCAATTTTTTATTCCCATTAAACCAGCTTTAGAAGATGCTTTTAATAGAATTGATGCTTTACACAAACATGAAGGAGGAACTTTAAGAGGAGTTTCTACTGGTTTTACTGCTCTGGATAATATTTTGGCTGGTTTACAAAAATCTGATTATATTATTTTAGCTTCTCGACCGAGTTTAGGAAAAACTACTCTGGCATTAGATATTGCCCGGAATGTAGCAATCAAAGAAAAAGTGCCAGTTGGTATATTTAGTTTAGAAATGTCAGCTGCCCAGTTAGTTGATAGGTTATTATGCTCCCAGGCAAAAATAGATTTATGGCGATTAAGAACTGGCCGGCTTTCGGGCAAGGGTAAAGAAAATGACTTTACTAAACTTCAGGAAGCAATTGGCATTCTTTCTGAAAGCCCGATTTTTATTGATGATACCCCTTCCTCAACAGTAATGGAAATCAGAACCAAAGCTCGCCGACTTCAAGCTGAACATGGCTTAGGATTAATTATTGTTGATTATATTCAGTTAATTATGCCTTTAAACACTCGCGATAGTGCAGTTCAACAAATGACTGATATTTCTCGCTCTCTTAAAGCTTTGGCTCGTGAATTAGATACCCCTCTCTTGGCTGTCTCCCAACTTTCCCGAGCAGCTGAACAGCGCTCACCAAGAATTCCAAGGTTGGCTGATTTAAGAGAGTCTGGTTCATTAGAACAGGATGCTGATGTGGTTTTGCTAATTTATCGAGAAGATTTAGATATTAAACAAAGTGAAAGAAAAAATATTGCTGATATTTTTATTGCCAAACACAGGAATGGTCCCATTGGCGCAGTCGAACTTTATTTTAATTCTGATTGGGTTAGCTTTCAAAATTTAGAGAAAAGATTTGAAGAATAATATGCTACCCCGCCCAATCCAACAACTAATCGATGAATTTGCTAAACTGCCTTCAGTTGGACCAAGACAAGCAGCCCGTTTTGTTTTTTATTTACTAAACCAATCAAAAGAAGAAATTGAGAAATTCGCCAAAAAATTATTTGTTTTAAAAAAGATAAAATATTGTGCTTTTTGTAATCGGGCAATTGAATCACCAACTATTACTCTCTGTGAAATTTGTAAAGACAAAAACCGAGACAGAGCCACAATTTGTATAGTGGAAAAAGATACAGATATTGAGTCAATTGAAAAAACCAAAAGATATAATGGTTTATATTACGTGATTGGAACCGAGGACGAAAATAAGCAATTGGTCAGATTAAAAGATTTAATAAACCGAATTAAAAAAGCCAAAAAAGAATTAAAAGAGATAATCATTGCTACTGATGCCACGACCGAAGGTGAAACAATTGCTTTATATGCGGCTCGACAATTGGGAGAATTAAAAAAGAGTTATCCTCAATTAAAGATAACTCGTCTTGGTCGCGGCCTCTCCACTGGCTCAGAACTTGAATACATGGACGAAGACACCCTCACCAATGCCTTATTGGGCAGAAAATAAAATTTCCTTTATTTCAATTTCGGTAAAGGCTTGGCGGTGGCCTTTTTTTGTTTGTTCGCGTTTTTTGGGTTTGTATTTAAAAATAATTATTTTCTTGCCTTTCCCCTGCTTCAAAATTTTGCCAATGACTTTGGCATTTTTTATTAATGGCTTACCAATTTCGAGCTTCTGCTCGGCCGAGCCCTTTGGGCTATAGGCCACTAACAAAACTTCGCTAAACTCAACATTATCGCCTTCTTTTCCAGCGATTTTCTCAATTTTTATTCTTTTATTTGGAGAAACAATATATTGTTTCCCTCCGGTCTTAATTACAGCTAACATAGTTTTTAGAATCAGAATAAAAATTTTTCTCTGCGAGCGTGAGGGCGTTATATTACCAAAAGCTGAACTATGGTTTCGTGAGCAAGAAAAATTTTTGTTCTGATTTTTTATTCTTCTTCCACATTTCTTGGCCCCTCAATTTCCAACGGCTCCACCTTTTCCTTTCCCTCGGTTAATCTTGCTGTATCTTTGTCTAATTTAGCAAATTCTTTATAGGCCTTATTGTAGGTGGAAACCGTGGTTGATAAATGTGTTCCCAGTTTAGCAAGAAATTCATTATAATTCAAGAGGTGTTTTCTTAAAACTTCAACTCGTTTCAAAATTTCCTTGGCTGATTCCTCAATTTGTAAAGCCCGTAATCCTTGTAAAACCGTCTGTAAATAAGCATAAAAAGAAGTTGGCGAAACAATAATCACATGTTTCTCCTTAAAAGCATATTCGATTAAATCATAGGTACTGATTTTTACTGCTCCCACCTGATTAATCAAAAGGTCATAGTAAATTCCCTCTGAAGGAATAAACATAAAAGCAAAATCCATCGTCCCTTCATTTGGTCTAATATATTTGGCAGTTTCCTCAATTCTATTCTTTAAATCATTCTTTAGTAATTTTTCCAATTCTTCTCTTCTGGTTGGGTCTTTTTCATTCACAATTCGATTATAATTTTCCAAGGAAAATTTGGAATCAATAGGAATAATCTTATCTTTTATAAAAATCACCGCATCAACCATTTCTCCATTTTTGAATTTATACTGAAGTTTATACTGGTTTGGTTGAAAAACATTTTTTAATAAAGTTTCTAAAAAATATTCTCCCAAAACTCCTCTTTGTTTAGGATTGGCTAAAACATCGGTCAATTTTCCTAACTGCTCTTTAACATCTTTTACATGCTGATGGTCAGCGTGGACTTTTTCCAATTGTGAGGTGACATCTTTGATATGACCGGTCACGTCCCGAACAATTTTCCCGCTTTCTTCCAGTTGTTTTTGTAATGATTCCATACTCTTCTCCCTTGATTCAGCCAGTTCTTTCCTGATTTCCTTAATCTCGTCAGTCAATCCCCTTTCCTTTTTGCCAAAAATCAGGTACAAAACAATACCCAGCAAAATAAAAATTATTATGTATAAAAAATAAGTCATTAATAATATCTTACTATTTTAATAAGAACTCTGCAACTAAGAAACCGATATAAAAAACCATTAAAAATAATCCCTCTTTCCAAGAAAGTTTGTTTTTGGTGGCAAGAAACAAATTAGCCAGTAAAATAGCGACCAACATAAATCCACCACCAATATAAATTATTTTATAATCCTCTATTCTTATTGGACTAATCATGGTGGTCAATCCCAGAATAAAAGTTGAATTTATCACCACCGCCCCAATCAAATTCCCCAAACTTAATCCCTCGTGCTTAGCAATAGCTGCTCTCATTCCAAAAACAAGTTCTGGTAAAGACGTGCCAAAAGCCACTAAAATCAAACTAATTAAAACCAGGGGAACATATAAATTTTCAGCAATCAATTTAGCCATCTCCACCAAAATCCAAGATGAAAAGATTAAAACTGCAGCGGAAATTATAAAATAAAGAAAGACTTTTATTAGTTTTTCCAAACCCGTAATATCGTGTCTGATATGATGAACCCGATGAGTAAAAGCATCTTTTTGTCTCAAAATATGATAAATATACCAGCCAAAAAGAATTAATAATAAAAATCCCTCGCCCCGAGAGATTTTTTTATCAAAAACTAAAAGCAAGGGAAGCAAAGCAATTAGAAATATTATCCAAGAATCCCTTTTAGCAATTTTGCTTTCAACCTTCAAACCACCAGCCACTACGGCTACTAAACCCAAAATAAAACTAAGATTAACTAAATTGGAACCAATAATATTTCCCAAGGAAACAACTGGATAACCTCTAATTCCCGAGGTAATTCCCACCAAAAGTTCTGGCAAGGTAGTAGCAAAAGTCATTAAAATAAAGGCCAAGACATATTCAGTCAGTTTAAAATAATGAGACAATCGAGTCAAAATCTTAACCAAAACCGCCCCACTTCTCACTAAGGCATAACAAGCTATAACAAAAACCAATAGATAAACAATTATCATCCTATCTATATTTTATCACGAATTTTAAAGATAAAAAACAGCCCCAACGGGATTTGAACCCATATTACCGCCTTGAGAAGGCGATGTCCTAAACCATTAGACGATGGGGCCGCATTCAGTATCATATCAAAACATACCCTAAAAATCAAGGATAAAAATTTATTTTTACTGAGACAACTTCGGAAGGCGAGCGCATGGTTGGCGCCGAAGGCGCCAGCGAGCCCGAGAATTAGTGCGGCGACCCGCTGGGGTCGCCGACACGTGTCGACATGAAAATAAATTTTTATCCGCGAACCAACAACTCCTCGGCTTTTTCTGGCTCAGCCATTATTTCTTTGATAATCTTTTCCATTTTCATAGCTCGCGAACCTTTCACCAGAATTACATCTCCTTCTTTCATTTGTTCTTGGACAATTTTCCCAGCGTCATCAGAAACATCAAACTGAAATATTTTCTTTTCATCAAAACCATTTTTAATTGCTGATTCGGCAATAAATTTTGCCCGCGAACCAACTGTAAAAATCAAATCAGCAATCTCCGAAGCTTTCTTACCAATTCTTCGATGAGCTTCTGGCGCGTACTCACCAATTTCCAGCATATCGCCCAAAACCACGATTTTTCTCCTATCCTCAAAAACTTTTAAACTATCTAAGGCTGCTTCCATAGAAAGTAAAGCAGCATTATAACTATCATCAACAATCAAAGTATTCTTAATTCCTTTAATTACCCGCATTCGGCCGGGTAAAGGTTGAAATTGTTTTAAGGCTTCAACAATCTCTACTAAATTCATATTAAAAACAATTCCGACTGCAGCTGCTCCCAATGCTGAATACAAATGCTGAACTCCTAAAACATTAATTAATTTGGCTGGCACACTACTTCCCTCAAATTCTAATTTAAAATTAAGTTCGCTTGCCCCGAGTATAGTCGAAGGAGTAACTTTCAAATCATAATTTGTAGCCCGAATATCAGCTTTTTCTTTTAATCCGTAAGTTAAAACTTTTGCCTTTAGTTCTTTGGCCATCTGTCTAACTATTTCATCATCATAATTCAAAATCGCTACTTCGTCTTCTTTTAAGCAATCTACTAAAATTCTTTTTTCCCGAGCAACCTGTTCAGGGCTTTCAAAGAATTCTATATGAACTGGAATTTCGCCAAAAGCAGTAATTATCCCGACTTCAGGATGAACAAATCTGGTTAAATACTTTATATCTCCTGGTCTGTCAGCCCCCATTTCGATAACTAAGAAATCTGGGTATTTGACTTTAAAAATAATCATCCAAAATATCTTTATAAACCTAATTAACCATCTAAAGATTGATCGACCAGCAGTCTCCAAACCAAAAATTGTTAAGGGTACGCCAATCTCATTATTGTAATTCCTTAAATTCCTTCTAACCCGATTTTCGCCAAAATGACTTTTTAAAACACAATAAATCGCTTCCTTGGTCGAGGTCTTACCAACATTGCCAGTAATGGCAATTATAACTGGCTTGTATATCTTTAATACAAGTATAGCTAATATCTTTAAGATTTTTTGGAGAATTTTACGCATATTTATTGGCTAGGAGGGATTTCATAATAATTTAATATATACTCGGCTAATTGTCTTGCCAAGGGTGTTATTGAATCAGCGGCAAAACGAATAGTTTTTGGTTTATCTACTTTTATTAACATGGCAAAATGGGGGCTGTAAGCAGGAAAAAATTCACCAAAAGTGTGGATGGTCTCTTCACTATATCCGCCCGTCTCTAAATCAGGAATCTGGGCTGTGCCAGTTTTACCAGCTATTGAATATCCGGAAACCCCTGCTTTTTTAGCATAACCATTTTTTACCACACTGACCAGCATAGCAGTTAAACGAGAGGCAGTTTCAGACGAAATGACTCGTCTAATTTCCTCTGGTTTGGTTATTTTTTCTTCCCCATTTTTATAAATAACTTTCTCTACCACATACGGCTTTAAAAGAACGCCATCATTGGCAATGGCAGCAAAAGTAGCTACGAGTTGAAGAGAGGTTACGGCAATGCCTTGACCAAAAGAAGCAGTGGCATATTCCAGGTCTTTCTTTTTCTTAAGATTAAAAATATTCCCTTTCTCTTCGCCGCTTAAATCTATACCAGTTTTCTGACCAAGACCGAATTTTTCAACATATTTCTTAAAATCATCCTTACCTAATCTTTGTTGAGCAAAAATTGCTCCGCTGTTCAATGATTTCTCTAAAACTTGGGTCATTGTCTGGGTTCCCTCAGCTCGCTCTAGGGCATTTTTAACAATATGACCACTTATCTCTACAAAACCTTTGTCTTCATAAATAGTATTGGGTTCAACCGCTCCCTCATCAAGGGCACCAGCCATGGTAATGGCTTTAAATATTGAGCCCGGCTCAAATGCTTCAGAAATAGCTGGATTTAAAAATAAATTGACATTTTTAACCTCATTGTATTTATTGGGGTTATAATTTGGCCAATTAGCCATTGCTTTTATTGCTCCAGTCTTCACCTCTATTACAATTACTGTTCCACTGGTCGCCTGAAGGAATTCTATTTTCTCTTTCAATTTTTCTTCAACAAAAAATTGAATATTGGGGTCAATAGTTAAAATTAAATCAACCCCTTCTTCTGGTTGAGATAAAATTCTATCACCTACGGATATTAGTTGTCCTAAACTATCTTTCTTTGCTTCAATAAAACCTGGCTTTCCAGCCAATTCATCCTCGTAATACTCTTCTAGGCCGTATCTTCCTGCTTTTTGGTCACCTTTAAAACCAACAAATCCTATTAAATGGCAAGCTAATTCATTAGCTGGAAAATAGCGCCAACTCTCTTTCTCGAAATTAATACCATTAATATTTAGTTCTTTAATTTTATTAACGGCATCTTCATCAACTTTATTTTTTAAAGGCTCATAAGGATCATCTACCTTGTTTATTCTCTCTCTTAAAATTTCTTCCTCAACTTCTAAAAGAGGAGATAGTTTTTTAACTGTCTCCTCTTTGTTTTCTATCTCTTTAGGTATAGCATAGACTGTCCAGAAATCTTTGTTAATTGCCACCGGAAAAAGAAGAGAGAGCGAATCACTGTTGGTATGTTTATCCTTCATAAATATCTCGCCTCGAGAAGGATAAATAGTCTGGAAGGTCTGGTGTTGATTAGCGGCTAATGTTTTATAAAAACTGTGTTTTAAAACCTGAAGAGAAAATAAACGGAAAATTATAATAAAAAAAATTAAACCAATAAAAAAAACTAATGTATAAAAACGCCAGTTTTTCATAAATATAGCCCACCTATCTTGCTGCTGCCACATTGGCTAGAGGGATAGCAAGATACTCAACGTTTTGGGCTTTTATCATGCCAAAACTTTCAGTCTTTGACTCTAAAACGCTGATTGATTTTAGGTTAGAAATGCTTATTTGAAGATTTTTATTTCTCTCTTCTAATTGAGTAGAGTCCTTTTTGAGAGCCCGGATTTTATAACCATTATTAGTAATGGTATTAGCTTGGATAATATAAAAAAGACCAATCATCAATATAGAAAAAATCAAAACCAAGACTAATAGTTTTTTAGTCTTAATTTTAGAAGACCCTTCTTTCCAATTAGAAATCTGGGAACGGACAATATTTGAATGGGCTAAACTAATAACAGTCATAACCTTAGAGTCCCTTAATTAAATTTTTATTGCTGCTCGCAGCTTAGCGCTGCGGCTGCGATAATTCATAGAAATCTCTACTTCATCAGCTATTGCTGGCCTTTCGGTTAAAATCCTCAATTTACCTTGATTCTGCTTTTCTTTAAAGAAATTTTTAACAATCCTATCTTCCAAAGAGTGAAAAGAGATAATTACAATTCTTCCTCCGGGAACAACAATATCTAATGCTTGTTCTAATCCCTGTTTTAAATTTTCTAATTCATCATTAATAACAATTCTTAGAGCCTGGAAAATTCTGGATAGTACTCTATTCAAGCTACCTCGGCGGGTCAAACTGAAACTAGGAATTGCTTTTCTTACTGCTTCTTTTAATTGAAAAGTAGTCTTTATAGGAGCCAACTTTCTCCGGTTAACAATCTCTTGAACAATTCGCCGACTATATTTTTCCTCACCATATTTTTTAAAAATCTCGATTAGACTTTCTTCTGGCCATTTATTAATTATCTCCTCAGCTGTTACCTCCTGTTTGCTATTTAAAATCATTATTAATGGTTCGTCTTTTTTATAAGTAAATCCTTTTCCACTTTCTTCTATTTGCCAATTTGACAAACCGAGGTCAAATAAAATTCCATTGATATCTAAGAAATTATTTTCGATGACAATTTTCTTTAAATCTTTAAAATTGCCATGAACAAGAATAAGTCGGTCTTGGGGCTCAATTTTTTTTAAAGATTCTAAATCAATATCAATTCCTAAAACTTTTCCATCCGGCGCTATCCTCTCCAGAATAGCTTTGGCATGACCAGCTATTCCAATGGTGCAATCTACAAAATTTTCTCCTGGTTTAGGATCTAAATATTCAATAACTTTCTCCAAAAGAACTGGTATGTGCATGAATTTAAACGCCCAACTCGCCTAATCTTTCAGCCATATTATCAACTTCTTTTTCGCTTTGCTGTTTAAATAATTCCCATCTGGTTTTGTCCCAGATTTCTAAACGATTATAAACACCAGCAATTATTACGTTTTTTTTTAATTGGGCGTAATCCTTTAAATAATCGGGGATAAGTATCCTACCCAAACTATCTAAATCTGCTTCGCTGGCTCCAGCTAAAACAAGCCTTATAAAACTACGAGTATTTTTCTGACCAATTGGTAAATTGCTCAATTTTTCAACTAATTTCTGCCATTCTTTTAAAGGAAAAATAAAAAGACAGTTATCCAGTCCCCTGGTAATAACTGCCTTAGCTCCAAGTTCCCGCCTCATTTTAGCAGGTATGGCTAATCTCTTTTTAGCATCAATAGTATGAGTGTATTCTCCAATTAACATAATCAACAACTATTTATCCCCAAAAATTAATACTTATTAACACTTTTATCCACAATTTAACACTCTAATTAAATCGTAATCCACTTGAAATACCTTTGTCAACCTAAGTAAAACACTAGATTATTAAAGAACAAAATAGCTTCAAAACTCTTGTTTTATCCACACTTTGTCCACAGAGAGAATTTATTTATACCTTCTAAAGACCATTGCGCAGCCAAGCCTGCTTCAGGCAAAATAAAATCCCCAAACCATATTGGCTTGGCGAGCAATAGAAGCAGCGAGATAAATATTATTTCACCACTACTGCCGACTTCGTGGTCTGAAGGGGGTATAAATAAATTCTTAATGCCCTATATCATTTGCTTTGATTTCTATAAAATCACCTCTTTTTAAATTCTGCTCTAATATGTTTTTAGCAATTCTACTTTCAATTTCGTCCTGAATTACCCTTCTCATTGGTCGGGCACCAAATTCTGGCTGATAGCCGAGTTCAACTATTTTTTCTATCAAATCTGGATTAATTACTAAGCGAATACCCATTCCTTCCATTAATCGTTTGGATAAATCATTCATCATTAAAATTGCTATCTTAATCAAGTGTTCATGGGTTAAGGGTCTAAAAACCACTACCGCATCAAAACGATTTAAAAATTCTGGTCTAAAAATCCCCTGCTTTAGCAAATAATCTACTAAATCATCTTTGAATGATTCTAAACTTATTCCTTCTTTAACTTTTTGCCTAATTAACTCTGCGCCAGCATTAGAAGTACCAATAATAATACAATCAGTTAAACTAATTCTCTTGCCAAAAGCATCAGTTATCCAGCCTTCATCAAAAACCTGTAAAAATAAATTTAAAATATTGGGATGAGCTTTCTCAATCTCATCTAAAAGAATTAGAGAAAATGGATTGTCGGAAACTGCTTTGGTAAATAAGCCTGGCTCTCCCAGTTCAACTGAACCAATCAGACGATTAATTGAGGGAACCTCTTGATATTCAGACATATCAAATCTTATCATTTTTTCATCTGAACCATAATAAGCCTGGGCTAAAGCTTTGGATGTTTCGGTTTTACCCACTCCAGTGGGTCCTAAGAATAGAAAACTACCAATTGGTCTTTTACCAGCCTTTACTCCTACCCGGGCCCTTCTCATTGCCTCGGAAATTACTTTAACCGCTTCTTCTTGATTAACTACCCTTTGATGAATTCTTTGTTCTAAAGCTAAAAGCTTTTCTCTCTCAGTTTCCTGAATTACTCCCACGGGCACTTCTACTCTTTCAGAAACAATTTTATTTATATCCTCGGGTAAAATACTTTTTCCCCTTTTGGAAACAGTGTAGACAAAAGCTTCAGTTAAAATATCAATTGCTTTTTCTGGAAAAGGAGCATCCTGAATATAGCGTTCAGTTAATTTAATAATGTCTCTCAAAACCCGATAACTTACTGAAATTTTATATTTTTTCTCTAATCTAGGCAGCATATCTTCTAAAATGAAAATTGTTTGCTCAGCTGTTGGTTCACTGATTTCAACCTTAACAAACAAATTCTTTATTGAAACATTATTTTCAATATACTTATGCCAGGCTTCATAAGTAGTAATGCCAATCACCTGAAAATTGGGGGAAGACAAATAGGGTAAAATAATTGAAGTAATATCTACAGCTGCCGGACCTTTATCTGAGCCAAGATAGTTATGAATCTCGTCAATAATTAAAATTACATTGCCAGCACTAACTGCTTCCGAGAATATTATCTTTAATCTCTCTAATATCTCGCCCGGAGTATCTAAACCAGCTAAAACTGCTTGCATATCTAATTCCAAAACTCGTTTGTCATTTAGGTTATAAAAAGACCTTCCCTCAACTACTTTTTTAGCAAAGGCATAAGCAACCGTAGAACGACCCGAACCAGCTCGACCAACTAATAAAACATTATTCTCCCCACTTCGAGCTAAAATTCTCTCAATAGCATAAATTTCTTTTTGATGAGCAATTTGAGATATCGAAAGATTTTGTTTTTTAATAATATCACTAACTTCAACGCTATAACGATCTAAATTCACTGTATAACCAGCTGCCCATTGCTTGCCAATTCCTCTTTTTTTCATTAAATTTTCTAATCGCCAAAATTGTTTTCTCTTTTTAATATCATATTCAATAAAGTCTTCCCAGGCTGTAACATGGTCAACATCCTCCCAATTCATATCATTAGTAGCTAAGATTTCTCTAAATTTAAGATTTTCCTCAGCCACTGTTACTAAAAAATCTCTGATTTCAATATGGCGATGAAAATTAGCCATAGCTAAAGAGGCGGCTTTTTCAAAAACCAAATTAAATTCTTGTTTATTTAAAGTGTCGTCTTTTTTTAATTTTTCTATCTCTGATTTTAATTTTTCTTTAAACAAACCCTTATCAAGTCCCAACTTATTAAAAATCAATTCTCCTCTTCGGTCTTGCCATAAGCAAAAAATAATCGTAAAGATATTTAGGACAACATTCTTGCTTTGACAAAACTTCGCTGCCTTAGTCACTGCCCGAGCTACTCTAAAATCTAAATGATGAGCTAAATTTAAATTCTTTATGCTTACTTCCGAAGAAATTCTCTCAGCCAGAGATGACTTTACTAAAAAATCCTCTCTCAAGGAATCGAGAAAGGTTAAATAAATTACTCCAATTATAAAAAAGCAAAAACAAATTAGAAAAAGAGCAAAAATATGCTGACCAGATAATCCTAAAATTCCCGGTTTAAATAACATTAAAAATAAAAATATTGCTCCAATAGCAAATAAAGTATTCAACCCTCTAATAAATTGGGGTGGAAAAACCTTTTCTAAATCAACTGCTTTATAAATAAGATTTTTTCTTGTTAAATCAAACATACTAAAGCAAAAGAATTATTGCTAAAACCAATAATCCTACAATTATAAACGGCAAAAATAGCCAAATAACAAAAAATACCGTGCCAAGGATAAGCACGATAAAGAAAAATAAAATACCAACCAAAATAGTAAAAAAGCGAACTATAAAACCGAGGCCGCGAGAGATTAGATTAAAGACAAGGTATTCAAAAAGTTTTTTCAAATCAAGGCCGCGCGGTCGGCGAGTAATATCCCGCTTCCACGGCGCCAGTAATGTCCTTAAAAGCAAAGGAATAGAAAAATAATTTAGAGAAAAAATAATATAATTTCTCCAACCATTTAAAACATCCTTTGTTGCCTGACCATAATACCACCGCCAAAACACAATCGCTATCGGCATACCCAGTGCTACAACTTTGATTTTTATACTGAGTCCATCAAAGTTATAGAATTATAATTAAAAATGATTATTTTTCTGTTCTGCCACGATGCCTCAATTGTGGTCCCGACTAAATCGGGACCATCAAAGTTGTAGCACCGGGCATATATTTTTATTATACAATATTCTTAACCAACAAAAAATGGCGAGGCGCGCAGCGCCTCGCCCACTGACAATCTGTGGCTTAGATTACTGGCTTTTCATTTTTTCAGCAACCTCGATAGCCTTTTGCTTGAATTCCTCAATTGTGCCTTCGTTCTCGATCTCGGCAAAAAATTCCGGCTTCGGTTCTTCTCTGTCTATGGCAAAGAAATCTTTGTTTCTCTCCTTGAGATTCTGCACGATATCATCCGCATCAGTTCCTGGCCAATAATCTTCAAAGGTATTTTTTGGCGGCTGGCTGTATTTCTCGCGAAGATATTTTTCAGCAGTTGCTTCAGAGGTAAGAATTTTCAGAAGATAGTATTTTACGCCCAATTTATCGGCCAGTTTTTTAATTTCCTCTCTTCTATCCTTATCAACCTGATTTCCGTCATAAACAGCAATATATCCGTTTTTAACCAACCATTCCGCAGCATTAATCAAAACCGCGTAAACATTCTTTCCCCAGGACATTCCTGCTTCTTTTAAAAGCCATCTGGCACTGTTGGCACAATTCAAAACCGCGCCTTTGAGATTATCAACCAGTGTCTTTGCCAAAAGAGTTCGACCAGACCCAATCATCCCAACAATGCCGACAATAAACGGCTTGTCGGCTTTCTCGGCTGGTAATTTTTCCTGAACCCTTTTCAGGAAATCATCAGCCACTTTTTGAAGTTTTTCCTCCATATTTTTACCTCCTTAATTATTATAGATTTAGATTAACAAATTTAATCTAAGAAGTCAAGTGAAATTACTTGAGAAAAAATTCAAAATTGTTATAAAATTCTTTAATGGCTTCTATTATTTTTTTATCTTTTCTCAATTCTTCCTTTGTTTGGAGTATTTTAGAAATAATATCTTCAGAAAAATTTATTGCCCTAGCAAGTTCACGAATATTTTTATTATTCGGCGCTTCGCGGAAATCATTCTGAATTATCTGATGCCATTTTTTAAGATCCATATCTTTTATGTTTGGATTAAATCCTTTCTCTTCCGGTAGTATATCTTTAAAGAATGCAATTATTTCATTCCAATCGCTAATTTTGTTATAAAATAGCTCCTCCTCTACAAAATCTACTGCGGCATAGTATTTGGAATAGGAATTAGCAAAAATTCCCGAATGTATAAAATTGGTATTAATATTATCAACCAAAGAATGAAATTTAAAGCCGGCCATAAAAGAATTTCCTTCATTTTGAACCTTTTTTAAACTAATTTGTGATAAGTGTGTCTCTTCTCTCTTAACGCAGCCGAGATATCTAATATCTGGAAAAACCGTACCAATAAAAAAATCTTTCCTGTTTTTGTCTGGGAAAATTTTATTAAAAATTTTCTCTGTTAAAACTATATGAGTAATCGGCGCTGCCATGTTTTTATTAATAACTGGGCGGCACAAGAGTCGAACTTGTGACCTTACGAATGTGAATCGTACGCTCTAACCAACTGAGCTAGCCGCCCAATCTCCTTTCTCTTTTTTGATATTCTTGAATTGCTTTTTGAAATTCTTTTTTACCAAAATCTGGAAAGTAGGTCTTAGTAAAATAACACTGGCTATTGGCAATATCCCACATCATAAAACCAGCACTTAAATGCGGCTCACCGCCAGTCCTG
>JBMORO010000014.1:0-2061 GCA_049322295.1 Patescibacteria group bacterium | reverse complement strand
TATATTTTTATATTTTGAGGACAAAAGTTTAATTAGGCGATACTGGATTGGGTCAGTATCCTGATATTCATCAACCAAAATATATTTAAATTTTTCCTGATATTTATTAAGAATTTCGGGAAATTTATCAAAGAGCTTGGCTGTTAACATAATTAAATCATCAAAATCTACGGCATTGCGTTTCTTGAGGGCAATTTGATAATCGGTATAAATTTTACTGATTGTTTTTTCAAAGTATTCTTGAGCATTTTTTTCGTATCTTTCGGCATCAACATATTCGCTTTTTAAGGCCGAGATAATAGTAGTTACTTTTTTGGCTGGAAATTGGTCTTTGTTAATTTCTAAATTTTGAATTATTTGTTTAATTAGGTTTAGCTGGTCATCTTCGTCATAAATAACAAAGCTTCTTTTATAACCCAGCTTATCTATTTCTTTTCTTAATATTCTCAAACAAAAAGAATGGAAGGTCCCAACAAAGGGCAAGCTACTTATTCTGCCAATTAGTTTTTTAACCCGACTCTTCATTTCATCAGCTGCTTTATTAGTAAAAGTAACTGCTAAAATATTGATTGGCGAGATTCCAGATTTTATTAAATAAGCTAGGCGGTGGGTTAAAACTCTGGTTTTACCACTGCCTGGCCCAGCCAAGATTAAAATCGGCCCCGCGGTAACCATTACCGCTTCTTTTTGTCTGGGATTTAGGTTTTTTAAAATTTCGTCCATAAATTTATTTTACCTTAAAACTATTGACAAAGCCATAAGCCTATGCTAAACTGGTACTTACCATAATCAGGAAAGGTTTTAAGACGTTTATTCGGAAAAACTGACTTATTTTTAAGGTAAAAACAATCTTAAACCGATATTTAATACCGGTTAAAGAAAATATAGGGTTAAAAAGAATATTTTTGAGCCCCCCTTGGATAAAGGGAGGTTTAGTTATTTTTATAATTATTAGCTTCGTATTTTTAAGTCAAGCCATAGAAGGTAATTTCAACAATTATTCGGTTGATGAGGAAAAAGAGATACTTAGAAAGGGTTCGTTTATTTACGCTACTCATTATTTAAACCCAGAAGAGCTTATTATTGAAGAGGCCTATACCAACGGAGAGATTTCAGAAAATCAAAATATCCTTTTACAGAATAGTGCCTTTTTAGCTTATTCTTGTCCTTCGCCAATAATTTCTTTGGGAGAAGCAAGAAGCGGTATTATTACTTATGAAGTTCAGCCAGGTGATGTTCCTTCGGAGATTGCCAATGCTTTTGGTATTTCCACCAATACCTTGCTTTGGGCTAATAATTTAAGTGTTTGGGATTATATTAAGCCAGGTCAAAAACTGATTATTTTACCTGTTTCTGGGATTAAACATATAGCCAAGAAAGGAGAAACTTTAGACCAAATTGTTAAAAAATACAAAGGAGATCTTCAAAAAACCATTGAATTTAATGGTTTACCAGCTGATGGTAGTTTAGCCATTGGCCAAGAGATTATTATTCCCGATGGCCAAAAGCCAGTTTATTTGCAACCCACAACTCGTTCTTATGCATCTTATCAAAGTTTTCCTCGGCCATATGCTGATCAAAGCCATAAATTCCCCTGGGGTCAATGTACGTGGTATGTTGCCCAAAGACGTTATATTCCTTGGAATGGTAATGCTAAAACTTGGATTTATAAAGCTCCTCAATACGGCTTTGCCACGGGGAACGAACCTAGAGTTGGAGCAATTATAGCTACCCGAGAAAATTCCTATTATGGTCACGTAGCTTATGTTGAAGCAGTTAATGATCCTTATGTTACTATTTCTGAGATGAGTTTGGGCCGAGGAATTAAGACTGTTCGCACTCTCCATAAAGATGATTGGAGAATTATAGGGTATATATATTAAATAAAAACAGAAAACTAAATTTTTCTTGCTCACGAAGCGCGTTTCATCCTGCTGTTTATCACGGCATGACGCTCGCTGCGAAAAATTTAGTTTTCTGTTTTTTTATATCTCGGTTTTAGGACGATACTGGAGGGCCTCGGCAATGTGATGGCTAGTGATATTTAGAGATTCTTCTATA
>JBMORO010000013.1:0-2084 GCA_049322295.1 Patescibacteria group bacterium | reverse complement strand
GGACTCATCCAGAAATCCCAGCCGTTTGTTCAGCTGTAAAAAACTAAGAATATGATTTAAAACTCTGCAAATTGAGTTTGCAGTCCCTATCCGAATAAAGTCGGATACGCTTCCCCGTTTCTCAATCCTTAAGCCAGCATATCGGGATAAGCTGGTGAAACCCAAGATTCTTTAGCACTCACTTATAAACATAGAGATTATGGGCTACTTACAATCAATTAGACTTTTTGTTTAAGTTTTATTCTTCTTGGGTTTTTTAACTTTTTTACCTTTCAATAAACATCACCTCCTTTCTGTTCATTTTGGTTTTTGCTGGATTAAGTCTCCTAAAATACCCCGGAGAGTTTCTTTCTTAAAAGGCGGGATATTATATTTTTGACAGATTTTTCTAATTTCTAAAAACCATTTTTTTTAGGCAAATTATTAGAATTTGTTTATTAGATTTTGCTTTAAGAGATTTTGACAGATTTTATTTATTTTATTCATTCACACTCCAACTTTTTCTTCTGCAATTAGAATTTCTACGATACAAAAAAGCTGTTTTCCATCGCAATCCTGAAACCCCAAGCTGTAAAAGTATCTATCACAGCCAAGACAACATTTTACCTGATTGCATTTTTCAAAAACAATATGGTCGCCACAGCTACAAATTATCTCCCAAGTCATTTACTCCTCGCCTTTTTTGCAGGAAAACCTTCATTTAATAAATCTTCCGCTCTTATCATTGGTCTGCCATCGGTATCATAGATGACTGAAGATGTAAAAACCAGCTTGCCTCCCGATATAACTACAAATCCAGTATATCCACAATATATTCCATCTGGTATCTCCACATCGTCTCCAATCTTATAAAAATTACAAGCCGGGCATCCTATATGTAATAGAATCCCATTAAAGCTATCTGGTGTTCCCATATTTTTCCTGCATCTTTTTTGCACAATCGGGACAGAAAACTTTGTTATTCTTTATTCTCCATCCCTTTTTATAAAATATTTTCATCATTTTAATTGGATTTTCAAAATATACATAATAATAATAATATTCTGGGGATGCTGAAGAATTGTGGCATTTTTTTTCTTCCCATTCTAATTTCTCCGGACAGCCATCACATTCAACATTTAAGAATATTCTAATCCCCATCACTCCTCCTCTGTGGATTCGAGGTCGGAAAGGGCAAAAAATGCAGATACTGGTTTGCCGAAATTTTTCCATTTTTTAAAACAACTATCATCCTTCCTCCTTTATTTGAATTTCGATTTTATCAAACTGAATCTTAGGATTGTATTTTTGGATTGGCTTCTGATATGTTACCTTGCGGTCGCTTTTGGTCTGAAAAAAACCTAAAATAGCCAAACGGTCAATTACCAATTTATCTATGACACTTTGTAAGTTAGAATCGTCAAATGGTTTCTTTTTGAATCCATATTCCCGGTAGATAGAAATAACTGCTTTGTTAAACTTAAATTTTATAGGGAAAAAGGAAGCGATAAATAATGCGGTATCTACAATCCAAATCCACCGTTTTTTATATCCCGTCAAAGCCCGCCAATTATTAGCAATTTTCCCCCAGCTGGGCAAATTCCCTTCGACGATGAACTTAATTTCTTTATTGTTTTTAATTTCCATTTTTTTTGCATAATCATAACAAATCATTTTTGCTTTAGTTTAATCTAAAACTTTCAATTTTTTTACTCTTATTTTTCCAAACATAGAAGTTTCCAAAAAGCCACCAAAAACAATATCTTCTGAATTTACCTGAACTGTTAAAGGAATTAAATTGTGGTTTGGCTTACATAATCCATACCATTCAGGTCTATGTCCCAACCGTAAAATATGCAACCCTTCTGCACATTGTTTGGTTATATCGGGGTCTGCATTACATTTTATTATTTCCCCCTTTTTATATTCAATACAAGTCCCCCCATCAAAATTAGGAGACATTCTCTCTTTTGTTACCCATTTAGTGAAAAGAATAGTTTTAAATTGTTTCCATTCATCTAAAAAACATTGAGCAATTTTTTTATCAGTTAATTTATCACCGAGCTGAACCCCATTACCCAGCTGAACCCAATCACCCAGCTTAA
>JBMORO010000012.1:0-17242 GCA_049322295.1 Patescibacteria group bacterium | reverse complement strand
TCTGCCCATTCAATTAAAACAATATTTTTAGGATTAGAAATAATTTCTTTAAAGTCTAAAGCCAAAATATCTTCGGGGGTTTTGATTCTATAACAATCAATATGATAAAAATTCTTGTATTTTTTCATCAAAACAAAACTTGGGCTGGTTAATCGTTTTCTAATACCAAATCCTCTGGCAAAGGCTTTGATAAAAGTGGTTTTACCAGCCCCTAATTCTCCAACCAACCCAAAAATTAAAGATTTTTTAATTTTCGGCTTAGCTTTAATAACTTCTCTAGCTAAAATTTTTGCTAACCTAATCGTCTCTTTTGGGCCTTTACTTGAAAACAGTTCCATCGCTTCTATCTTATCAGTTTTTTAACGATAAAAAAAGGGTTTACCCCCACACCAAAACCTTTGGTGTGGGGGTAAACTTGCTAAAATTCCCTTTTTGCGCTACGATTGAAAGATGGCAAAAAAAGACGAAGAAAAACAAAAGAAAACTCAGGTTAAAATCCAGCAACTAAAAAGAGAGGCTGAAGAAAATAGAGCTAAAAACCTAGCTATTGAGCTAGGTTTTCCTTATCTTGATTTAAGAATTACACCAATTGACGACGATGCCTTAGCCTTAATTACCAAAGAAGAATCGCAAAAAACCCAAGCAGCAGTAATCCAAAAAAAACAAATGACAATCTTTTTAGCAGTGAGAGACCCTCAGTCAAAAGAAACTAAATCATTAATTAAAAAACTAGAAGAGCGGGGATTTAAACCAAGAATTTTTATCACTTCTGAAAGTAATTTAGAAAAAGCTTGGCAAAGATACGAATTTGTAAAAGAAAAAAAAGAAATAACTAAAACAACTGAAATCGAAACCGGAGAATTAGTTCAAATTCAGAAAGAAATAGCCACAATTAAAGATTTGGAACAAAAAATAACTGAACCCAATCTTACCACTACCCAGCTTTTAAATATCATTATGGGTTCGGCTCTAAAATTAGAAGCTTCGGATGTCCATACTGAAAATGAGCCCGAAGAAAAAGTAAGATTAAGATTTAGAATTGATGGAATTTTACAAGATGTTGGATATGTTCCTTTTAATACTTATCAACTTTTCCTTTCGCGGATTAAAATCCTTTCTGGTCTTAAAATTAATATCCATAATTTACCCCAAGATGGAAGGTTTAGTATTGAATTAGAGGGGGCTGATATTGAAATAAGAACCTCGATTATCCCAGCTGAATATGGAGAAAATATTGTTTTAAGAATCTTAGACCCTAAAACTATTGGTTTTAAATTAGAAGATTTGGGCATTCAGGACTATGATTTCAAAACAATTGAAAATGAATTAAAAAAGCCCAATGGTATGATTGTTACCACTGGACCAACTGGTTCAGGAAAAACGACTCTTTTATATGCTTTTTTGAAAAAAGTTAATACTCCAGAATTAAAAATTATTACTTTAGAAGATCCGATTGAATATCATTTGGAAGGAATTGAACAAACCCAGGTTGCAGCGGATAAAGGTTATACTTTTGCCAATGGTTTGCGCTCAATTTTAAGACAAGATCCGGATATGATTTTAGTCGGAGAAATCAGAGATAATGAAACAGCCGAAACTGCTATTCACGCTGCTCTAACTGGCCATTTGGTCTTTTCCACTATTCATACCAATGATGCAGCTGGGGCTATTCCTCGTTTAGTTGACATGAAAGTGAATCCTAATCTTATCCCGCCAGCTTTAAATTTGGTTATTGCTCAAAGATTAGTCAGGAGAGTTTGCCCAAAATGTTCAAAAGAAATCAAACCAAATAAAGAAACTTTGGATAAAATAAAAAATGGGCTTAAAAATCTGCCTGCCCGCCTTCGCGAGCCGAGCTTACGAGGCGTTGCGGGCGGGCCCTCTGCCCTTCTAAAAAATTTAGACTCTGGAAAAATTACCATTAAACAAGCATCAAAAGATGGTTGTCCTTATTGTAATTATACTGGTTATAAAGGTAGAATCGGGGTTTTTGAACTGTTTATTATCGATGATCCAATGGAAAAAACTATTTTAAAAACCCCATCAATTGTTGAAATCAAAGAAACCGCGATAAAAGCCGGCATGGTGAGTATGAAACAAGATGGATTAATGAAAGTTCTCTCAAAAATTACAACTATGGAGGAAGTTGAGCGTGTATTGGGGGCATAAAAAATCCTTCCCGATAATCTGCAGGCAATTAACTTTGGCTTAGGAACCAAAAGTGCGGAAGATTTCCGAGGAATGGTTCAGTAGGACCTCAACAAGGAGGGGACCAAACCATCCGAAACTAAGAAATAGTCCAAAGGGTAATTTTTTAATAAAAATTGGTTACCCTTATTGCCTGCAGGTTATTGAGAAGGATTATAAAAATGGAAATTGGCTGTGTAGAAATTAGAAATTGGCCTCCTATTTTCTATTTTCCAATTTCCATTACTAGTTTCTATTTTCTATATAACTATTTTCTAACTATCTCCATTATATCAGATTAGTTTAATCTTGTCAAGACCAAATTTGTATATTTGTACTAATTTGTAATTTTGTAGACATCTGTGTACACTGATCCCCGACCACAAAATGAAGACCGAAATTTAGACAAAACCCTCAGGCCTTATAGGTTCGAGGAGTATTTTGGTCAAGAAAAAATCAAAAAGAATTTAAAGATTCTTATCGAGGCAGCTAAACAACGTGGAGAAACAATAGATCACCTACTTTTATATGGCGGTTCGGGATTGGGGAAAACAACTTTAGCCCATATTATTGCCCGAGAATTAGGAACTAATATTAAAATCACTTCTGGTCCAGCAATTGAAAAAATCGGGGATTTGGCTTCAATTCTAACCAATCTGGAAAAAGGCGATATTTTGTTTGTGGATGAATGCCACAGGCTCAATAAGTTAATCGAAGAATACCTCTATCCAGCTATGGAGGAATTCTCCTTAAATATTATTATTGGCAAGGGTCCTTCAGCTCGAACTATCCAATTAGAATTACCACCTTTTACTTTAATTGCCGCTACTACCAGAATTAGCTTGCTCTCCTCCCCCCTTCGAAATCGATTTGGGGCAACTTATCATCTTGATTTTTACGAACCAGAAGATATTGAAAATATTTTAAAACGCTCGAGCAGCATTTTAAAAGTTGAAACTGAAGAAGAGGGTCTCAAAGAAATTGCCAAAAGAGCCAGAAGAACACCAAGAGTGGCTAATCGATTGTTAAAAAGAGTCCGAGACTATGCCCAAGTTCATGGCCAAGGAAAAATTACTAAAAAAATTAGCCAAGAGGCCTTGGCAATGTTAGAAATTGATGACTTAGGTTTAGAACCAGTAGATAGGTTAATTATACAAACCATAATTGAAAAGTTCAATGGCGGGCCAGTGGGCTTAGATGCTATTGCTGCGGCTACTTCAGAGGAAAAAGACACAATCGCTGAAATCTATGAACCCTATTTAATGCAAATTGGATTTTTAGCTCGTACACCCCAGGGAAGAATAACCACCCATTTGGCTTATAAACATCTTGGCTTAAAATCCCCAAAAGATACCCAGAAAAAATTAATCGAATAGGCTACGAAATACAAATTTTTACAAATATACAAATTACAAATTTTTTTCGTATATTTGTACTTAATTCGTAATTTTGTAGACAAAAACTATGAAAAGATTTTTCTTTCTAACCACTATTTTTGTGGTCGTTTTATTTTTTATTCCGAGAATTGTATCTGGAGCAGTTGTTATAAATGAAATTATGTATGATTTGGAAGGCTCAGATACTGATCGCGAATGGGTAGAAGTTTTCAATAACAGCGATACAGCCGTCGATTTAACTGATTGGAAGCTCTGGGAAGGGGGAACCAATCATAAATTAACAGCATTTCGAGGCGGCGCGGTTCTTTCTCCGAATGCCTACGCAGTTATCGCTGATAAGCCAGATAAATTTTTAATAGATAATCCGAGTTATTCTGGAATTATTTTTGACAGCACATTTTCTCTTAGTAATGAGGGAGAAAATCTGATCCTTAAAGATAAAAATTTAATTACTATTGACGAAGTTCTTTATAGCTCTTCTTGGGGCGCCAAAGGTAACGGGAGATCATTGCAAAGAAAAGACCCCGCTGAAACTAACTGGGGAAGCGGCGTTCCTACTCCGGGAGCATTAAATAATATTTCTCCAGAAGAAGCTGGAGAAGAAACCAAAAAACCCGAAACCCCAACTATCCCAATGGGCAATAATCCGCCGATTGCTGAAGCTGGA
Organism: Patescibacteria group bacterium; assembly: GCA_049322295.1. Classification (GTDB taxonomy): domain Bacteria; phylum Patescibacteriota; class Minisyncoccia; order RBG-13-40-8-A; family RBG-13-40-8-A; genus JBMORO01. The sequence goes on along the minus strand of JBMORO010000012.1, from coordinate 12,991 downwards.
GATAATATTATTGCTTTTATTAATCAAGAAATTAAATTTGATGGAACAAAATCAAGCGATCCCGATAATGATGAATTAGCTTATTCTTGGAACATGGGTGATGGCAAATTAGTTGAAAAACCAGGTTTCGCTTACAAATACAATTATCCCGGCACTTATTTAGTTACTTTAATGGTTTATGACGGTTTTTACTACGTTTCTGATACAATTACCGTAAAAATCCAAACTGGCCAGATAACGATTAATGAATTTTTACCTAATCCATCTGGCAAAGATGAGGAGGAAGAATGGATTGAGATTTATAATGATTCTGATTCAATAGTTGACATTAGCGGCTGGCAACTGGATGATATAGTGAGTGGTAGTCAACCCTTTGTTTTCTCTGAAAACACTTTAATTGCCCCGAAAAGTTATATTGTTTTCTCACGCCAAATTACTGGCATTGCTTTAAATAATGATAAGGATAGTGTTCGTTTGCTTTTGCCAGAAGGGGTTGTCTTTCAAGAAATAAATTACGAAAAACCACCCTTAGGAAAATCTTCTGCCCGAACACCCGAAGGATTTGTTTGGAGTGAGCCAACGCCGGGATTAGCTAATATTATCAGCCCTTCAACAATTTCAGAGATAACAAATAAAAAATTTGTTTATCAACAACCAATTAAATCCGAATTGACCAAAGAGTTGTCTCAAGAATATGTAATAAATTACCAGAATGCCAATCAACCCGAAATTGAGGGTGGGTACGCAGTTCTGCCCTCTCAAGAACAGCCACAACAAGAGATTAAATCACAACTTGCCACAGCTAAAGAATCTATTTCCAAACAAAGCCCGCTTCAATTGATATTGATTATCGCTGCAATTATTGTCGCTGGCCTGATTATCGGCTTAGTTTTAGTTAGGTTCCGTAAAAAATATCCGTAAATAAAAGTGGAGGCAAGATCATTGCCTCCATCCCTGATGCGTAATTGTCAGACTATTTGTCGCCGACGCGGTTAAAGTATTTGTCTCCGGCTTCTTTTGCTTTTTCGTAAATTTTTATAGGGGCGGCGACAACGGCGAACATGACAGCAATTAAAAAGGCAGTAGCAAAGATGCTTATAAACCCAATTAAAAACATTCGCTCACAAACAGCCCAAAGAGCTGAACCTTGCTCAGCCGACTTACTCCACTGGGTTAAAGTTTCCGTACTCGGAAATCCTATTTTTATTGACAGAAACCGGACCCCGAAACCTAGTCCTGTGACTCCTCCATAAAAAAGACAGACAAAAAGAACGTATTTCGCAAGAGAAAAAAGACCATTAAACGCTGCTACGACAAGTCCTGCCAAAAAACGCACCACCTTGTTTTTAATTCTAAAGAATTTTGCCATTTTGACCTCCTTATATGGCTTTTTCTTAAGCATACCTCTATTCTAAAATCTTGTCAATAGTTTTGGCTTGATTCTGCCCTATTTTTATGATATTATCAGGATATGAAAATCACTAAAAAAGAGTTAAAAAGCCTATATTTAAATCGAAAATTATCATCGCCAGCCATTGGTAAAATTTATAATTTAACTCCTGAATATATCAGATCTCTTTTGAGAAAATATAAAATTCCGATCCGAACAAAATCAGAAGCAATAAAATTATTATATAATATCAATATTCCGAAAAAGATACTTAAAAATCTTTATTTAAATAAAAAATTATCTTCTCCAAATATCGCTAAAAAATTCAATTGTAGCCCCGCTCTTATTAGAAAAAGATTAAGAGAGCATAATATTCCTATAAGGCCTCTGTACGAAGCATTACCACTATCGAATAAATCTCCTTATTTCCAAAAAGACTTTAGCGGAAACCCTGAAGAAAAAGCATATCTTATTGGTCTCAGATTGGGTGATCTTAACGTCCGTTCAGAAAGCAAGAATAGTTCTACGATTTTTGTTCACACAAATTCTACTAAATCAGAATTTATTCAACTGATAGAGGATTTATTTTTACCCTATGGTCATATATGGAAAAGCAAACCGGCTAAAAATAAAGCGATTTGTATTCGGTGTTCACTTAATAGATCCTTTGATTTTTTACTAGCTAAAAAGGATTTAATCGAACCTTGGATTTTAAAAAATAAAAATTACTTTGCCGCCTTTTTGTCTGGTTATATAGATGCCGAGGGAACGTTTTGTTTATGTGGGGGCAATGTGGTCTTTAGTATTAAAACCCAGGATAAAAATATTCTTCATCAAATTCGAGAAAAGCTCATCAATTTAGGAATTCTTCTTAGGCCGCCATTACTAGTTCGTAAAGAAGGAAGCAAAGATAGAAGAGGCGTAAAAAGCAATAAAGATATTTATGGTATATGGATTCACCGCAAAGATGCTATTATTAAATTAATTGATTTAATCAGTCCTTATTTAAAGCATAAAGACAAATTAAGACGCGTTAAAATCTTACAAAATAATATCATTGAAAGAAATAAAAAATATAATAATCGTAAAGATAATAGATTTTATAAATTATATTCAAAAGAGGGCATAAAAATATGAGTGGGCATAGCCATTTCAGGTCAATCAAATACAAAAAAGAATTAACCGACAAAAAACGCGGACAAATTTTTAGCAAAATGGCGAAAATGATTGAAATTGCGGCTCGTAAAGGTGGGGATCCAGAAATGAACCCGACTCTTCGTTTAGTTATTGAAAAAGCTCGGTCAGTTAATATGCCCAATGATAATATTCAAAGAGCAATAAAAAAAGGGACTGGCGAAAGCAAAGAAGGACAATTAGAAGAAATAACCTATGAAGCATATGGACCCAATGGCACGCCCCTAATTATTGAAGTAATTACCGACAATAAAAACCGCATCCTTTCAGAAATAAAACACATTTTAAATAATAATAGCGGTAAATTGGCTGAAACCGGCAGTGTGAGATATCTTTTTGATAGAAAAGAAGGAGAGTGGGTGCCAAAATATTCTGTAGATATTACCGATGCAAATTTAAAACAACAATTAGAAAAACTTTTTGAAGCTCTAAATGAAAATGATGATGTAAATGAGATTTATTCAAATGTAAACCTATGATTATATTGGGAATTGACCCCGGCACAGCTACAACTGGTTTTGGGTTGGTTAAAAAAGATAAATCTAAATTAAAATTAGTAAAATACGGGCTAATCACAACGCCCGCTAATTTATCTACAGCCAAAAGGTTAAATAAGCTTCATAAAGAACTGACTTTCTTAATGAAAAAAGAAAAACCCAAGATAATAGCGGTAGAGGATATTTTCTTTTTTAAAAACCTAAAAACTGCTATAAAGGTCAGTCAGGCCCGAGGAGTTATTTTATTGACTGCTGAAAAATTAAAAATCCCAATATTTGAATATACGCCCTTACAAGTAAAACAGGCTATTACTAGTTATGGTCGGGCAGAAAAAATTCAAGTTCAAAAAATGGTTAAAACTTTACTTAATTTAAAGGAAATTCCTAGGCCAGATGATGCAGCTGACGCCTTAGCAGTAGCTATTTGCTGCGCTCATAGTATTGGGCCTTGTTGATAAAAGTATTGACCCCTCACCAATTTCTAATAAAAAGGGGGGGTTATCAAAAAAACAATTATCTTGCTCTCTCTCTACGCAAAAATTAATGCTAAAATTGGTGAAAGGGGTTGACAAGATATTTTTTACGATTATAATGGCTTTATAACCCTAAAACAAGGAGGAAAAGGTCGATTGAGATATAAAAACCAACTTAGAGATTAATAATTAAATAGGATTAAAAATATGACTTATATAACTCTTGAAGAGTTAAAAAAGCCACTTCTTGTCCAGGACGAGGAAGAAGAGACCGAAGAACCAGAGGAAGAAACAGGAGAGCCAGAAGAAGGCGAAGAAGAAGAATTAGGAGAAGAGACAGGAGAGGAAACAGGAGAAGGGACCGAAGAAGAAGCTGAGGAAGAAGAATTAGGAGAAGAGACAGGAGAGGAAGAATAATTATAAAGTTTTCTAAAACCCCCGATTTATCGGGGGTTTTAGGTTGTTAAATAAATTGTCATATTAATTTAACAAATCTTCTCTTGCCGACTCGGATTATCATTCCTTTCTTTAGCGTAATTTCTTTTTCCCCATATTTATTAATTACTTTACCATCTATTTCTATATCTACGGCCCCTTGCTCTATTAACCTATCTGCTGCTGATCTCGATTGTGCTAAGCCCGTCATTGTTATAATACTAGCAGTGCTTGTAATTCCTTGTAGTTTAGCTTCAGGGAAAGTACGAATATCTAATGGAGTCAATTTTTCCTTAAAAACCCGATTAAATTCTTTTTCAGCTTTTAGGGCGGCTACTTCATTATGATGAATGGTAACAATTTCTTTAGCTAATCTGGCTTTGGCATCGCGAGGATTTAATTTTTTATTTTTAATTTGCCTACTAATTTCTTTAACTTCCTCTATTGATAAATCAGTGCATAATTCAAAACCAGGAATAATTAAAGAATCAGACCAAGCCATTATCTTCCCGTACATCTCATCTGGATTTTCATCTAAATTTATTATACTCCCTTCGGTTTTGCCCATTTTTTTGCCAGATGGATCAGTTAATAATTTGGTGGTTAAGACAAATTTCTCTCTATTTTTAAGTGCCTTCATCAAATCACGACCTCGAAGCATATTAAACATTTGGTCACTCCCCCCAACCTCCAGATCAACATCCATAATAACGCTATCATATGCCTGAATTAAAGGATATAAAAATTCGGGCAAAAAAATCAATTTATCTTCCTTAATTCTTTTTCTAAACATATCTCTAACCATCATTTGTTGAACGGTAAAGTGAGAAGCTAAATCAACTAATTCCATAAAACTCAATTTATCATTCCACTTACTGTTAAACATTATTTTAGCTGGATTCTCCCCTGAGAATTTTAAAATCTTGCTTGCTTGTTTTTTGTAATTTTTAAGATTTTTATTAACTTGTGCTCTGGTTAACTTTTTACGAGGCGAGATTTTATCAGTTGGATCGCCGATCATTGCAGTAAAGTCCCCAATTAAAAATATAACTTCGTGACCAAGTTCTTGAAACTGGGCCAATTTTCTTAATTGGATAGCATTACCCAGATGGAGATGGGGCGACGTGGGATCAAAACCACAATAAAGCCGAATTCTTCTACCAGATTTTAATACTTTTACCAGGGCTTCTTTGCTTGGGTAAATTCTCTCCACTCCTTTGTCTAAAACCTCTTTTATTTTATCCGCATTTGTGTCAACCTTACTCATATTTTTACTTTACTATAATTTTTTTTAATAAACAATATTGCCATAAAGGAGTTATTATTTTATTATTAAATTAAACATGCCCCGTACTAGAACTTCGACTGTCCCGCTAAGCGAGACGCATCAACGGGGCAGAAACAATAAAAAGCATTTAGCATAATTACTAACCACTGAAGTTTCGATAACCCAGCATTTTGCTGTCGAAGTTTCAGTACGGGGTATGCCCCAAATTACCTCTTATCGCAAAGGAAAACAAACTGGTTTTGGGACTAAATTAAAACTTTACTGGGTCCGAAGAAAATATAGAAAAAGTAGAGGTAAAAAGATTTTTAAAAAAGTCTTAGTTTTTTTTATTTGGATAATTATTCTTACTTTTATTGGATTAATCGGCCTCTTTGCTTATTTTGCTAAAGATCTACCTAATCCAGAGGAGTTAGCCGAACGCCGAGTAATTGAATCAACTAAAATTTATGATCGAACTGGTCAAGTCCTTTTATACGATGTTCATGGTGAAGAAAAAAGAACAGTTATTTCTTTTGAGGAAATATCCCAATATATAAAAGATGCCACTTTAGTTATTGAGGATACTAATTTTTATCATCATTTCGGTCTTGATTTTAGAGGTATTATAAGGGCTTTTTTAGCTAATTTGCAAGGGAAAAGAGTGGGGCAGGGCGGCTCAACCATTACTCAACAGCTTATTAAAAATACAATTCTAACAAAAGAAAGAACCCTTGCAAGAAAAATAAAAGAAGCAATTCTAGCTATTGAATTAGAAATTAAATATTCTAAAGACGAAATCTTCGGCTTTTATTTGAATCAAGTTCCTTATGGTTCTAATGCTTATGGTATAGAAGCGGCTAGCCAAACCTTTTTTAATAAAGGGGCCAAGGATTTAACCTTGGCTGAAAGTGCCTTACTATCTGCCCTCCCCCAAGCTCCTAGTTATTACTCACCATATGGTTCTCACTTTAATGAATTAAAAGCACGCCAGGAATATATTTTAGATAGAATGTATAAATTTGGTTATATTACTGAAAAAGAGCTTAATTCTGCCAAACAAGATGAATTAAAATTAATTAAAACAAAAGAAAAATTTAAAGCCCCCCATTTTGTGATGTATGTCAAAGAATATCTGGAAGACAAATATGGTAAAGAATATATAGAAAAGGCAGGCTTAAAGGTTTATACTAGTCTAGACTGGGAGCTTCAACAAATCGCGGAAACAATAGTGGCTGAGCAGGTAAAGAAAAATGCTAAAAATTATAATGCCCATAATGCTGCGTTAGTAGCAATAGACCCAAAAACTGGCCAAATTTTAAGTATGGTGGGTTCTAAAGATTATTTTGCCCCTGACCCTCTACCTAAGGGATGTAAACCAGGGAAAACCTGCCTTTTCGAACCAAATTTTAATGTAGCAATTGGCTCAAGGCAACCTGGCTCATCTTTTAAGCCCTTTGCTTACGCAAAAGCATTCCAAAAAGGTTTTACGCCCGACACTGTCGTGTTTGATTTCAAAACAGAATTTAATCCCAATTGTCCGGCTGAGGCAACTCAAGAAAAAGATCAGTATGGACTGGATTGTTACCATCCTAAAAACTATGATGCAAAATTCAGAGGGCCGGTCACTTTTAGAGAAGGGTTAGCCCAATCTCTAAATGTGCCCTCAGTAAAGGTTCTTTATTTGGCAGGAGTAAACGAAACTATAAATTTGGCTCAGGATATGGGAATTGAAACCTTAAAAGACCGCTCTCGCTATGGTCTTTCCCTTGTTTTGGGAGGAGGAGAGGTTAGGCTTTTAGAACAAACCGCTGCTTTTGGGGTCTTTGCCACCGAGGGAATTAAAAATCCCCTAACCACAATAATTAAAATAATAGATAATAAAGGCAAGGTAGTTGAAGAATATAAAAATAAACCCAAGAAAATTATTGAGCCACAAATTGCTCGACTTATTTCTGATATTTTGTCTGATGAAGAGGCGAGAGCACCGATATTTGGCTCAAAATCTAATCTTTATATAGAAGACTTACCAACAGCAGCTAAAACCGGCACAACCCAAGAATATCGCGATGGCTGGACAATTGGATATACGCCGTCTTTGGTAGTTGGTGTTTGGGCTGGAAATAATGATAATACGCCAATGAATAAAGAGCCTGGATTAATAGTCGCTGCTCCGATTTGGAACCAGTTTATGAAACAAGCTTATAGTAAGAAACAAGAAACAAGAAACAAGAAACAAGAATTTGAAAACTATTTTGATTTACCCGAACAAATTGAACAATTTACAAAACCAGAACCAATTATTACAGATAAAGATATTTTGAATAGTAAATTTGCTAATGAGTTTAAGGTAAAAATAGACAAAATATCAGGTAAATTAGCTACTAATTTAACCCCACCTAATTTAATAGAAGAAAGAATCTATCCTCAAGTTCATTGTATTTTATATTATATAAATAAAGATGACCCTCAAGGGACTGATAACGGAACAAGCGATCCTCAATTCAATAATTGGGAAGAACCAGTTTTAAGTTGGGCTAACTTACCTGGAAGAAGGGGGTTTTACAATCAACAACCACCCCAAGAGTATGATGATGTTCATCTACCCGAAAACCAGCCCCGAGTTTTAATTCTTTCCCCTTATAATAATCAAGATATAAGTACCAACTATATAAAAATAGAGGCCGAGGCAAGTGCTCGGCTAGGAATAGAAAAAATAGAATTCTTTTTTGATGATAATTTAATCGGGACTAGGTATGTAGCGCCTTATTATTTATTTTATGAAATCCCTCCAGATATTATTGGTGGAAATCATACTATCGACGTCCGAGTCTTTGATATAGTAGGAAACTCTTCTTATAATAGAGTGAAAATAAATCTATTTAGTCCTAATTATTAGTTTTTTTATTATTTTTAGATTTTTGTTTATTTTTATAGAAAAATACCTCAATATTGGAGGTGTTTTTCTTTATAATTTAATATGGAGCATTTTATAATTTGATTGGCATTATTACATAATGAAAAGTTTCGTCACCTTCTGGTTTTATAATTCCTGGGCTTGTTTCACTATTAAGACCAAATAAAAGTCTCTTTGTATTAATACTATTTAAACCATCTAATAGGTATTTGTGATTAAAAATAATCTCTAAATCTTTTCCTTTTATTTCGGCCTTGAGCTCTGATAAATTCTCACCCAACTCAATGTCTTGGGAGAATACTTCAAGTAATGATTTTTTGGAATTAATTCTTAATCTTACATCATTTATTTTACTACTAAAGAAACTGCTAAGTTTAACCGCCTTTATAAGCTCTTCTTTCTCAATTAAAATAGTGGTATCAAATTGTTTAGAAATAAGTTGTTGATAACTTGGATAACTTCCCTCAATTAACTTTGAAATTATTTGAATTTTAGATAAATTAAATAAAATCTGGTTATTCTCAATACTTATTTTAACTATATCTTCTTCATTTTTCTCTTGATTAGATATAATCCTAATTAATTCTTGGATAGTTTTATAAGGCACGATAATCGAACCTTGATAATTCTTTTTTATTTTATTATTTTTATTTTTTAAATTTAATATTTTTTCACCTAATCTAAAACTATCAGTGGCTGTGAATTTAATTTCTTTATCTGAAGAAAAATCAAATAAAATACCGGTAATTTCTGGCCTAATATCCGAGAAAGATACAAAATTACTTACCTGTTCTAGGGTGTTTTTTAAAATTAAAGAATTAATTTCTAATACTGGTTCGTCTTTTATTTTTGGAATTATAGGAAAATCTTTTACGTCTAATCCTTTAATATTTGATTTATAATTTTCACATTTTAAGGAGGCTATATTGTTTTTTACTATTATTTCAATTTTTTTATTCGGTAAATTACTTACAAAATTAAATAATGTTTTAGATGGAATAGTAATACCTCCTTCTTTTTCTATTTTACATAAAACATAATTAGTAATTGCGATTTCTAGATCAGTAGATGATAATTTAAGTTGTTTTTTTTCAGTATTTAATAAAATATTATTCAAAATTGGAAGGGTTAAATTTTTTCCTATAATATTTTGAACTATATTAAGTCCGTTTTTTAAATTTTCTTGAAGACAAGTTATTTTCATAATAATAAATATTAATTAAATTATTAATTATTATTAGTAATAAATAATGTGGGGATAAATATTAATTTAAATTTAGATTAATATTTATTACAGTTTATTTTATGGGTATAAGTATGGGAAAAAAATAAAAATATCCCCTCTTATTTAACAAATTATTAAACAATATTACTATAAATCCTTTCTTTAATTAAATTTATTTCCTGTTCTAAATTTTCGTCATTTTCTAATTCTTTTCCTATTTTTTCACAAGCATAAATCACTGTAGTGTGGTCGCGATCACCTAATTTATCACCAATAGCTGGATAAGAGTTTTTTAACTCTTCTCTCATTAAATACATAACTACTTGTCGTGGTTTTACTATTTCTTTTTTTCTGCTTCTATTTACTAAATCATTAATATTAATATCATAAAAATCAGCTACTGTTTCAATAATTTTTTTATAATTAGTTCTTTTTTGAGGATTAGAGATAATTGTTTTAAGGATTTTAACTAATTGTTTTTGATTGGGTAGGGCATTATTAAGTCGAACAAATGCTACCACTCTATTTAGTGCCCCTTCTAATTCTCGGATATTCTTTTGGATATTTGAAGCAATATAGTTAAAAATTTCTTCATTTAAACCCATATTTAAATCCTGAGCTTTTTTCTTTAAGATTACCAATCTTGTTTCAAAATCTGGCCGGCCAATATCAGCTATCATCCCACCTTCGAAACGAGAACGCAATCTTTCTTCTAAGGTAGGAATAGCCTTCGGTGGGCGATCACTACTAATAATAATTTGTTTATTTTTTTCATAAAGACCATTAAAGATATGGAAAAATATTTCTTGGGTTTTTTCTTTGCCGGCCAAAAACTGAATATCATCAATAATTAAGACATCAAATTTTCTATAATCATCTTTAAATCTTTCAACTGTGCCATTAGATATACAAGAAATTAAATCAGCGCTAAATCTTTCTGATGGAAGATAGATAACATCCTTTTGTTTATGTAATTTAACCACTTCATTACCAATTGCCTGGATTAGGTGGGTTTTCCCAACTCCTACCCCACCATAAATAAACAACGGATTATAGGTCCTCCCCAAGTCTTTAATTACTGATTGAGAAGCAGCGTAAGCCAGCTCATTAAATGAAGCAACTACAAAGGAGTTAAAATCATATCGAGGATTTAAATTGGTTTTTTCATCTTTTTTATATTCCCGAAAATCTAATTGTTCTTTTATATCCAATAACAACGGTTTTATTCTTTTCTTCTGAGTTTTTATTTTCTGTTTAGTTTTTAAGGCCTGACCAATTGATGAGGCTATAACATAATTGATGCCCCTAATATTACCAATGGTATTTCTTAGTGATTTTAAAATAAGTTTATTATATTTATTTTCCAACCATTCTTTTGTAAAACCATTTGGCACGCCAATAACTACTTTCCCATCTTTATTAGAAATAATATTTGTATTTTTAAACCAAGTAATAAAATTAGCTTTTGAGATAGAAAGCTCAATTTCTCCTAAAACAATTTGCCAAATTTCCTGGTTAGTCATATGTTTTATTGTATCATAAAGAATTTTAACAAAAAACAAGGTCAATAATCAATTTTGTTAATAATCTGTGTATCAATTGGGGAAAATAAGAATCAACCCAATTTGACCCTGCACCAATATCATCTATATCTTAATACTCTTTTATTTATGCATTGGTGCAGGGTTTGACCCTAAATTTATTTATTGTTAATCTTTAATTATAACCAACTTTTATATTTTAGTATTAATAATATGTCAATTCAAGGCTTAACCTACAGGCCTAAAAGAAAAAAAAGGAAAAGAACTCATGGTTTTCGAACCAAAATGAGAACAAGGACTGGAAGAAGTGTTTTAAGTCGAAGGAGAAGAAAGAAAAGGAGAAGACTAATTGTATAAATATGTTAGCTGGCGAGCTTGTTTTTTTAAAATTTAAGAAAAACAAGTTGAAAAATACTCGGTTTTATTGGGTGGTTAATTTAAAAATATCTAAAAAGGCCACGGTTAGAAATAAAATAAAAAGACAATTAAAAGAAATAGTTAGAAAAAATCTTCCCCATATAAGAGTGGGATTTGATGTTATTGTTATAGCCAAGCCAGAGATTGTTAATAAAAAATACCAAGAAATAAAGAAAGATATAGAAAAATTATTAAAGAAATTATGAGTCGTATAATTTTATTTTTTCTTAAAATTTATCAAAAAACTATATCCCCTATACCAGGCAGCATAAATCCATATCTGGGTTGTCGTTTTTATCCCAGTTGTTCTAAATATAGCTATCAGGCAGTTAAAAAATATGGCGCTATTAAGGGTTTGTTTAAGGCCTTTAAAAGAATTATTAGGTGTCACCCTTTTAATAAAGGTGGCTACGATCCATGCTAAGCACTCTTTTTAATGAAATTTTATACCGTCCAATTTTTAATGTTTTGGTTTTTTTATATAATATTATTCCCGGACATGATTTTGGAATAGCAATTATATTGTTAACTATTCTTATAAGAATTATTTTATTTCCTATAGCCTATAAATCTATTAAATCTCGTCAGGCCCTTTCTGTTATTCAACCAAAAATAAAAGAAGTTCAGCAGAAATATAAGACAAAAGAGGAGCAAAGCCGGGAATTAATGAAAATCTACAGAGAGCATAAAGTTAATCCTTTCTCTGGATGTTTGCCAATTTTAATTCAGCTTCCCGTTCTAATTGCCCTTTACCAGGTTCTTATTAAAGTATTGCAACCCGGCAGTCTATCTGTTCTTTATTCCTTTGTTAAAAATCCTGGTACGATTAACTCGTTTTTCTTGGGATTTATAGATTTATCAGCAGTTAATCTGATTATAGTAATTTTAGCTGGAATTTCTCAATTTTTTTCTTCAAAATTAGCAATGAAACAATCGCCAGCAACGCCCCAGTTAAGTGATAAGGGAAAAGCCGCGGATATCCAGAAAAGAATGGGCCAGCAAATGCTTTACTTGGGCCCGATTTTAACTATTGTTATTGGTCTAAAATTGCCAGCTGGTTTATCTTTATATTGGCTACTAAGCAATCTTTTAGGTATTGGCCAAGATTATTATCTTTTGAACAAATTTCATGGAAAGGATAAAAAAAATAGTTGAAGAACTTCTCGAAGTCATGAGGATTGAGGGGGTAGAGATTGATATTAAAAAAGATAGTTCTTTAAAAGACAAAGAATTATTAATAATTGATATTAAACTCGATCCCAGGGAGGCTAAATCTTTTCTTAATGAGAATGCTAGCGGCTTAAATGCTTTTCAACACCTTTTAAGAGTATTGGCTTTTAAAAATAATCTTAGTCAAAATTTTTTAATAGTAGATATTAATAATTATAGAAAAGAAAGGGAAAAATTTTTAACTGATTTAGCTTTAAAAGTAGCTCAAAAAGTTAGAAGGACCAAAAAGCCCGTTATCCTCGAACCAATGTCAGCTTATGAAAGAAGATTTATTCACTTAAGATTAGCCGAATATCCGGATATAACTACTGAGAGCATTGGAGAAGAGCCGGAGAGAAAAGTTGTGGTTAGATTATATCCATAATATATGACCATAGTTAGAAAAATCGCCTATAATACTATTATTTC
>JBMORO010000011.1:0-17453 GCA_049322295.1 Patescibacteria group bacterium | reverse complement strand
CGCTTAAGAGAGCTGGGCAGTTGTGCTGAAATTTTACCATTTAACACGCCCGTAGTAGAAATTATAAAACTTAAACCTCGAGGGATAATTCTTTCTGGCAGCCCATCTTCCGTTTATGATAAAGATGCTCCGTTTCTAACTAAGGGCATTTTTAATTTGAATATCCCAATTCTCGGTATTTGTTATGGTCAACAACTCATTGCTAAATTATTAGGTGGAGAAGTTAAGTTAGGAAAACTAAAAGAATTCGGAAGAGAAAAAATTATGATTTCGGACAAAATTGGTTTATTTAAAGGGTGTAATAAAGAAGAAGTTGTTTGGTTTTCTCACGGAGATACGGTAACCAAACTGCCAAAAGGTTTTAAACAAATTGCCAAAAGTAAAACTTGTAGGGTTGTTGCTTTTGTAAGTAATAATAATCAAATTTTTGGAATTCAGTTCCACCCCGAGGTAACTCATACAATTCATGGATTAAGAATCCTTAAAAATTTTATTTATAACATTTGCAAGGAGCAAAAATTTTGGAGAATCGGCGACATTAGGAAACGTCTTATAACCGAAATCAAAAGTAAGGTAATGGGAGAGCCGGTTCTTATTGGGGTTTCTGGAGGAGTTGATTCCTTTGTGGCAGCGACCTTATTGAAGGTTGCGATTGGGAAGAAACTTTATTGTATTTTCGTAGACAACGGTTTGATGAGGAAAAATGAACCCGAAGAAATTAAAAACATTTTTAAAAAAATGAAATTTCGAAATTTTATGGTTGTCGATGCTCAAAAAGAATTTCTTGACGCGCTTAAAGGCGTAACTAACCCTGAAAGAAAGAGGAGAATCATTGGCCACACTTTTATTAGAATTTTTGAGAAAAAAGCTAAAGAATTAGAAAAACAAGCAAAAATTAAATTTTTAGCCCAAGGAACTATCTACCCAGATAGAATTGAATCCGCTCAACCATCTAAAAACGCGGCTAAAATCAAAAGTCATCATAACATTACTTTGCCACGAAAATTAAAATTTCAAATTATAGAGCCAATCCGAGAACTCTATAAAGATGAAGTGAGAAAATTGGGCAAAGAATTAGGATTACCCAATTCTATTATAGGAAGACACCCCTTTCCCGGTCCTGGATTGGCGGTAAGAATTTTGGGAGAAATAACAGAGGAAAGATTGAATATTCTAAGAGAAGCTGATTACATTTTTATTTCCGAACTTAAAAAAGCCAATTTATACGATAAAATTTGGCAAGCCTTCGCAGTTCTACTTACTCTAAAAACTGTAGGAGTAATGGGAGATGCTAGAACATATGAATATATTATTTCTTTGCGAGCCGTCACCTCAAAAGATGGCATGACCGCTGATTGGGCAAGAATTCCTCCAGAAGTCCTAGAGAAGATTTCAAATAGAATTGTTAATGAAGTAAAAGGAGTGAATAGGGTCGTCTATGATATTTCCCAAAAACCACCGGCTACTATTGAATATGAATAGTATGGTGTAAGTTTCCTATATTTAAAAATTTTTCACGATTCGCTTTTTTCGGCGAGCGGGCAAAAATTAAAAAGGGGGCTGGGGAAAAATAATTTTTGCCCGCGAGCCGTCGGGTTTTCCTGCCCGCCGCCTGCGGGGGCGGGCACTGGCTTTTTTCAGGAATTTTTGATAAAATAAGTTCGAGCGGAGTCATATAAATACATAACCAAAAAATACGGCTTTGAAGCCGTATTTTTTGTTTGGAGCAGGCCGCCCAAAATGGCGAGTCTCGCTCATTCAAATCTGAGCGGGAGACGGGATGCGCGCCCGCGACCTTCTCGTTGGCAACGAGACGTTCTGCTGCTGAACTACTCCCGCTTGCCGGGAGGCAGAATCGAACTGCCGACACCAGCATTTTCAGTGCTGTGCTCTACCACTGAGCTACCCCGGCAAAGGCCAGGACGGGAATCGAACCCGTGAATAATGGTTTTGCAGACCATTGCCTTACCACTTGGCTACCTGGCCAAAACGCAATTCTTATTTTATCAAAAAATAATGGGCGGTGGAAGATTCGAACTTCCGACCTTCTCGGCTTGGCCCCGTTAGATTTTAATCAATGGGCAGTGTAGGAATTGAACCTACCATCTTCTGCGTGTAAAGCAGACGTTTTACCGATAAACTAACTGCCCTGATGCCGGGGGCGGGACTCGAACCCGCACGACTTATTCAGTCACAAGATTTTAAGTCTTGCGTGGCTACCAGTTACACCACCCCGGCATTATTTTCTATTCAATTTTCTTAATATCTTTTCGATTCTACTCGCTCTTTCCTCGGCTTCATCTATTTTAAAAATAATTTTGGGGACAAATTTTATTTTTAAAAATGAGTTTAATTTTTTTTGAATCTTTGGTGATTGCTTTTCTAAAATTTTTAAAACTTCTTTTGACCTCTCAAATGGCATTACGCTTACTTTTATTTTAGTATATTTTAAATCCTTGGTCGTGTCTACATTTTGAACAGTAATCAAAACATCTTTAATAAATATGTCTTTTAAGAGAATATCAGCAATTTTCTTTTTTATCAATTGATTTATTTTTTTTATCCTCTCACTCACAAATTTTGGAATTTACTATATGTCCTTAAGACCGTTGCGCAGCTCCACCCGAAGTATACGAGATATTATCTATTAATACTATTGTCGGAGCGAGCAACAGCAGCACCTAGGGCAGATATAATAATTAACCTATGTTCGGTGACTGCGTGGTCTGAAGAATATATAGTAAATTCCCATCACAACTCTCGTTTTTTCTTCTCAACTCTATGACATTCCAGAATATCCCCTTCTTCAATCACTGGCTCGCCCTCAAACAAAATCCCAGCTTCTCTTCCTTTCTCAACCTCTGGCACATCTTGTTTATTGTGCTGAAGTTGAATAATTCTACCAGAAGCAATTTTTTCATTATTTCTAATTACATCGAGATTTGTTTTATTAACAACCTTCCCCTCTAAAACCTTTCCACCAACAATCATTCTTGACTTTTCTTTTCTAAAAATAGCGATTACTTTTAATTTCCCTAAATCCTCCCTGCTAACCTCTGGTTCCAATAATTTGGCCGCTTCCTTTCTGATTCCTTCGAATAACTCATAAATTATTTCATAATTTCTAATTCTTACTCCGTTTCTTTTGGCTAAATTTAAAACACTGGCTGGGGTTTTAACCCTAAAACCAATGATTGCGGCATCGGCTGGATAAGCTAATTTTACATCAGATTCAGAAATATCTCCTGCTTCAGATTTCAAAATATTTAGACCAATTCCTTGTAAATCTATTTTAACCAAACTATCTTCAATTGCCTCCAAAGAGCCTCGAACATCGGCTTTTAATATTAGATTTAATTTTTTTTCGGCCTCAGCCGAACCCGAGCCAGAAATTCCTTGAGGAATTTCTGGCTTTAGGGTTTTTATCTCTAATATTTTATTCTTTGCCATTTCTTCATTCTCCACCACCTCGAATTTTTCTCCTACCATTGGTACTTGATTTAAACCAATAACAATGACTGGCATACTTGGCTCAGCTTGTTCAATTTTTTCTTCTTTAAAATTCTCTAAATTTCTAATCTTGCCAAAAGTACTACCACAAACTACCCATTGACCAACTTTTAAAACCCCTTCTGATACTAAAAGAGTAGCTGTTGCTCCTCGTTTGCTATCTAAATAAGACTCAATCACTACTCCCATTGCTGGCCTATCTAAACTGGCTTTCAATTCCTCTATTTCAGCTACTAAAAGTATCATCTCTAAAAGTTCATTAATACCAGTACCTTGCAAGGCAGAAACTTTAACTGACGGCACTTTCCCACCTCTGGCTTCAACTACTACCCCTTCTTTTTCTAATTCGCCCATTGTTTTTTCCGGATTAGCTTGGGGTTTATCTATTTTATTTAAAGCCACAATTACCGGAATTTCTAATTCTTTGATATAAGAAATAACTTCTTTGGTTTGAGGTTTTACCCCTTCCTCGGCTGCTACTACTAAAATAGCAATATCAGCTACTTTTGCTCCTCGTGATCTCATTTGAGAAAATGCCTCGTGACCAGGGGTATCAATAAAAGTAATAATTTTCTTATTATATTCAATCTGATAAGCGCCGATATGCTGAGTTATGCCACCCGACTCTTTAGCTACTACATTGGTTTTTCTAATTGTATCGAGTAAGGTAGTTTTCCCGTGGTCAACATGGCCTAAAACGACCACTACAGGTGGTCTAATCACGATATTATTTTGTTTTGTGTTTTTATTTTCTGCCATGAATTTATATAAAATATCGTCCAAAAATCCTAAATTCAAAATCCTAATCTCTAAACAATCTCAAATATCAAAATCCAAAAATACAAACTTGTTTTGAATTTAATTATTTGAATTTTGAATTTATTTAGGATTTAGAGATTAGAATTTGGAGATTACCGAAAAGCTATGCTATAGCTTTTCGGATTGCTTCTTGTTCTTCATCAGATAAATTATAAGTTGAAGTGCCATTTTGAATTGGCTTAGTATAAACCCGATTTCCTTCCCGAGTATATAAAGAGGACAAAACCAAACCATTATTATTGCTATCTAATAGAGCAATTACAAAACTCTGGTCTCCGCCAGTATCTTTAAAGGGATTAAAACGCACCACCCCAACTTTGGTAATCGAGATATCACAAACTTTCTGTAATTTATCATTCCACTCCGAAAGTTTCTTTATATTATCTTCAATTCCTTCCATTCTTTTTAATTGTTCAGAAATTACTTCTTCTAAATCCTTGGCTTTTTTACCTTTCAAGAATAACTTAACTTTCTTTCTAGTCATGGCTACCCAAATCTGTAAAACAATAGTCCAGGCAAGCAAAATCACCAGTAAAAAAATGATTATTAAATTTTCCGTTGAAAAAGTAGTCATAAATTTTAGAATCGGAGGAGGTGAGATTCGAACTCACGATACCTTTTCAGATATACTGGTTTTCGAAACCAGCCTGTTAAACCACTCCAGCACTCCTCCAATTTTTGGACCCGATCGGATTTGAACCGACGATCTTCGGTATGCCATACCGACGCTCTAAACCAGCTGAGCTACGGGCCCATTTTAAATCGAGTTTGACTCGATGCCCCCAGGAAGAATTGAACTTCCATCTCGACCTTAGGAGTGTCTTGCTCTATCCGTTGAGCTATAGGGGCTTGATAAATCATATAGTATCACGTTTTTCTAAAAATTAAAAGACTCCTCTAATAAGAAGTCCAAAGAAAGTCATTTTTATAATCCATTTATCCCAAAACTTTCTCTACTAACCAAATAATCAAAATTCCCAAACCAAGACAAATGGTCTGAAGAATTGCCTTATCTAATTTATATTCTTTATGAATTTCGGGAATTAAATCAGAACCAGCAATATAAATAAAATTTCCAGCTGCAAAAGCTATTAAGGAAACAAGGGCTTTATTCAAAAATGGGGCACTAAAATAAGCTAGCACAGCAGCCAGAGGAGCAATCAAAGCAGTTAAAAAGTTATAAAGTAAAACCCTTCTTTTCTCCCAACCACCGTGAACTAAAACTCCAAAATCGCCAATTTCCTGAGGGATTTCATGGAAAGCTATGGCTAAAGTAGTTATAATGCCTAAAGGAATACCAATTAGAAAACTCGCTCCAATAATAATCCCATCAATAAAATTATGAATCCCATCACCAATCAAAATCATATAAGTAAAGCTGTGAACCGGACATTCCCTATTGTGGCAGTGGTACCATAAAAGATATTTCTCAACTAAAAACATTATTAAAATTCCTCCGAGGGTAAATACTAAAATACTACCTTTTTCTCTGGTTATAACCTCTGGTAATAAATTTAAAAAAGCTGCCCCAAGCAAGGCTCCGGCAGCAAAACTAATTAAGTAAATACTAATTCTTCTTGTTAATCTCTCTTGCCATAAAAGAAAAATTCCGCCAATAAGACCAAGTATACTACCCAAAATGCTGAATATTAAAATCCAACCAAGTAAAAGCATAGATTTTACCCCCACACCTATACATAGGTTGTGGGGGTTTATTCCTCTACAATAATAATTTGAACTGGGCAAGCAGCCGCTGCTTCTTTATTGCAACCAGGATCAGCCACTTCTAATTCAAATTTATTAGCACCGACATCTTTGGCATCTTTTAAAACCGATTTTCCATCATCTCCCATATGCCAAAAATCTGGACAAACTGCCACACAGGTGCCACAGCCAATACATTTATCTCTTTGTTGAATTACTTTTGCCATAATTTTTGTTACTTGTTAACTGTTACTTGTTAATTATTATATTTTATTATAACCTATCTAATGTGAAAAAAGCAATCATCTTTTCTCTAATCGTTCTCGGTATTACATCAATTGTTTCGCAGTTAATTGTTATCCGAGAATTAAATACCAGTTTTTTTGGTAATGAGTTTTTTATTGGCTGGACTTTATTTTCTTGGTTATTTTGGGTAGGAATTGGCAGTTTATTTTTAAACAAAATAATCAAGGAAGAAAATGTCTCTAGGGCCCTTGTTATCTGTCATATCTTAATTCCCATATTTCTCTCTTTAGAAATTTTCTTAATCCGCTTTTCCCGAATTTTAACCACTGCCCAGACTGGCCAAATACCCAATTTAATTCCATCTCTTCTGTATAGCTTTGTCGTCCTTACTCCTTTATGTTTAATTCTTGGTCTTCAATTTGCAATTATTAGTCGGGTATGGAAATCAAGTTATTTTGATTTAGAATTAAGCCGAATTTTAGGAAAATCTTATATTTTAGAAACAATCGGCTTTATAATTGGTGGCTTAATTTTTAGTTATTTTTTGATTTTAATTAATGAATTTTATGTAGCTTCGATTATTGCCTGGCTAAATCTTTTGGCTGGGATTTTTATTTTAGCGAATAGAAAAATTTATGGATTAAAACCATTGCTGATTTTCTTATTCGCTATTTTTATTCTGGTCTTTATTTTTTCTCCACTCATAAATTATCTAACCAATACTTTCAGATTCCCCAACCAGACTTTAATTGAATCAAAAAATTCTATCTACGGAAATATTGCGGTAACCAAATTAAAAGACCAATATAATTTTTTTGAAAGTGGACTATATTTAGGTGCAAACAAAGAAGAAATTTTTAATGAATATGTCCACATCCCCCTTCTTTATCATTCCAATCCTAGAAATATTCTTTTAATTGGCAATGGTTTTAATGGAATTATAAAAGAGATCTTAAAACATAATCCAGCTTCACCCCTCTACCTATCCCTAGGTGGTGGGGGTAAAATTTTTTATTTAGAATTAGACCCGACTTTAATTGAAATAACCAAAAATTATCTGTCCCAAGATTTGGGTAAATATTTAGAAGATAATCGAGTTCAAATAATTACTACTGACGCTCGCTATTTTATCAAAAACACCTCGGAAAATTTTGATGTAATAATAATTAATCTTCCCAATCCCTCAACTGCCTTAATCAATAGATTTTATACTCAAGAATTTATCAAAGAAGTAAAAAATCATTTGTCTGAAAACGGAATTCTATCAACATATCTTAGATTACCAGCTAATTATTTTGGACCAGAAGTGGAAAATTTAGATACTTCTTTATATCGGGCACTTAATAATAATTTTGAGTCTGTTTTAATCTTGCCCGAAGACCAACATTTGTTTATTGCTTCCCAAGAACAGCTTGATTATAGCCCTGAACCTTTAATCAAAAATTTTAAAGAACGAGAAATAAAAACTAACTTTGTTAATGAAGAGTATATTAAATACAGATTAACCAACGATAGAGTTAAAACAATAAATAATTTACTGAGGGGAAATACAATGACTAAAACTAACCAAGACCAATTGCCAATTAGTTATTATTATAATTTTACTTACTGGACATCTATTTTTTATCCTAAATTAGCAAAATTTTTTCAGTCATTAGTAAAAATAAAATTTATTTGGATAATTGTCTTCTTGGGTTTAGTATTTTTGGTATTATCTTATCCGCGGGTTTTGAATCCGAAGCGGGCATGGTTCCGCCTGAGGCGGAGAGCGAAGGATTCAACCCTGAGCGAACCTCGCTGGGGTTCGCGAGGAAAGCGGGAAGATAATACCAAAAATATATTTCCCATAATAATGGCAATTGCTGGATTTTCTTTAATGGCAATTGAAATAATAATTCTTTTTGGCTTTCAGGTTTTTTATGGGTATCTTTATTACAAAATTGCTTTAATCATCACAATTTTAATGACTGGCATGGCTCTTGGTTCTTGGCTGGCAAATAGAAAATTAGAGAAAAAAACAATCAAATCAATTATTAAAATCCATATCCTAATAATCCTTTTTTCTTTGGTTTTTTTGCTTGGATTTTATTTATTATTTAGAGCCGAGCCCAAACCATCAACACTTATAGAAATAATTTTCTTATTAATGGGTGGTCTAATCGGTGGAATGGTTGGCTTTGAATTTCCCATTATCAATAAATTATATTTGGAAATCCGCCTTCGTCCCGATGCTAATCGGGACTTCGGCGGACAAGCAAAAAAAACAGGCACCATATACGGTGCTGATCTTCTTGGTTCCTGTCTCGGCGCTTCTCTAATCAGCATCTTCCTTCTCCCAATTTTTGGAATCTATCAAACTCTGATTATTTTAGGAATTTTAAATATTTTAATTATAATTTTTTTAATTATTTCACGTCCTCTTCATCAAAAACCTGAGCAGTGAAAACATAAATCTCTGTATCTTCGTCTTTCCAACAGTCGGCTGATAAGCCGGCTTTTTGAGTACACAAAATACTTAAAAATGCGTCTCTATCCCAATTGTTTTCTGTAGCTACTTGGGGTAAAAACACGCCTGACCTTGAGCCTTTAACAATTTTTACTCCGTGCTTACCAATTTCTACATCTTTATAAGAATTAACTTTTTTTAAAGGATTTAAAACTGAAATTTCGTATTCTAATAATGGTATTTCTTCTTTAGTAACTGGCATAAATCTTGGGTCATTAATTGCCGAAGAAATAACTGTTTCGGCCACCACTTGATATAAAGGTAGTTCTCCGCCAGAGGCGGACCCGCCTTCGGCGGGAAATACGCCAATACAGCCTCTTAATTCGCCATGCTCTTTTAAAGTAACAAAAGCACCCATTGGTTTATTTAATAAGGGGTCATCTTCTTCGAACCTCAATAATTTTCCTTCTTTAAGATATGTTTCTAATGACTGACGAGCAATTTCCAATAATCTTTTTTGCTGTTCTTTATTTAATTCTGTTTCGGATTTGTCACTGGTAAAAATAATTGCCCCATAACCAACTACTCGAGATTTATCACCTGAAACATCTCCGGAATTAGCATATTTTAATAATTTGGCAGTTTTATCTTCCCCTAAAGGTCCGAGACCTCGGGTCTCTATAGACATTAATCCCATTACTACCTCAATAGCATCATGACCACAGGCACAGGTTTGAAGATTGGGGATATCCTCTGACTCTAATTGCGAAATTGTTTCTCTTAAATCTTCTCTTTTACCACTCAAAATTGCTTGAATTACTTTATTGTCAGAATATTGCGCATCCTTATAGTTCGGGTAATGGGATAAATCAGAGCTGGCAATAATTAAAGTATTATCATCAATTAAATTTTTTAAGGCATTGATTAAAATATCAGCTGTGCCAGGTTGATTACCAAGAATAATCGGCACAATCTTCCAGCCCAAGGCTGGTAATGTTTTTTGCAAAAAAGGTATTTGCACTTCTAAAGAATGTTCTTCTAGGTGGGCGCTTTCTTTAAAGTATATCTTTGGATCGGCATCCATTAATTTCTTGGCAAAATCTTCATCAATTTTAACCTTACCAAGCGGAGTTTCAAAATATCCTCTGGGATAAATTGACGCGCCGTCAAAAAATTCCTGATGGCTGTTGCCAATTATAATAACTCTAGAAATTTCTTTGCCAATCAAGGCTTTATAACCATAAGCCGCAACCTGACCGGAATAAACATAACCAGCGTGGGGAACAATTAAAGCCCGAATATAGGGGTCTAATTTCGGCAATTCAACCTTATTTAAGAACTCATCAATCATTGAGTCTAACTCGGCCTTATCGCTAGGATAAAACGCTCCAGCCACCGCTGGTTCTCTTACTGGTCCCTCGATTTCGCTCGGGGCAAGTCTCCCTTTTGGTTTTTCTTTTTTCATAAACCACTTTTGGTCTATAGCCAAGACCAAGCCAACAACTACTAATATAAATATAACAAAAAATATAAATTTTTTCACAGGTGTCTACAAATTACGAATTTTTTACGAATATACGAATCTTTTAATGAATTTGTTATAACCCTCGGAAACCATTTCGCAACCAAGCCCACCACTGGGTGCGAACAACCATTATTAGAAATATGGCTTGGTGAGAAATAGCAGCGCCCGGAGTAAATATTAATTAACCTATTCTCGGCGACTGCGTGGTTGGAGAGGGGTATAACAAATTCCTACTGAAATCTTTATTTCCAAACCCCTGGAATCTCCTCTCCGCTCGGACACTTGCCATCAATTAAATTATTGGCAAAAATCATATAACCCTGCCGGCCAATGGCTAATTCTTTGGAATTCGGACAATAGGTTGATTCTCCTTCAGGATAAATAATATTGCCAGTATAAACGAATTTTAAACCCTCTTCCATAGCAATCTGCCTGGCTCTAATTACTGTTTCTGGCGGAGTTGGTGGTAAATTCTGGAGCTTATATTCGGGGTGAAAAGCAGAAAAATGCAATGGCACCTCATCACCCAAATTTTCTTTTATCCATTTTGCCATTTCTCTAATCTCTTGTTCGCTATCATTTTCTCCGGGAATTAATAAATTTACAATCTCTAACCAAACTCCTTGTTCTTTAACAATTTTCATAGCATCTAAAACTGGCTGAAGATGACCACCAACAATCTCTTGATAAAATTTCTCATTAAAACCCTTAAAATCAACTTTATAAGCATCAATGTATTGCAAAAGCTCTTTTAATGGCTCGGGATTAATATAACCAGCGCTAACTACCACTGTTTTTAATCCCTTTTCTTTGGCTATTTTAGCAATATCTAACATATATTCATAAAAAATTATTGGCTCGCTATAAGTAAAAGCAATTGACTCACTCCCACTTAAAAGAGCATCATTTACTACTTGTTCTGGGGTCATTTGTTTTGTTTTAACCTCCCAAGGAAAGACCTGAGAAATATCCCAGTTTTGACAATATGAGCATCTTAAATTACAACCAGTGGTAGCAATTGAATATGCTTTGCTACCTGGCAAAAAATGAAAAAATGGTTTTTTCTCAATTGGGTCAATATGCTGGGCAGCAATTTTACCATAAGTTAAACTATAAAGTTCTCCTTTAATATTTTTCTTAACTTTACACAATCCAATCTGACCTTCGGACAAAATACAGCGATTCGGACAAAGCCCGCACTGAACCATGTTTCCAGATAATTTTTCATAATATTTTGCTTGATACAGACCCTCAACATTATTTTGCTGTTTAGCTCCTTTTTCCCGGGTATAAATTAAATAACCGGCCAAACCGACTATCAAAACCAAAAACAAAATAGCAAAAAATTTTTTCATAAAAAGTATAAATATAGAAATAAAGTCAAAAATACTAATCCAAAAATAATAGTATAGATATTGGCTGATTTAATGGTTTTGAATACTCTCCACCTTATCAAGGCATATCTACTTGCAATTCCGACATGTAAAATAAAGAAAATAAAAAAGGGAATAGCCAATAATTTATCATGTAAATATTTAGAAAAAATCGGATCAATAATTCCCTTGGTTACTCCGTAGCCAGAAATAACATATAAAATCATCAAAACCAACAAAACCCAAGCACTGAATCTTTCTAATTTGATTAAAAATCTATCCATAAGATTAGATGAGCGAAGTCAGGAAACTAAATTTTTCTTTGCGAGCGTGAGGACGTGATAAACAGCGGAGTGAAACGCGCTTCGTGAGCAAGAAAAATTTAGTTTCCTGACTTATCAAACTGCGTGAAATAAAGTTAATCCCCTAATAATATAATATACTCCATAGATTAAAAAGGCAAAACCAACAATTAAACCAGCAATTCGGGCAATTAAACGAAATTCTTTCATCAACCCTAAAAATCCTAAAAAAGTAATGGGCAGAAAATAAAGGGTTGTGCCCATAAAAAACATCAAAAAATAAATTATTCCTTTTAAAATGCTGTGAAGAGAAAAAACATAAGCCAAAGACATTAAAAATGGTGGGCAAATATTTATACCCATTAAAAAGCCCATTAAAATCGGAGATTTTTCCCTGAATTTAATATATTTAGCTGAACAAAAAATGCCTTTGGGTTTTAAAAATCCTATGGCATAAAAAATCAAAACCACTGACAAGACCATTAAAGAAGTGATTAATATTAAATTAACTGTCTGATTACTAATCCTCTCTCCTAAATAACCAAAAATCGCCCCAAAAAGAATATAACCTCCTAACCGGCCTAAAATAAATTCCAAAATTATTTTAAAATTCTTGGCTATTTTTCTTTGCTCAGAAACCAAATAAGGACCAATGAAGGGCACGCAATAAGTAAAACAAAAAATCCCCACAGAAATCCCTAAAAGAAATGGTTGAATTAGGTAATCGGTCATAGATTATGCTATTATAATATTATAACAATTAAATTTAAACAAATTTATGGACAACAATCTCTACAATCTAATGCTTCAATTAACTCAAGAACAAAAATCTATCTGGCGGATTGGTAAATATTATGTAAATGATGCGGGGGGTTGTGAGGAATGTAGGAATTTTTGGCAGAATTTAAAAACGGACAAAGAAAACCTTGTCCGCCAAATGAAAGATTTGATTAAGAAACACCTCGGATAGATTATTTTCCCTTTTCTACTCTTTCTACATAATCACCCGTTTGGGTATTTATTTTTATTATATCACCTTCCTCAATAAAAAGAGGAGCACTAACCATTGCGCCGGTTTCAATCTTTACTGCCTTAACTCCGCCTTGGGCAGTATTACCCCGAACTGATGGGGGGGCTTCAATAACCTTAAAATCCATTTTAATTGGCAAGTTGATATTGATAATTTTTCCTTCAAATTCCATAACCGAAACATCGCTATTTGGCTTTAAAAATTTAGCCATCTCCCTAATCTGTTCCTCGCTTATTTCAAATCTTTTTGAAGGGTCATTAATTTCGCAAAATACAAATTTATTGCGACTTGTCCCGTTAGAGGTCAAAGACCTTCTATCGGGATGACCATACAAAAATTTTACTTCACGATATTTTATTTCCGCTTCCTCAAAATTATCGCTGGGCTGAAAATTTCGGCTAATTATTTTGCCATTAATTAGATTTTTGATTTTAGTTTGGACAACTGGTTTCCTCTGCTGCATCCTTAAAAAGTTAAATTCTAAAACCTGATAGGGTTGCCCATCTAAAATAAAAACCGTGCCCGGTTTTAAATCAGTATAAGTTAGCATAATATTCCAATTTACACTAAAATTTTTGTTCTGGCAATAAACGGGTATTGGCTCTTTGCCTATACCCGTTTTAAATCTTGTCCTTTTTCTCGGAATCTGGAATTGGTGCCAAATCTTTATGGTCGCCAATCTCTCAATCTCTTTTCATCTGCCAACCACAATTTAAACAACTATACCTTTCCCGCCAGGCTTGGTAGCCAACCCAAGGACTTCCACATTTAGGACAACCTAGCAAATTACCATGTTCATCGTATATCATTTTCCCTCCCTAAAATTTATTTTGTATCTTCACCCTATCAAAACCCCCTGAAAAAATCAAGGGTTGTTATTATTCTTTAAAATCCTCTTCCGTTAATTTTGACTGACGTAAAATTGATTTAAATGTTCCGATAGGAATTTCTTTTGAATGAACTGGCACAATTACGGTTAAAGTTTCTTTGCTGGTTTTCTTTCTATATTTAACGTGGCTTCCTTTTTGCGATATAAAAATAAATCCCCGTTTCTCGAGGACTTTTATGATATAACGGGGAGAATAAAGTTTAGGCATACTTTAATTCTTGAATACTAATACAGGGTTGTTCTACTTTTACAATTTTACTCTTGGGAATATCTTCTAAATATAATTCAACTGCCTCTTTTAAATTTTTCAAGGCCTGTTTTCTGGTTTTCCCGAAACTAGAAACATCTATATTAAGACATTGGGCAACATAATATTTGCCCTCTTTCCAAGTTACATAAATAAATTTATTAATTTTCATATAATTTCAGTTTATCAAATCCCTATTCAATGTCAAGGGTCAAAGAGTGGACGCTATTAGAACCTGTTTGGCTATTTTGGCTATTTAGATAACTTTTTACTGAAGATAAATTTGTATAAAGGACCAATAAAGGCTCCCGCTGTAAAACCCCAAATCATCTCCGTAACAGGAATCCCCAAAATCCTTATCCCAAATGATGTTTCATAAAGCATCCATCCCCGTCTAATAAGTTCCTCAGAATTTCTAATCAACAAATAAACTACAATGTAAGCACAAAAATTAATAACTAATATACCTAAACCACTAAATAAAGAACAAGTTAATAAGTCTTTTCTTTGAACCATAATAAATAAACTAAGAATAATAAATCCAATAGATGTTGCTAAAATTGAGTTTATCCCGATAAAAAATAATAGATAAAATGAAGAAAGACCAATAACAATAATGGATAATAATTTAAATACAAAATTAATCTTCTTAATGCTTTCTAATCTCTTATTAAAAACCATTTCATAAATAATGCTGCCTATTCCTGCTATTGTAAAAGAAAATAGAATGTCTTCTAATAAAATACGCCACGAACCAATATTAAATGATAAAATACTTTCAGGACTCCAGTAATCATGAAAATAGAATAAATTTTCGGAAATAACCCCGACTCCCAAAAACAAAAAACTCATTATTAGCTGTTCAATTCTAGTTTTTCTGCTAAGGACAAAGAAAATTATCCAAACAATAATAAATGGAATAACCAAAACAAAATAAGCAAATTTAAAATCAATAATCATGTTTTTATCA
Source organism: Patescibacteria group bacterium (assembly GCA_049322295.1). Classification (GTDB taxonomy): domain Bacteria; phylum Patescibacteriota; class Minisyncoccia; order RBG-13-40-8-A; family RBG-13-40-8-A; genus JBMORO01. The sequence goes on along the minus strand of JBMORO010000011.1, from coordinate 2,392 downwards.
TATCAAAAAATTGCCTTTTGGGCGACCTTTATAATAATTATATTCCAGGGTCGGAGACTGGATTATATTAGAACCTGTTTAGTAAATAACTCATTTTAAATTCTTGTTAAAAGCAAATTCTTTATTGAAAATCCATTGCTTATTTCCTTTCCGTCTAATATAAAGCTCTATAGCCCTAGCAATAAACTGCTGATTATAAGTTAATCCTCGCAATTCCTTTTTATGTGCCTTAATTTTGTCAGATTTATCGTGAGAAATAGTGATATGGGGATGGTATGTTTTAAATCGCCAATATTCGTCATGTCCTCCTTTCCTATAATTTTTATCAATGAAATCTTTTAGCTCGGTTTGGAGTTTACGGAGTTTGAGGGAAGAGTTTACTTTAAAATAAATAACCTCATTATCAAAACAACTAAGACCATTGATTTGCAAAAGAAAAGGTTTCTGGAGTTTGACATAATTTTTCATTTCCTTCGTTAAATTTCTTAGCCTACCAGCCAAAATAAACGGTGGAACAAGGGTCAAATGTGCAGATGAATGAGAAAGTTTTTCTGGATGATATTTGTTTTTATATACATCCATCTCACGCACTAACTTTTTTGGAATTTTTATGGTAATAAGTATTTCCATCGTTTTTATTCTACCAAAAAATCGCTCAAAAGGCGATTTCTATTTCAATCCAGTCAGGGTCAGAGAATGGACCTACCTACCGGCGGGCAGGCGCTATTAGAACCTGTTTGGCTTTAATATAAATAAAATAGCGGATTGAAACAGTTTTTATCGCTGCTTCAACCCGCCTCTTATTATTTCCTACGATGTTTTCTCCACATTTCCTGATAGTAATTCCAGCATTCGGGGCAAGAAATATTGTACTTTTTAAAAATGGTTCTTTTTGCTATATGCCTGAATAAGGCCCTATGTAGTATCTCGTCTTTCTCTGGAATCCGCTCGCCTTCCAAGTAAAATAAATCAATATCTTTTCTTGCCTCCTCACATCCATAGGGTCTCTTAAATTCTCTCTGCTCTTTAATGAAATTTTTGAATTGTTTAAGCCCAAAAAAGAACCATCCGGCGACAGCCAGTATAATAACAACCATGTTCGGTATGCTTGAAACTATTCCTGCTGACTTAGAAGCGAAGACGGCAAAAACAATCATAAAAATAATAACCAGAATTGAAAATACTGCTGAAAAAAGTTTAAAAAGTCTGCTTTTTAAAGAATACATCCTAAGCCTCCTTTTTATTTAGATTTATAGAACAAACTCGCCAAACCCTCCAGATTTGATTTGGCGATTACATAGTATATCAACAACAACAGAAAGTCAAGAAAAACCCGAGAAAAAAATCTCGGATTTCATTAACGATACTCGTAATTTAACTCCTTAAAACAATCTTTGAGCTGAGTTTTCAATTCTTCCCTGCCTTTGCCGCCTTTAAGGAATTTCTCCCGACGCTTAGCGTCGGGTTCTTCTAAATATGATTCATAATAAATTAATTTCAATGGTCTTCTGTTCTTTGTAGCCCTAACGTAACCGGAATTATGTTTTTTAATTCGCATTTTTAAATCCGGCGTATAACCGATATATAATTTGCCGTCCTTGTGACTAAATAAAATGTAAACGTAATACATAATTTAAAAACGCAGGGTGGTCCGCTGAGCGGACTAAAACCCACGCTTAGCGTGGGTCGGAGAGTGGACGCTATTAGAACCTGTTTAGTATAAATTTTAGGACTTTTGGGGATAAAAGGGGGCCAACCATTACAATGGGGCCCCTAAATAGATGACCGTTTTAACGTTGCTTCTTTTTTCAAGGATTTCTTTAATAAAAACCTTAATCTTCCCATGCGCCAGGGAATGCCATTTTATTCCAGCAATCCTGACATTGAAAAGTTCCACCTTTAATTATTATCTTTTGTGCAGCCTTTGACAACGCTTCCTCTATGTCTTCATCAGGTATTGCAAAAGGGTTAGTAGGTATTATTTCTCCTCCCACGTAATATGATGCGTACTCCTCCTTACAATCTCTGCATCGTTTTTTTACGAAAGTTACGGCCCTACCTTTTGCCAGCCTGCAACATCTACGGAGTCTTTCCATTCTTTCTTCAACCATATCATCAATTTTTTTCCTTGTGAGCTTTCTGTTTGAATCCCTAAAATGTCTTCCTAGTTCTTTTTTCTTCTCTTGAAAAAATTTCTTGAGCACTTCTTCTTTTCTCATTTTAACCTCCTTTATTTTTTGAAATTTAAAACTGATAATAATCAGTTTTATGACTATTATCAGTTTAGCATAGATAATTATTTTTGTCAATATCTTGGCGGAGAATGGACGCTATTAGAACCTGTTTGATGGCAACAAGTTGACTAATTTAAATAAATTTGCTAATTTTTATA
>JBMORO010000010.1:0-17522 GCA_049322295.1 Patescibacteria group bacterium | reverse complement strand
GATTTATTTGAGAATTATACCAAGTCCCAGTGCCAAAGAAAACAGTATCTCCACCTATTAAAGTAGAGTTGACTTTGGAAACAGTCGCCCAGGCATTAGCCCAGCTTTTGCCGTCATTAGTATCTGACCCGCCTGAACTTTTTACATAATAGGTATATGCTTGACTTATTATAGGATAACATAATATATTAAAAGTAAAAAAAAGGAGAGAAAAGATATGAATAGAGGTCAATTTAAAAAAGGTCATATTCCAGCAAATTTTAAGGGAAAAAGATATTGTTTGGGATATGTCTTGATTTATCAACCCAATCATCCTTTTCGTTCGCACAATAATTGTATTAGAGAAAGCAGACTTGTAATGGAGAAAAAAATTAGAAGATATTTGAAACCTGAAGAAGTTATTCATCATATTAACGGAATAAAAGATGATAATAGAATAGAAAATCTTGAATTGTTTTCTACACATAAAGAACATTTGGCTAAGTGCCATAAAGAATTTTTTAGAAATCCTCTTAATACTTTTGAAAAAAGACAATGCACAATTTGTAGAAAAGTTCTTGAACTTAATGATAAAAATTTTCATAGAACCAAACTTAAATTGGGATTTAGTTATACTTGTCGGAAATGTAACAAAAAAAGAATGGAAAAATATCACAGAGAACATCCCCGAATAAGTCCAGGCATTAGCATTTTTGCATAGTGGAACACAAAGTAAATTGAAAAGCAAAACCAAAATTATTAGTGCCAGAAAAAATATCAAATAGCTTAAAATTTCTTTTTTCATATCAATACCTCTCATATAAGTTCAAATCATTGTTCGTTCTCTAACATTCTAAAATCCGTTTAAAAGTTTCCCCCAAATCTTTACCATCGCTGTCCCCCAAATACCAGCAATTACTAAGATGAAAAAGAGAACAAAGTTGAGAAGAATGAGAGTTTTAGTTTTCATAATAAATATCTCCCCACTAAAATTCCCGCAATGTCCATTAACAAATCTCTCCAAGAGAAACCATCTGCCCGGAAAATATCCTTTATCTCCCAGAGAAATCCCAAGATGAAAGCAGTTATCATTGCCATATCCGGCAAAAAAAGAAATCTCTTCAAGCCAAGATAAAGCAGGCACCAATAGGCAAAATGCTCCAGCTTGTCAAAAGAACAGCTTTTTGATAAAAAAGAATCTTTGGCGAAAATGCTCATCATAAATTTTCCTATGGTTTTAATTCAAACTGTTTCTCTATTTTTTCTATATCTTTTTCACTTACCCCTGCCTGTCGTAAAAGCACATCCATTTTGGCATTGAGAATCAAATTATTTTTCTCAAAAACTTTGGATTTTTTTTCCTCTTCACAAAGCCGTTCATTTATTCCCGAATAGGTGCCTTCCAATAGAAAACTGAAAAGTCCCAGTATAAAAACAAAAATAATCCCGATTCCCCATTTTATTATTTTTTGGTTGCTATTTTTCTCCAAGTTCTCCTCCCTTGTTTTTAATTTTTGGTTATGACAAATCCCGCATAAGCCCCGACCAAATTCCAAAAAAGACTTTCCAGGCTGAATCCCTTTTTGCTTGAAAATCCGTTTTTGAACTGCCAAGCAAAAGCCATCCCGTTTGAAGCCCAAAAAGATTCGGAGGGCCTTAAAAATTGTTCCTTTAAGACAAAATAATTCAATGCTCCCAGGCCCATTGTCTGCAGCTTCTCTCTTTCATTCCCCAAAAGCCAAGAATCGTTGCGAACATAGAATTTAAAACTCACTTTGACCATCGTTGAGGTCGGAAAATTCTTTCCCCAAGACAAAGAAAAAAGAAAAAAAACCAGACAAAGAAAAATGGCTGTTTTTTTCATGCTATTATCTCCAATGCGTAAATCTCGTAAACTGGACTTGTCTCAGGCTTTTGAATTGAATAGACCTGAAACTTCACTGCATTGTCAACCCAGTTATCTGCCTTATGATTGATTATAATTGTATCTCCTGGGTCTAATTTGCACCCTATGGGCCCGCATTTAAACTTTACCCATCGCCTTTTTGCTCCCACCCATTTTTTTAGCATATTGAAGCAATAATCCATTGTTGTGGCGTCATTTACAAAGTCGCATTCGGAGACCGGAAAATAAACTTCTTTTTGGTTGTGGTCATTCCAGCTTTGAGCCAGATAAGAATCAGTATTATGGTCTTCCAGAAATATTTCTGTGAGTTCTCCGGAGCCCCTATTTTTTCTCCAGTGTATTTCAAACTTATTGTAGATTTCTTCAACATAGCCAAACAAAAAGTCTTTGATTTGATATGCCCCTCCTGTCCCATCTGCCCCATCAGAAAAAGTCAAAGTAGTGCTTTCCACATAATTGACCACAAAAAGATTGTAGTCCCCATCGTAATCAGTCCAGAGCTTCAATCCGCACATTTGACATATTTCGCCAATGATAATTAGGGGGTCTTTTGCCGAATCGAAAATATAGCTCATTGACCAGGCAGATGAATTTGGCGAAGCGTTTAATCTCCCATAGACAGTATTGAAGTTGGCCATATCTGCATTGGCGTTGAAATAATAATAAAGAATGAAATAAATTATGTAGATGGGATGCTCATAGCTCCAGCCATACCCGGACAAGTCCGCATTGGTGCTTTTGGCAAACAAAAACATTTGACTGTGATTGAATTTGGGATATGCTTTGGTTAGTTTTTCATACAATTCAGTCCCGCTATAAAGCTGGTAAGTTTTGTAGCCCCGCCTTTTAGGGCCTTCTGATTGCGACCAGTAACCAAGGGGAAAGGGAAGATAACCTGGCGGATAAACCCCCATATCCTCTTTCTGAAGCATAAATCTAATATGAAGACCATCTATTTTGACCGTGCCAGAGTTCCTTACAATTTTGATCTGAATATTTGTCAAGTCATAATCGGGGACTATGCTCGCATTGTTGAATCCAAATTCTTTGTAGCCAGTTCCATTATAAGTCCCCAAACTTGTCCAGCTCGAGCCCCTGTCGGCACTTGCAAATGCCTCGATTACTCCACTTATGTTTTCAGTTATGTTCATACATACCAACAAATCATAATCTATTGTTGAAAGTTTGATATGTCTTTGGAAAGTTTTTTCGCCCGAATAGCGGTCAGAAAATCCCGCTATTATATTTGTATTTGTGGCATCCAAAGTCGCCACTGTGGAACTGTCAAGGTCAATGGCATTGAGGGCTGTCTCGCAAACTGTATAATAAATTATCCTGTCAGGCAAAATCCTGGGAACGCAAAAATCCCCCCAATAAGTGTCAAGTCCAGCAAGGTCAAGAGTTATGACCAATTTATTATCTGCAATCGACTGGGTAAAATTCGCAGTCCCGTCGTTTTTCAACATCTCGGCAAAAATTTTCCAGGCCGATATATAAATAAATGCCCGAATAGTCTGAGATTGAACAGGCTGGGCCCAATGTTGATACGCTAAAAATTTGACCCCATAGCTTGTTGTTCGCCTCAAATCTATGCACAAGGAAGGGGCAAAAATTCCTTTGTAATGCAAAAGATAGGCAGTGCCATCGCTTCCACCTCCAATTTGGCAATTGCCCAAAAAGAAGGGGACTGGCAATCCCACATTGGAATCCATTATGTAGGGATAGTCTGTTTTGCTTAAAACTTCTGCGGGGATGGGGTCTCTTGAAATCTCATCCGCACTCAAATTTAAATTGAATGTTGTCGGGGTTATATCTGAAATTGAGTCTATCAAGAGCTGGGCAAATTCAAGTCTGCTTACCCACCCCAAATCCAAAAAAGTAAAAAATATCTCAACGGGTTTTTTTAGAATTTGTGCAGTCAGGAGAGAATCCGTTGTTGCATTTCTGAGAATTTGAAGGGTCATCGAAGTAATAAAATTTACAGAGTCGCTTTCTGTTAGGCCACAAGCATAATTAAAGACATTGGCTAAATATGGTTCGAAAGTCCCCCCAACAACACTGATTATTTTCCTTGTTCCGATTTTCAGATGGTCTGAGGTATTATATGTGACATCCGCCAAGACAACAGGTTCGGTCCCATAAAGGGACAAAATCTTGTCTTGAAAACTGGTTGGCAGAGACTTCATTTCACCGGCACCTCTATCATTTCAAAAGAGCATTCCCGCCAGATTCCCAGTTTATAGTTGACCGTCAAAATTGAATTTTCAACTATGCGGACGGGAAATCCAAGATAAAAAGTGTCTGCAAGGGCAACTGCCACAGAAAAAGCATCACAAATTACTTGTCCAGGAGACATAAGCGAATCAACAACTTTCTTTTTTTGTCCAGCAGCGCTTCCTGAAGTTATAATTGCCACAAAATCAATCCAGTAATCATCTGATTGATTGGCAAGTTGTGTGTTTTGAAGAATAGTAGTTGAGCCAGCCCCATATTGCTGGTCTAATTGAATATAAAGAGAAATTTTAAAAGGCAAAAGTGTAAACCAGTGTTTATATTGAACTATTCTGAAAAATCTCATAAGGTCAAGGGCTTGGGCAGTGGTCAAATTTGTCAAGGTGACGGGGAAACGCCTGAGATTTTGTCCCTTTTCAAAAGTCTGGATTATTCCGCTGTCCCCGACAAAAATCTCGTTGTTGGGCTCTATGATGCCTATTCCGTCAGTGCCGGGATATGGGGGAACCACGCTTAAGTCAATTGTTCCGCCGATATTGACGCTGGAGGTATAAGTCCCATCCCCTATGATTTTAAAAGTGCTCATCTCATTGTTCCCTGTCTCAAACTGAAAATCCTGTTTAATTCAGGCACACCCAAAGTCTTCATCTTTCTTTTAAATTCTTGGTCTGACATATTTTGGGGAATAACAATAATTTGTGTTTGTTTGATTTCCCTATGGTATTCCGTAGCAGGAGTAATGGTTTCCCCCTTATGCACAATGGCAGGTCTGGTCTCAGGGACATAATAGGAACCAGTTTGAAAGCCTAAAGCCTTTTTGAACCATCCACCGAATCCTTTTATACCTGCGTGAGGCAAAAGAATATTCATTATTGCCGACCAAATGACCGAACTTAAAAGTTGAGAAGCCATAGATTCAAGCATATTTTTCCAAGCCCCTTCAATTCCCATTATCATATCTGTAAATCCACTACTCAAAATGCGTATATGTCCACCCACTGCATTTGTAAATTGCTCCGATTTTGCTTTTGCGTCAAGAGCCCACTTCCCAATCAAACTTCCCTCATCATTAAGTTCTTTGATTGCAGGAATTGTTGCCATCACACCCTTTCGTAAGCTGGAAAGTGGGTCGGCAATAATAGGGGTAATAAGACCGGGCAGACCATAAGTTTCATATCCTTTTATTGCTTTTTTCTTTTGTTCCTCTCTCTTTCTTTCGATTTCACTTTCAATTCTATTTATTTCTTTCAATGCATTAGCCTGTTTCTTCAAAGCCTCGCTATATTCCGCAGTCTTTCCAATAACCCCCTTATATTTGGCAATTTTCTCTTCTGCATTGGTTAAATCTTTTTTGTGTTCATCTAAAAGTGCCTGCAAATTGGGAATGGATTCGTTTTTTAAAACCGCATTTTCCAATTCAAGCAATTTTATATCTTCCGATTTTATTTTTCCAAAATCTCCAAGTTCTTTAGTTAATTCCTGTGTAGCTTGTTTAATTGCTGCTGATGAAATCAAAAAACTCATTCCAAAAGTTTGAATTGCTGTCAGATATGCAGGTAAAAGAGCAATAATTTTTTTAAAAGATCCAATTTCCGCTTCTCTTTTTCCTGCAGCAATTTCCATATCTCTATTAAAAAGCTCTTGTTCTTTTTTGGTCTCTTTTACTTTTTTACTATATTCTTCATAGGCTTTAGAATGTTGAGTCATTGCTTTATCGATTTGAGTTAAAATCAAAATTGTTGCTGTTAAAGCCACTGAAAATCCAGCTACCCAATTGGTCGCATTCATTAGCATCATTGAAGCCATCGAAAGAGAAGAGGAAAAAGCCCCGACTTGTCCCTCTGCCATTCCCATTGCCGAACTCAAGGTGGCAAAATTGCTGATTGCAGCCCGTGAAATTAAAGTTTCCGTCCTGCGTCCAAGATTGACAAATCCCTGGTCAATGACTTTGGTTTTGCGTCCCAAATTGTCGGAGGCAACTCCCACTTCTGCCATTTTTCTCCTCAAAAGGTCAAGGGATTCCGCCCCTTGCCTTGCCCCTGCAGGTGCTTGGCTCGCATCAAGCCGATAGATAGTGGTCAATTCCTCAACTATTCCCGGCATTTTTATTCTCTCTCTCTTTGCATTTCTCTATTTCGTCTTTTATGACCTGAAAAGCCAAAGTCAGTTTCAGTGGCTGTTCCAAACTGCCCCCAGAATAAGCCAGCTTGCCTGTGGTGATAAAAAGGGAGTAGCTCCATAGTGCGAATCGAACGAAGGGCAGAAGTTTCGGCTTAAACCTTTTATCGCATTCATTCTTTAACTCACAATCTTGGCAGAGTTCTAAGACTCTTTGGCAGTTTTCACAGAAATCGTTGGCACATCCGATATTAGTTTTTAGGTCGTAGGGTTGACATTCGGGAATCCGTCCCTGCTCCTCGATAAATTGGATTCGGATTCCCGCTCGGAGTTTTTTCTCTCTTCCTCCGTGAGAAGATTCATTTTTCTAATGTGAGACCAGATAAATTCTTTCAATCCCAGATTCAATTCGCTGAAAGTGCTGTTGGTTTTTATGGTAGAGAAGCGGGCACAATTTTCAGGAGTGATTGGCAAAACTTCTCCATTCTCTTTAATGTCCCAACTTTTGACTGCTTTTGCTACTATCTCAGGGTCATAATTTTGTGCCAAACGATAATAATCTTCGGCTTTTAATGATTGGAGAATGATTTGGGCAACTTGGTTCCCTTCCGAGTCCAAAATAACAATTTTTTCGTCTGGCTTGTCTGTTTCAAGGCATCCCATTCCCTTTCCAAGTTTGAACTCCATTTTTCCTCCTTAGTTTTTATTTATGAAGAAGCAGGCCAGGCTTGTTTATCATAGGTTTCGATTTTAACTTCCGTGGCAATCGCTGAATCCCATTGACCTTCAAAAGTAAAATCTTCATAGACTAAACCTTCCCTATCTCCTTTTTCCGGATAATCTAAAACACATTTAGAAAGAGTTATTTTAAGTCCATAAGCACCACCAAGAGTTCCAATCTGGAAAGTAATTGGAATTACAGTCCCCGCATTTGCCAAAGCATAAAGAGTTGTAGCATCAGTATATTTAGCAGAAAATTTACCTGTAATTCGCATTGTTGTTCGTTCAAGGGCAATTCTATCTTCTGAACCTCCCCCATAGGATTCATTAACCCCATCCAAAAGGGCATTCTCAAAATTAAATTCCACATTGTCTAAAGCATAGGTAACCGAATTGATTTGAAAAATTGCCGATGAAGATTGGGCAAGCCATTCATTGATTTCACCGGTTGGCACATAGACCGAAATAGGGGTAGTTTCAGCAATATCCGTGAATTTTCCCCCGACTAAGATTAACTTAGATTGAATCGCTTTGCCTATCTGAATGGCAATATTTAAAGACCTGACCATTCCGCCTGCAAGTTGCCATTCTCTATTTCCGTCTTTATGACATAGAGACAAAGAGGGTGGAGTCCCGTCTTTTATGGTGAAAATATGGGGATAAAAACCGCTAACGGCAGTTCCTAAAACCGTAGTGCCAAAAACCGCTTGCAAAATATCTCCCATTGCTTCTTTAGGAAAAGGAAAAATTATGGTGTGGTCCCAAGTTTTTAAACCTTTTTTATTGTCATTTACATTTGTCAGAGGCTGTTGGCGATTCAGAAGTTCTCTCATATTTGGCTGGTCTGTCTTGGGAGGTTTGGTTTCAGGATAGATATAAAGTCCTTTAGCTCCTATTCCCGAAGACGCATAAGTATTGTAAACAGACTCTTTTTGTAGAGCAAATTTAGATTTCCAAGTAAAAGTCGATGGCATTATTCACCTCCATTCTCTTCGGTTTTTTTCTCCTCGACTACTTCCAAGTATTTCTCTAAAACATATTTTCCAATCTCTCCAGGGATGTCTATTCCTTCTGGCGGAATAGTATAAGAACAAGACCCATCTTCGATTCTTACTGCTGACCCGCCTTTTGACCTTATCAACATTTCTTCTCTCCTTTAATAAAGTTGGTAAACTGTAACGGTGAACTCTATGTAACCCCCAATTAAATGCTCAGGGTCAAGCATTCCCAATCCACTAATCGAGGGAGAATTATCAATTACATCTATTAAACCATTTTCAGGATAAATGCTTTGCGTAAATCCTGTGATGATTGGATTTTCTATTAAGAATTTATGAATCTTGTTTAAGGTCTCCTGAACTTCATCATATTTACCCAGTAAAGTAATTTTTGCCCCATAATAATAGATTTGGCAAAATATTTTGTGCCGATATTCCTTTGAATTGTTGATAGTTACTCTTTCAGTCTGGCAGGCAGGGTCGGGAAAGTAAATCTCCAGTGCTGGAGGAACGAGTGCCAAGCCGTGACCTGCCTGATAGTCGAAAATTTTATCCGCAGGCAGTCCAAAAGTTGGGGCATTTCGTTTGAGATACTCTTGCAAATGCTGTCTTAAATCTTTTAAAACTAATTTTGTGTCTGCCATTATTCAGGACTCTCCCAGGTTTGAGAAGTTTCAGAAAATCCTTTTATTTTTGCTGTTTTCCGTGAAAAATAATTTCTGGTAACTGCCAAAAATCTAATAATCCACCGTTGTGGAAAGCCCAAAAATGGTCGAGCTACCATTTTGGAAGTCCCATATTGAATAAAAATAGGATAGGGATAACCACCGCCTTTTCCACCTGTCTTTTTTCTCTTTATGAATCTTGCGATATTTTTGATTGACCCTCGCCTTTGATTCATCACAAACCAGTTTGATTTCAAACCATAAGCCATAGCTCGATTGTCCCATTTGACAAAATTGGGAGCTGACCCTGGCACCATTAAGCCAGTCCTCAATGCCCCTGTTCTGAAAAGCGGTCTGGTGGGAAAACCTTGCCTCTGCTTTTGTCTTATTGTCGATGGTCGCAAAGATGCCCATTTTTGTTCCAAGGCTGCCCCTTCAGTATTCAAAATCTCCCTGAACATCTGCGGAAAAAGAGAAAGCAATTTTGCAAAAAGACCATCCCTGCCTCGCAATCTTGTGGCAACAATTTCTATATTTCTAAACCACAAAGAAATATCCTTAAATTTATTCCAATCACTTGTTGGCGTTGAAAAAATTATTTTTATCAAAGCATATCCTCCCAAGGTGCGGTCAATTCGGTCATCAATTCTTTGCTTCCCATTTCTTTTTGCAGGTCTTTAAAGAATTCGTCCACATCACTTTTCCATTTCTGAACAATCATTGGAAGGTCGCCGGATGTTACTTGCGGGTGTAGAATCAGAAAAATATTGTAGGCAGTAATTTTGGCTGTCAAATCTTTTAAAATTTCAGCGTCCACATTGCTATTCCCTGCCTGTGTCAATTTTTTGTCTATCTTGGCTTGAGCTTTTTTTATTTCAGGTTCAATATCCTCTTCATTAAAATCCGAAGGCATAATAATTTTGCCGAAACCAATTAAGAGTTCTACATCTTCTTTTGAACAGTAATAAGCCATAACCTATTCCTTTTTCAAAAGAGGGCAGGAGGGAGGTTCCGCTCCTGCCCTCTATCTCATCCGTTTATCCCTGAAGGACTTGGATCCTATTAAGCAACTTCAGACCCATATACTAACTGAGGCCACATATAGCCAGCATTATATCGAGACCGAGTTCCCCAAGACAAAATATCTGCCTCAAATTTTTGGCTGCCACCACCCGCATTAAGGTCAAGGTCAGATTCAAATTCGGGGGGGATTCTCACTTGCATAATAAATGGCTTTATGGGTTTAGAACAATCTGCCAGCCACCAGTTGTTAGTATCAGTTAAATATGGACTCTTAATTACTTTCAATCCATATTTGGAAACAACATTCAGATTGCCTTTAGTAGCATTTTCGCCAGTAATTAACTGAAGTGATTCGGTGCAACGAATTGCGGTGCCATATAATTTTGGAGGAACAATAAGATGGGTAGGATTCACCATTAGGAATTCCCCTTCATCCGTCTTGAAACTTTGCATTGCAGCAACAGCCTCATCAATAGCCGTTTCACTCAAAGCTGTGGTTCCCTTATTGGTTCCCCAACTATGAGTTCCGCAGAACTCAACATTATCATAAGCTTTATCGCTGAAACTATTTTTAAATAACTCAAATGCTAATTTATCCTGATGATTGGGATGAGCTATTCCAAACATTTGAATTATTGGTTTGTAAAGACCCAAATTGTCATCTTCAATATCCTCCCGATTAACCCTCAAGGTATCTTCATATTTCTTATCTGAAAGGGTAATTTTGTAAGCTCCCACTACTTTTTTCTGTCTCTCTGCTACCCATTCGCTTACTTGAGGAATATCACCTAAAAATGGGTATTCCATTTTCTTTTTGGTAGCAAGGACTTCAGTCGCAATCTCCGGCCAAAATACCTGTGCCTTGATTAAGGCATTGTAGAAGATTGCCTGAAATCCCAAAGTGATGTTTTTTATGGTATCCGAATTTATAGTCATAATTTTCTCCTATTTTTTTAGAATTAACCGATTTAAACTTGGGCTATAGCTTGTCCCAAGAATGGAATAATCAGGACATCCACACTTGTAGCTGAATTCAAGTTGACAATCAAACCTGTTTCAACAAAATTAGTGGCCCCTGCCAGTTTCACGGTCTGGTCATCTGAGGCATAACAGGGAACACCAACGGCAGTCGCTTGGTTTGTGCTGGCTATAGCTTGTTCAAAAACTCCAAATTCCACGTTAATTTTTTTGGCTCCAGCAGTGTGTCCAGTAACCGTATTATCATAAAATTCCCGTGCAATCCCTATATCTCCCCTTGAATTTGCGGCATCGCTTGACGGATAAAGATAACCGTCAGTCTTAATCATTACTCTTGACCCATCGTAAATTTTCACATTGTCCGCTATGGGAACAGCAATAAATCCCAATGACAATTTACAGGTAGTTTTTCTATCTGCAGTTAAAGCAGCCATTTATTTCTCCTTTCTAAAAGTTTTAACTTTTTCAAAGTTGGTCTCAATTAGTTCCAACTCTTCTTTGTTTAAAGGCACTATTTCCTCGAAGAATTGTTTTTGGTCTGGTTTGAGGTTTGAAGGTTTATCCTTAAAGTGGTCAGGGTCAGAAGGTTTACTTTCAAATTTCACATCTGGAGCGATTTTCCTTATAAATTCCTTCCTCTCCTCGATAAGTTTTGTCATCTCGGCTTCTTCTTTGCCAACCATCGATTCTAAGAGACCTTTGGCTTGGTCATCAGTGAACTTTGCTTCAGCTAAGAGCTTTTTGGCTAAAGTCTCCGAGGTTAACTTTTTTTTCTCTGTTTCCTGCAATTCCTTTTCTTTTTTGAGGTCACCCACTTCTTTTTCCAACAAGGTGATTTTTTCATTCAAAGGTTTGGTGACTTGCTCGATTATTTCTGGATTCTCCTTCTGGAGTTCCTGTAAGGTTATTTCCATAACTCTTCTCCTTTTTAAGTTTTCCATTACTGATTGTGGACTGCCTCCCGCTGAGGCATCAAAAACAATGTCTGTGGAATATGCTTTATGCACATCCTCTACAATAATTCCCTTTTTTCCTCTAACTTCACCTTCATAACTTGGTCCCCGCACCACGACTGAAAATCCCAAAAGATTAGCTGAAGGTGTTTTGATTTGCTCATTTATCAGAGCTTTAATATGCTTGGCTTTTTCCGTATCCCCCAAAATCTTCAATTTCGATTCGACAATCTTCTTACCAGCGACTTTTTGGCATTCTTTGTGGAGTCCAATTTCATCGTCAATCGTTCCCTCAAAGTGAAAGCCCGTAGCCATACACCGCTTATTGTTCATCTTCTCAGCAAGAGAAGTGAGAGCTTTATCCGTCCAGAAATTGCCATTCAAAGACCATCCCTCAGATTCCTCTACATTGATAATTTGAACTTTAAAGATGTTCTCATTCGCTTCGACAAAGAATGAATCCTTACCCTCCTTGATTTCTCCATAAGAGGTCTTACCTGTCTTTTTTAGGAGGATTTTCTCGGGTTTTTTATCTTCAATTATTTCTTCTTTACGAGGAGGACTCTCTAATTTCTCTTTGACCCATTTACCGTCTTTTTCTACATAGCCAGCATTCTTGACCGCTCCCCAAGCAATCTTATTACAACGCTCTTCATCGTCAGGATAATCTTTATGGGCAGAATTGTAGGCGTTAATCCAAATGTCTTGAGCGTGAGCGGGCAATCCCTTGATTCTATCTGGAGGATTGTCTTTATTATATGGCATTTTCTTTTTCTCCTTTCTGGCAAACAAAAAACCCAGCCAGTCCTTTTTCAGACTGAAGCTGGGTTTCGTGAACCTCTGTTTATTTTTAGGTCGTCGAGCGACTCAAAAGGTTATTCTATTTCAAATAAAACTTTTTACTATTTCTCCTTCAGGGAATTTAGGAGGTTCAGGTATTTTCAAATTTGTTTCCTTTTTAATAAATTCCCTCATTAGCCAAACATTCAAATATTTACATTTTGGACATTTGAACTCAAATCTTTTCTCCTCTTGTTCCGGAACAAATCCCCTGTCAATCGCTATTTGAGGAACAAAAATTTTTCCAAATAATTTATGACATTTCTTACATCTCACTTCTTTCATTGGCATTATTATTCCTTTTTCCAAATTGGCTTTCTGTTTTTGAGCCAGATTAAAACTCTGGCGATTATTATTTTTAGCTTCATTTCACATAACCAAAGGGACTAAAGAACATCGACATCCACCATCGCATTCGGTATCGACTTGCTCGTCTCCAGGTATTCCTGGCAAAGTCTCTGCCGTAAAAATTCCTATTTCAGCTAAAGCTACACAATCGGGACAATGTTCTGCCCCTGGTTCTAAAACCCATCGCACTGCAGGAAACTGCATAAAGATTTGCTCCATTGCTCCAAGTTGAAAAGACTGGTGCATCATAGAATCTACCATCATTCCTAAACGGTATTCCTCATCCCTAAAGACCCTTTCCACTTCCGTAGCCATCCATTCCATATCATCCTTGTCTTTGCCTATGGCTATTATCTTAGTGGCTTGACTACCTAAATCCATTCCAAGTCTTTTTGCGTCCTCTTGGAATCGTTTTAAAATA
This sequence comes from Patescibacteria group bacterium, assembly GCA_049322295.1. GTDB lineage: Bacteria > Patescibacteriota > Minisyncoccia > RBG-13-40-8-A > RBG-13-40-8-A > JBMORO01. The sequence continues at coordinate 4,341 of JBMORO010000010.1, read as the reverse complement.
TCAAGCCGAAACTTTAACATTTTTTGACCAAAAGTCATAACCCAATTCTCTTGCTTTCTCCTGATATTCCGCAATTAAAACATTAGCTTTTTGTTCCCAAATCTTGTGAGCATCTGGCACTTCCTTTTTCAAATTCTCTAAATATTCTGCATAAGGTTTAGTAAGGTCATTCAATAGTTTTTCTCTCAACTTGGTAATTTCACTTTTTTGGGATTCAGCTAAAAGCGGAAAGGATTGCTGGAGGAAAGGAACTGTCGGAATAGACCTAAGCCCTAATTCCTTTTCTTTCTTTATCCTTTCGTTCTCCAATTCCGAATCTGTCTTTAAAAGTTCTCTGGCTTTTTCCAAACTAAAAATATTTGCATTTGTTAGGATAGCCAATGGTTGAGCCAAATCTCTTACATCAGTTACGGCAATATCCGGTAAAATTATACTAAACAAGTTTTCAGTTTTATCTGTAATCGTTTCTGTGGTGCCATCCTCTTTGATTTTATCATAACTATATTCCTCCTCCAATGTCCCCACATCGACCATCATTTTGATTACAAACCTAAATAGCTTGGTGAACATCTTCCGCAAAATCTCCTGCTCCATTTCCATAACCTTAACCATTGGAGATTCTTGAGCAAAAGCAGAAGCATAAGAAGATTCATAAGTGCTACCAAGCATAAATTCAGGCAGACCCAAGGCTGTAGCTAATTGCAATTTTAAAAGACGACCATCTTCGTATGCTCCTGAAGCGTTAATTTGCGGAGAAGGAAATTCAAGTCCCTGGTCTTTTCCCAATACCAAAGGTTGAGCGTGAGGAAGAGTCTCTCTTATCTTACCGTGTTCATCATACTTGGCAAAACTTTTGAGATATTCCCTGAAGACTTTTTTGTCCGATTCGCTATTGCTTGCCAATTTAAAAACCATAGAAAAAATTCCCTTGGCTCTATTTATGGCAATTCGACCTTTAACAAAATCCTTAAAATCGTTCAAGGCATCTAACATTCGGTGAAGGACTCCTCGACCTCTGGACAGATGGGGCAGACTTGGTCGCTTAAAATGGAAGATTCTCTCTGCTGGAATGTTCTCCTCGACAAATTCAGTTTTTAAAGCTGGGAATGATGAGGATGTAGAATTTATATCGGGATAAGTAACTTTCTGGTATCTGCGGTGATAATAAAGAACTTTTCTCCAATCTTTATTATCTTTGGCAATATAGGTAATCTCATCGGAAGTTATGCAGAGAAATTCGGGAATCTGCCCCTGTTCCACTGAAGGAAAATCCAAAAAAAATTCGCCATCCAAAAATAAAAGGTCAGTCAATTCGATATGCCCCAAATCCAAATTATTCTTATCCCAAAATTCATCTAACAATTCTTTGACTTTGGGGATAGGAGAATCAAACTTCAATCCCTTGCCTAAGCAATACACTCTTTTGTAATCTATGCCCCTATGAGCTACTGGGTCTTTCTCCCAAAATTCAAATGCCTTTTTCAGTTTCTCGGTTCTCACAGGAGAAATATCCTCTTGAAGGCGATTGGCACCATAACCTTGCAGTTGCCTGAACCAACCTCTAAAAGGCTCGACTTCCTCCATAATGTAATCCAGCATCTTCTTTTTGAGGTTCTCTACAATCTTAATCTTCATTTATTTTTCCTATAGTAACTCGATAAAAGATTTGCCTGAATATTCAACTATCATTCTTCTGGCTATCCGGTCATAATTGTTAGCATGAAAATAATGGTCAACGCCTTTAGTCCAAAGATGCCTAGGTGGATTAGACTCTAATTCCAAAATCCTTGTAGGAACGCATAATTGTTTGTAAAAATCCCCATCGTCAAGACTTGAGGCATTCTTTGGGAATAAATCCTGTTTATCAAAAATATCTGCGACCATTTGGTCGAGAGATTGCGTGCGGTCAATTTTGATTATTTTCTCTTCTTCATTAACTCGCAAATCATCTAAGACATTGGAACGGTGATATTCGCAAAGCCACACAATGTCTTTGAATTTATCTCTGAATATTTTTGCCCTTCTGCCATCATAAGAACCGTCAATCACACAGGTTTTTACTTCAAATCTTTTTATTAGTAAATCCAAATCATTGAAATCAGGAACAGTGCCAACAAAAACTTTACGTCTGGGCTTTTCAAATCCTTCGGGATAATCTGAAATAACAATATGCAAAACTGAACCTACATCAACTCCCATTGTGCAGTCAACTGAAGTTGAGGGCATTATATAATCTGCAATGCATTTATCTAAAATCACTTCAGTTAATTTATCTCCGCTTTTGGTATAGCAAAGCCCTAAATTGAAATTATAGAATTGCTGGAGTTTGCTTTGATTAAAAATAGCTTGGGAATAAAATTTCCAAAGCTCTGCGATTGTAATTTTAGAAAAGAAAAGCTGTGAACAATGATATCCGGATATTTTCCTTTTGGGATAATTGGCGACCCATTCACCTCTGGCAAGACGATTCAATTCTTTTTTACAGAAAGCACAAAAAATCCTAACATCATTTTCGCAATTTTCCGTCCAGTCCTTGTCGAGCAAAACCCAGTTGTTATCACCAATTTGGTTTACGACATTTCTGAAAAAATCAAGTTCCTGCCATTCTCCGCAATGTTCACATTTCACCTGCCAATTTTTTTGGTCGGATATTTGCCATTCCAAGTCGATACCATAGTTATCAATCGAAGGATTGGAAACTTTTCTTTTTAATTTATGAGTCGAGGCACCCAATCGGGTATCAGTTTTGGCGATATTGTCCTGGTCACAGGCATCCAATTCGTCAATCACTACCACATCTGCAGGGAAGGAAAGAAAAGAAACAGGACTATTCGACCCCACTAAAAGAATTACGCCATTGCCAAAACTTTTTAATCCTACATTATCAATCACCGCAACTTTTTCTTTGGCAGACTCATTTTTTCTTTTGGAAATGGAAAGATAATAAGGCACCCGATAAATCACATTGTCGATTCTATCCTTTGCAAAAATATTCCGCAGGTCGATGGTGGGCAAGACATGGAAGATTCTAAGTCCCTTTTCTGCATTGGCAAAGTCATCACAAATAAGCCATTCGGAGATTCCTATTTGAGCTGCCTTTTTTATGATTATCTCCTGTGAGTTATCTTTATAAATTCCCGCCAAGAAGGGATTGCTTTCAAAGTCTAAAGACTGGTTCTGCAAATTGCGGTGATGGTATAAGGCAAAATAAAGCCGTTGATTATTTCTTCTCATCAATTCCGCTTCTAATAATCCGCAGAGCAACTTCGATTCTTGAAGTGTCAAGCTCTTTAAGGATTTCTCCAAGACTTCTGTCATCTTCTTTTTTATCCTCTAATTTCTGACCTAAAGCTAAACTTAAAATATCTAAACAGGTTTGCCGGGCAATGCCCCCTCCATAACTAAATTTTCCTTTTTTATTTTTCTTTAATAAATCGATAAGGGATTCAGCTGATTTTTTTGCCTGTTTAGTTAAATATCTTTTTGTCTCTTTAATTGCCTGTTCTTCAAATTCCTTAAAAAGTTCATCGAATTCTTTTTGTTTTCGCCAGTAAAAAATAGTTTCTACAGAAATATTAAGTTCTTTGGCAATCTGTTCAAGGGTAAGTTCATTTTCCCAAAGGAATTGAGCAAGCTTTCTATGTTTCTCTGTTATCTTCATTTTTTTTAAAAAATTGTAATGAAATCAATATTCTTTCAACATCACCCCAATTTTAAAAACTGAATTTCTCCGGTCACTGCCATTAGCAATCCGGCCACAAACCCTAATTCTGCTGTAAGGATAAATTTTTGTTGGAGTAATTGAATAACCTGCCAGTGTGGTATCAGTTATAACAGTCGTAGAGGAGGGAAAAGAATCAATCCCATTTTCCCATCTTATCTTGTCCCAAGTATAATCAATTAAAATTTTAAGTTTATTGGTGTCTGCTGTATCGGGTGAAGTTCTGAAAGAGTCGCCATAGACATAAAAATAAATATATTTATAACCAGTAATTTCAAAAGTTTCAGAGGTATCAACACCAGTCGGAGTAGAGACCTGAAAAGTATAGGCATCATCTGTTTGATTATAAAGTGTCCTTCTTTCAGTTTTCCAACTATAAACAAAAACGAAAGCCAAAAGCACAATCAAAAGAGCAAAAATGAAGACTTTATTTCTATTCATGGGGAAAATCCTCCTGTTTTTATTTTTCATCGTTCCTAACGACAAAAAAAGCAAAGGTTTAAAATTGTCAAGAAAAAATAGCTAAATTAAGAAAGGATACCACAAGATGTTGTGGTTTTTTTTATTCTGATGGAATTTTTGAGGATTTTTTCATCAGTTGACCATTTACAAAAACAGAG
>JBMORO010000009.1:0-17660 GCA_049322295.1 Patescibacteria group bacterium | reverse complement strand
AATGAGGGCAATAAAGCCGGATGAATATTTATAATCCTGTTTTTATATTGCCTTAAAAAATAAGGAGTTAAAATCCGCATATAACCAGCTAAAACCACCAAATCAATTTTATATTTTTTCAAAATTTCGATAATCTTTTTTTCGTGTTCTTCCCGCGAAATGTCTTTATGGTCAATAAAATAAGCCGGGACTTTGGCTTTTTTCGCCCTTACCAAACCATAGGCATCTTCTTTATTAGAAATCACTACTGCCAAATTACATTTCAATTTCCCAGCTTTAATATGGTCAATAATCGACTGCAAATTCGTGCCCTGTCCGGAAATCAAAACAGCAATATTCTTTTTCATAAATTTCTAATTATTCTAATTAACCTAATTATTCTAATCAAGCCCCAATTTCAAAATGTCTAATGACCAAAAATACTTCCTTATAACCTTTCTTTAATTTATTAACGATCGCATTAAAAATCAAATTTAATTCTTTGGCTTCTTGCCATAATGCTTTAGCTTCATTTTCTAATTCTGGACAAGCAACAACAATCATTCTTAACCAATGTTTTGTTTCTCTGGATTCCTTTTTACAAATTCCTATTTTATGTTTAAAGTCCTTTCCTGTTTCTGCGTCATCAGCTTCGCAATAGTTTGCGCCAATACTTGTTCCAGCTCTAACTAGTTGTAAGATTAATGGTCTGGTAATTTCGTGATTTGGAACTCTTTTCGCAAACCTAATAACTTCTTCCCCAAATTTAGCTGTCCGTTCTTCTAAATCATAATTTCGTGTTTGGGAATTTTGTTCATTGGTCATTGGAATTTGATTAGGTCAATTAGAAATTAGGTCAATTAGGTTAATTCTAAACCACGATATTAATCAATTTCCCCTTAACAAAAATTACTACTTTTGGTTTGTTGTTACCAAGCCATTTTTTTATTTTTTCAGATGACAAGGCAACTCTTTCCGCTTCTTCTTTGGAAATATCGGCCTCGACTTCGATTTTGTCTCTGACTTTGCCATTAACCTGAATCACTAATTCAATCTTTTCTTTTTTAATTAATTTTTCATCATATTTCGGCCAAGATTCTAGAAAGATTGATTTTTTGTGACCCAATTTTGACCAAATTTCTTCAGCAATATGAGGACAAAACGGGGCTAAAATTTTTAGAAAATTTTCGGCATCTTTTTTAGATAAAACATTATTCGGTTCACTCCAAGCATTTATAAATTCCATCATACTTGCCATGGCAGTATTAAATTTCATATTCTCCAAATCATCGCCGACTTTTTTAATCGTATAATGAAGTTTTTGGGCCAAGCCATTACTGGTCGCCTTACCAATCTTATTCTCGTCGTTAAACAAAACCCACACTCTTTTTAAAAATCGATAACATCCTTCTAATCCTTCTGTACTCCAATTTATAGCTTCTTCATAAGGACCCATAAACATTTCATATAATCTTAAACTATCTGCCCCATATTTCTTTATTACTTCGTCAGGATTTATTACATTACCAAAAGACTTACTCATTTTTCTACCATCCGAAGCCAAAACCATGCCATGAGAACGTCTTTTAGTATATGGCTCGGAATCTGGAACAGCTTTAATATCGTATAAAAACTTATAGACAAAACGGGAATATAAAAGATGCAGGGTTGTGTGTTCCATTCCACCATTATACCAATCAACCGGCAGCCAATATTTCAGTTTTTTTATGTCTGCCAATTTTTTATCATTTTTCGGGTCGCAATATCTGATATAATACCAATTCGAACCTGCCCAATTGGGCATAGTATCAGTTTCTCTTTTTGCCGGACCACCGCATTTGGGACATTTTACATTTACCCATTCTTTAATCGCTGCTAGGGGTGATTCTCCAGTTTCAGTTGGTTTGTATTTTCTCACGTAGGGAAGTTTTACTGGTAAATCTTTTTCCGGAACCGGCACGACCCCACATTTTTCACAATGAATAATTGGTATTGGTTCACCCCAATAATGTTGACGAGAAAATATCCAGTCTCGCAAATGATAATTTACTACTCTTTTTCCTGATTTATTTTTTATTAACCAATCTGTAATTTTCTTAATTGCTTGTTCTGAGCTTAATCCATTAAACTGACCAGAATTAATCAATATTCCGTAATCGACGAACGCCTCTTTCAATGTTGGGAGGTTCGACCTCCCCATATTATTCCCGTAATTTTTGGAGGTCGAACCTCCACATATTACTTGTCTAATCTCAAGACCATATTTCTTGGCAAATTCATAATCTCTTTTATCATGGGCTGGCACGATCATTACTGCTCCCCCCCCATAAGTAGCAATCACATAGTCAGCAACCCAGACTGGAATTTTTTCGTTATTTAAAGGATTTATGGCATAAATTCCTTTCAACTCAACACCAGTTTTTTCTTTTTCCAAATCCATTCTTTCTAATTCTGATTTTTTCTTTGCTTGACTAATATATTTGTGGACTTCATCCCAATTTTCAATTTTCAATTTTAAATTTTCAATTAACGAATACTCGGGCGCGAGTACAAGCGCAGTCACTCCAAAAATGGTATCAGCCCGTGTTGTAAACACAGGAATTTCAAATTTCAAATTTCTAATTTCTAATTTAAAATTAATGACTACTCCCTCCGACCGACCTATCCAATTTATTTGCTGGGTTTTGATTTTTTCCGAATAATCAACTTTTTCCAAATCTTTTAATAATCTCTCTGCATAAGCAGTTATTTTTAATATCCATTGTTTCTTTTGTCTTTTTTCTGTTTCTGCTCCACATCTGTCGCATTTACCACCAACCGCTTCTTCGTTAGCTAAACCAATTTTACAACTTGGGCACCAGTTTATCGGCATCTCTGCCTGATAAGCCAGTCCTTTTTCAAACATTTTCAAAAATATCCATTGGGTCCACTTGTAATATTTAGGGTCAGAAGTATTAATTTCCCTTGACCAATCAAAAGACACGCCCAAACTCTTTAATTGACGTTTAAAAAATTTAATATTATTTTCAGTAATTTCTATAGGATGAATACCAGTTTTAATAGCATAATTTTCAGTTGGCAAACCAAAAGCATCCCAACCAATTGGATATAAAACATTATATCCTTGCATTCTTTTTTTTCGGACAATAGCGTCCAGCGAAGAATAGCTTCTAACGTGACCAACATGAATACCATCCCCAGAAAGATACGGAAATTCAACCAAAATATATTGTTTTTCTCTTCTTTTATCAAAATCCTTGGCCTTATCCAAGCCAAACTTACTCCATTTCTCTTGCCACTTATTTTCTATTAACTTAGGATTGTATTCTGTCATAGTCCTGTTGAGGGCGCAGCCCGAAATCCCGCTCTGCGAGACCATTTGGATTCGATTTTTGATGGATTATATTAATGAATCATATTTATATTTCTAATATTATCAAATAACTAGTCTTAATTCAATTAGATATTGACTGATTTAATTAAAGATACTAAAATTAAATTAGCCTTGGCCGGTGCGCTATTGAAAAATAGCCCCGCTAAAAGGTTTCAGGGATTGGGTGGTAATTTGGATGAAAACTTCCCCGCTGAAGATCCTTCACTTCCATTATATATGTAATGGAAAGAAATTCTCTGACAAGAGAATTTCGACTATTGACTTTTCATTGTTTTTTCTCTTTCCTAGACGCGATGAAATCAGCCCAATGAACCTCAGCGATAAGTAAGAATTTATCCGAATTATAAAACCTGATCCCTGAGCCGCTGAGGTAAAGGAGGTAAAATGCTCTTTCCAAATTTACTTTTACCGGGAATCCCGTCTTTTACTACGAGAAAAATTAGAGACAGAAATGAACTAAGCGGCACAGAAAAATTCCGAACCATCCAGATGCCCAATGAATCTATGAAAAGGGTTCATGAAATTCTAATTGCTTATCTTAGGACATTAAAAGGGGAAATTTCCCCCAATGATGGAACTTGGCCCGGCAGCTCCCCTAGAAAAAATATCGCCCTACACAGAAAAAATAGGTATTTCTACCTAATAGATATCCACGATGCTTATCCCAGTATAAATGGTAAAAAATTAGCCGAAATTATCTCTGCACTTGACCCAGAAGTGAATAAAGAAAAATTATATAACCTATTAAAAGAAACTTGCCTTACCGTGCAGGATGGACTAATCACTGGTGCCCCAGCTTCGCCAGACCTGTTCAATATCTACACTAGTATTCTATTAGATAAACCCCTCAAAGAATTGTGCCAAAAATACAAGCTTATCTACACTCGCTATCGCGATGACCTTCTATTCTCTGCCCAAAGCTCTATAGGAAAACGTAAAAGGAAGGCAATCCGAAAAATCGTTCAAGCTCAAGGATTCTTAATTAATTCTCAAAAATCTAAAGTATACGACCTCAAAAAAGGACCGGTGGTAATAAATGGTGTTGGATTGGAGTTTGGTGGTAGAATATTTATACCTAGACATTTTATCAGAAGGGCTAAGGGTCTGTTTCACAGGGCAACCACAAGAGGTGATATAGAACAAGAAAAAATAGAAGGAATAATGGGCGCGTTCTGGAATGTAACGGGCAAAGATAAGATTTTAAACAAGACGGAACAAAAACTGGTAAAAAAATACCAAGCACTAAAAGCTCGGTAGCGGGGCGTTGAGACAATTCAGCGTCCCTTTTTTATATTCTAAATAACTCTTTGGCGTTTTGGGTGGTTTGAGATGCGACTTCTTCGAATGAAATTTCCTTTATCTCAGCGATTTTCTCTGCGACATATTTAACATTATCTGGAGTATTTCTAATTTTTCGACGTTCTTCGGGCGTCAAACCCCCACCACCAAAAATTTGGTGTGGGGGTAAATATGGCGCATCGGTTTCGATTAAAATTCTATCCAGCGGACAATTTTTGATCACTTTATCATAATCCCGGGCATAAGTAATGAGGCCGGTAAAACCAATATAAAATCCTAATTTTAAATATTCTTCAGCATAAGACCAACGACCCATATAACAATGCAGCACTCCTGTTAATTGGAAATTAGCTGTATTGAAATTAGAAATTAGTTTCAGCATTTCTGGATACAAACGACGACAGTGAAAAACTACTGGTTTATTAACTTCTTTAGCTAACTCCAGATGTTGAATAAAAACTTCCTGCTGTAATTCTTGAATTTTTTCGTCATTTTCGCAAAACGCATAATCCAATCCGCACTCACCAATCGCAACGACTTTGTGAGATTTGGCTAATTCAGCCAAATCTCGCACCCGCTCACTTGTTGTAGCGGGTCCTACGTTATGGGGATGTAAAGCTATTGAAGCATACACCCCCTTTTCATATTTCTCTGCAATTTCAATTGCTTTTTCCGAAGTTTCTAAATCCGCGCCAACATTAATCATCCATACATCATTAGCCAAACAACGACCGATAATTTCCTCTCGGTCGTTTTCAAATTCATCAAAATTCAAATGGCAATGAGTATCAATCAGCATTATATTCTTGGAAATAAAATCTCGGTTTTGCCGGCCTTTATTTGCTCTTTTATTTTTTCGCTGGTTCGGGGTAAAAACGGAGCGATTAAATCAGTAATTTCGGAAAGACAATAAAGTAAATTGGATAAAACTTGCTCCAGTTTTTTCTTGTCTAATTTCGTCAGTTCCCAGGGTTTATTATCGTTAATGTATTTATCGCAAAAGCTTATAAATCGCCAAATTTCTTCCAGTGCTTCATTAAATCTAAATTCTTCTATGAATTTATTACGCTTTTCCTTTATTTCTCCGACTATTTTTACATTTTTTTTCTCTGGTTTATTACTTTTAACTTTATTTTTATTCGTCAATGTCAAAACCCTAGCCACTAGATTGCCAAGACCATTGGCTAAATCGGAATTATATCTTTCTTCAAATCTCTTAATTGAAAAATCGCCATCTTCATAAGCTGGAATTTCTCGCAATAAATAATATCTAGTTGCATCAATGCCATATTTATCAACTAATTCAATTGGACTGGGTAAAGAAATCTCGGATGACTTACTAACTTTTTGTCCTGCTAAATTGATAAATCCGTGAATAAAAACTTGCTTAGAATTTGGCAATCCCGCTGACATTAACATTGCCTGCCACATTGCGGTCTGTTGCCTCAAATTATCCTTGCCAGCAACCTGAATTGCGTTTGGATTTTTCTTAGTGCCCCAAAATTCTTCAAATTTTTTCTGATTTTCTGGCCAACCAAGGCAGGAAATATAGTTAATCAACGCATCAAACCAAACATACATTACCTGGTCGTCATCACCCGGCACCGGCACGCCCCACGGCATCTTACTTTTTAGCCGCGAGATGCTAAAATCCTGTAAGCCACTTTTCACAAAATTATAAATTTCTTTTTGGCGAAATTGCGGGATAACAAAATTTAGATTTGCGTCATAAAAATCTAAAAGCGGTTTTTGATATTTCGAAAATCTGAAAAAGTAGTTTTTTTCTTCAATAATCTCAATTTCCCTATCGGGATGAAAGGAGCACTTACCATTAATTAACTCTGACTCGGTTTTCTCTAATTCACATCCAACACAATATTTCGTCTTGTAATTTTTTTTATAAATATCACCATTTCTCTCACATCTTTTCCAAAATTCTTGAGCAGCTTTAATATGATGTTCGTCAGTTGTGCGGATAAAATTGTTATATGAAAGATTTAATTTTTCTTTCAATAAATCGAATTTTGCCGCATATTCATCACAGTATTCCTGCGGGTCTCTTTTTTCTTCCAATGCTTTCTTATAGACTTTTAATCCATGTTCATCTGTTCCGGTATTAAAAAATACCTCTTCTCCTAAATTGGAGTGATATCTTGCAATTACATCCGCCTGAATAATTTCTAATGCAAAACCAACGTGTGGCGGTGCATTGACATAAGGAAGGGTGGTTGTAATATAAAATTTTTTCATAATTTTCTAATCACAATTACAAATTCTCCTTTTATTTTACTTTTTTCTAATTGGCTAATTACATCTTTAATTTCTCCTCTGTAAATTGTTTCAAACATCTTTGTGAGCTCGCGTCCGACTACTATATCAAAATTGCCAAAATTATTCAATTCTTTTAGGGTTTTTAAAATCCGATAAGGTGATTCATATAATATTACGGGATACTTATATTCTGCAACTTCTTTAAAAAATTTCTGCCTGCCTTTTTTATGAGGCGGGAAGCCGAGAAAAATAAACTTATCCATAGGAAATCCGGAAATACTGGCCAACGTAGCAATCGCGCTCGCTCCAGGAATCGGAATAATCTCAATTTTTGGTAATTGAATAACCAAAATTTCAATTAACTTATTTCCTGGGTCAGAAATCCCTGGGGTGCCAGAATCAGAAACCAAGGCTAAATTCTTGCCTTGTTTTAATAAATCTATAATATAATTTATTTTTTTTATTTTGCTGTGCTGATGATAACTTTCAACCGGAGTTTTAATATTATAATAATCAAGTAATTTTTTGGTTACTCGGGTATCTTCGCATAAAATCAAATCAACTTCTTCCAAAGTATGCAAAGCTCTTAGAGAAATATCTTTCAAATTTCCAATCGGAGTTGCCACAATAAATAATTTTGGCATATAATAAAATTAACAACTAACAAGTAACAATATTCAGTATACATAATTTTTTTATCTCTTGCTACTTGTTACCTGCTACTTGATTTATGATTTTTACTCCTCATATTATTCTCGGTGCAGCAATTGGAGCCAAGACTCATAATCTTGGCTTGATTATAATCCTAGGGCTCTTAAGCCATTTTATAATGGATAAAATACCTCACTGGGATTACTCTTGGTCAGGTATTAAAACCTTTAAAAAAACAAATGATTTCAAAACTCTTTTCTTTGACTTTCTCAAAATAGCAACTGATTGTATTTTTGGCCTTTTAATCGTTTTTCTCGTTTCTTGGTATAGGAACTTTCTAAATTTTAATTATTTACCCTTCATCCTGTTTGGGATATTTATATCTATTCTTCCGGATATTACAATTGGTTTAAGTTGGCTTTCAACAGGTAGGGCTACGAGGCATATTAAACTCCTGGAAAAATACCATTATCCAAAAGATAAAGAAAAAGAAGGTAAAATTACCTTCCTTGGTTTAACAACAGAAATTTTAGTAATTATAATAAGTATAATTACACTTTTCTTTTTTTAATTAAATCTTTTACAAATTCAGCTAAAACAGCCGTAATCGGAACAGCTAAAATCATTCCTGGAATTCCTCCTAATTTGGCTCCAACTAATAAAGCTATGATTACAATTATAGGATTAAGCCCAACTACTTTACCAATTACTAATGGAACAATCAAGTAATTTTCTAACTGTTGAACAACTACATATAAAATTAATACCCATAAACCTAGAATTGGTGCCTGTAAAAATCCGATAATGATGGCTGGAATAGCAGCTAATACAGGACCAATATAAGGAAATATTTCTAAAATCCCGGCTATAATAGCTAACAAAAGAGCATATTTTATTTTAAGAAAGTAAAGACCAATATAAACCAAAACGCCAACAATTATTCCTAAAAATAATTGTCCTTGAAGCCAGCGACCCAGTTTTTTTTGAGCTCTTTCCCAAAGGTCTAAGATATAATCCCGATGATTAAAGGGGCTAATAGAGCCGAGGATTCTCTGAACTCCTCTTTTTTGAACTGAAAGATAAAAGGAAATAATTAAAGCTAAAATAAAAGAAAAAATTCCACCAAAAATATTAACAAAAGTTGAAAATAACTCTAAATTTTGTAAGCGTTCTCCTGTCCTGAGTAGAAACTTCTGAAATTGATTTACTACGCTTCCATATTTAGAAAAAGCTTTTTGAAGGGATTTGAATTGACTAACCAAACTTTCCACGTATTCTGGAAAATTAGAAGATAAATTTTTAATATCTTGAATAAGAGGCGCCACGATTAGAGATAATAGAAATCCCAAAACTCCAATTACTACAATATAAACAATTAAAGCCCCCAAAACTCGGGGTATTTTTATTTTCTCTAACAAATCAACTGTCGGGGCGATAGCTGAGGCAATAATAAGAGCAAAAATAAAAATCACAATAACATCACGAATTAGATAAAGAAAAATCAGAAATAAAATAACTAGAGCAACTTTAAAAATCGTCGCCCAAGAAATATGAATTGTTTTTGAATTTTCCATAAATCCTATAATTTCAGCAAGCGCTGAAACTTTTCTCTATCTTTAAACCCCGTTAGAGATTAAAAATCTATTCTCTTTATTATTTTCTGCCAGAATCCCTTAATCTCTAACGGGGTAAATGGACCGATTAAAGCTAAATTTAATTTTTGAGGTTTAAAAATGTCTTTTGCCACTCTTTGAATATCGCTTGCTGTCACTGCTTCTATTTTAGCAAATATCTGGTCAATGGTCAAAATTCTATTTTCTAAAAGTTCTTGTCCCGCATAAAAAGAAGCTTGCTCATCTGATTCTTCCATAGCCAGAATAGACCGCCCCTTAATAAAATCTTTAGCCTTCTTTAATTCTTCTTTGCCAACTTTTATATCTTTAGTTTTCTTATATTGATCAAGAATAATCTGAATAGCTTTATCTACCCTATTATTATCAACCCCGGCCCCAGTACTCAGCCAGCCAGTATCTGTCTCGGTCTCTGCCCGTGTTCTCACATAGTAAGCTAAACCTTGCTTTTCTCTTATCTCAATCCATAAACGAGAACTCATATTGCCGCCCAAAATTACACCCAAAATGCTCAACGCATACTTGTCGGGGTCAAAAATATTATAACCTCTCACTCCTAAACGTAAATGGGTTTGGTCAGTTTTTTTATGGTAGACCAACAAACTTGGCTTATTTTGTTTCTCAATAACTTTCTTTTTTGATGGAGCTTTGAATGTATTCATGGTTCCAAAATATTTTTGAATTTTGTTTTTTAAATCTTTACCAATGTTTCCAGCTACCGCAATCACAGTATTTTTAGATGAGTAATGAGCATTCAAATAATTTATAAATTCCTTTCTTTTTAATTTGGCTACGATTTCTTTCTCGCCGGCCACAAACCACCCCGCTGGTTGATCTCCATAAAGTAATTTTTCCCAAAGTCTCCAAACATAACTTCTTGGATCATCTAAATTCATATTTATTTCCTCTATAATTACTCCTTTCTCTTTTTCTATTTCTTGTTCTTCTAATTTTGAATTCAAAAAGATGTCCGAAACCCAATCCAGAGCCAAGTCTAAATGTTTACTAGCCACCTTCGCCCAATAACCAGTTATTTCTTTATCAGTAAAAGCATTATATTCTCCACCTACTCTATCAAGGGTTTCGGCAATGGCTAAGGTATTTGGTCGTTTTTTGGTTCCTTTAAAAAACATATGCTCTAAAAAATGGGAAATGCCATTTATTTCTTTGGTTTCATATTTTGAACCAGTTCCAACCAAAACTAAAACAGTCACTGCCTTGGTGTTTTTCATTGGAACAGTGACTAATCTTAGTCCATTTCTAAAAGTAAATTTATTGTATGGCTTCGCCATAAATTTCTAATTATTCTAATTGACCTAATTATTCTAAAATTGGGATTTGATTAGGTTAATTAGAAATTAGGTTAATTGGTCATTAAGATAATCTTTAAGCTCATCGATTTTTACTCTATCTTGTTTCATGGTGTCTCGGTCTCGAACTGTCAAATCGTCGTTTTTCAAACTATCAAAATCTATTGTGCAAGTAAAAGGCGTTCCAGCTTCGTCTTGAGCATAATATCTTTTTCCAATATTCCCCCTGTCATCCCAAATGGCTAAGAAATGTGGTCTTATAACTTTATAGACCTCTCTAGCTTTTTTTATAAGTTCTGGTTTATTAGCTAAAAGAGGAAATACTGCCACTTTTATGGGTGCTAATTCTGGTTTCAATCTCAAAACTATTCTTTTTACCCCTTTTATTTCTTCTTCATAATAAGCTTCTGAAAAAATAGCCAACATTGTCCTTTCTAATCCAAAAGATGGCTCAATAACATGGGGAAAGAATTTTTCGCCAGTTTTCAGGTCAGTATATTTTAAATCTTCGCCGCTTTTTTCGGAATGATTTTTTAAGTCATAATCAGTTCGATAAGCTAAACCATAAAGCTCTTTAAAACCACCGAAGGGGAAATTATATTCTAAATCCTCAGTATGTTTGGAATAGTGAGAAAGCTCATCTTTTTTATGTTCGCGCCAACGAATACTTTTCTTTTTTACCCCCAATTCCAAAAACCATTCTTCCATTTCTTTTTTCCATTCTTCAAAATATTTTTTCCAATCTTTTTCTCTTATAAAATATTCAATTTCCATCTGTTCAAATTCCAGTTTTCGGAAAATAAAATTACCTAAAGTAACCTCGTTTCTAAATGCTTTTCCCATCTGGGCAATGCCAAAAGGAATTTTGGGACGGAAACTATCTAATATATTTTTAAAATTAACAAAAATTGCCTGAGCGGTTTCAGGACGTAAATAAGTGACAGATGAAGAATCCTCTACTGGCCCAATAAATGTCTTAAACATTGGGGTAAATTTTTTGGGCGTAGTAAGTTGGTCGCTTCCACAACTCGGACATTTAGGATTTCGGATTTCGGATTTAGGATTTCGGATTTCGTCTAAACGAAATCGGTGGTGGCATTTTTTACATTCAACTAAAATATCAATAAAGCCCGTGGTATGCCCAGAGGCTTCCCATACTTTAGAATTCATCAAAATTCCACCGTCTAAACCATACATATCATCTCTATCCTGAACAAATCTTTTCCACCAACTTTTCTTAATGTTATTAGCTAATTCAACTCCTAAGGGGCCAAAATCAAAAGTATTAGCCAAGCCACCATAAATATCAGAGCCGGCATAAATAAAACCCCGTCTTTTACAAAGCGATACAATTTTTCCCATTAGTTCCATACGAATTTTGACACAAATTATTCGTGTGCTCTATTGTTTAACCTCTCCTCGGCCTGCTCTTAAATCATCCGGTAAAGAGGTATCAACCTCCGAACTAAAATCTTTTAAAATAATTCCCGTAAATGCATCTTTTGCTTCTAATGATGTTTCATTAATTAGGGTAGGCGTCTGACCAATCTGGTTAATTGATGGTCGAAGTCCAATCTGAAAAATAAGTTCGTAGGCAGGAAGAATAAATCCTGTCCCAGCTGGCACTTTTTCAATTTCCCAAACCACTTCTTTTGTTCTTTCGTTATAATAAACCTGACTATTAGAAATTTTATTAAGATAATAATTAGACCAATTTATTCCTTGAGGCAGAATTGCTGTAACCTTTACATCTTCTAAATCGTTACTACCATTAGTAATCTGCCAGTGAACTGTGAAAGTAGTTAATTCATCAACTTTTGGTGGAAAGGGACCGGTATTAAAAATACCTGGAGCTGGTTCGTAATAATAAGCTTTTGTCTTTATATCAATCTCGCTATTAATTTTACAACTTAATTCTTTAGTAATCTTTAATTCTGAGACTGCAAATTTAGCTGGCACGGTTAATGTTCCTATCTCGCCTGCTACCTCAGCTTGAAAATTTTTATCATTATAACTACTCATAGGTATTGGTTTCTTTAAATTTATTGAAAAATTCACACTACCGGATTGATTTGGTTCTAATAAATTTAATAAGGACACCTCCCCTCCTCCCCAGGTAATCAGATTTTGCCGGCTATCAAAAAATCCAACTCCGCCACCCAATTTAATGCTTCTAAAATCAAAAACACTATCTTCAAGATGAAGCTTTAAAATTAGTTCTCCTAAGGCTACATCAGTATTGTTTTTAAATTCAATTTTATAATTTAAATTCTGACCAGGATTAATATTGCAATCCTCCTCCTCGATTCCCTCTAAGTTTATAAAAAGTAAAAGAGGGGAAGGAGCAATCTTGGTGCTGTATTCTAAGCGACTATATTGGAAAAATTCTTCATTTTCTATTCTGCTAATGGTAACTTTTAAAATTTTATCCTCTCCTTCTTCTCCTTCAAGGGTCCCATCCAGATTAATACTTTTTTTCTCTTTTGCTTTCAAAACATCGAGTAGCCAGATATTATTACTTCCTTCTATTGGTTTGGGATTACTATTTTTAATCTTAAAATCTTCACTATAGACTACTTCTATTCTTAAATTAGAAATATTTTCGTTTGTTTTATTTTCATATTCGATTAAGTAATTAACATCTTGACCGGACATGGCATTTTCTGGTCCCTGAATATCTATACTAATTAAAACCGAATTAATTTCTATTCTATCAGAAGCGGAATTTTCAAAGCGAGAATTGATATTTTGAGGCTGATAATCTAAGGTAGCTACTATATTTTTAATCTCGCCCTTCTCTCCAATAAATCTTACCTTGAAACTCTCTTGACCTTGGGTTTTGCGCTGGATTGTTCTTAAATTTCTTTGTTCTTGATATATCTCTTTACCCTCTAAAGAAAATACCCCCGAGGGATAATTAATAATTAGATAAGCATCGTTTAAATTAACCCGATTATTATTTTTATATCCAACTGTAAAAACCACTTCTTCGCCTGAAGCAATGTCTTTAGGTGTCTTAATACTAATCTCTACATTGGCCTGGCTAAAAGAATGACGACCCCAAATAATTGCTGCCAAAGCAACTAAAACAAAAATAAAAATTATTACTACCAAAGTTTTGGGTAGGTTTTTTTTATTAAACAAAGAAGCCAATCCACCACCTTTTTTAACTGGTTTTGGCTCTTGAGGATAAATTGGCTGTTGACCTATTTCTTTAATCTGAAAATCTTCTTCCATTAATTTTATTATACCATTTTTAATAAATATCTTTTATCTCTTTAATTTCTTCAGGAGAATAACCAAGGAGCTTAATTAGATTTTTTTGAAATGTTTTTAGGACTAAGTTAATAGGAATTTTATCTCTATCAATTGCTTTAAAATTTCCCAAAATTAATTTCCATATATCCTCATCTTTTTCTTCTCCAGCAATTGCTTCATCAATTAAATCAGCCAGTTTTCTGGCGATTTTTATTTTTTCTAAATCTTTTTTAATATTTAAAAACTGGTCAATTAAAATCGCGTCTTTAAGAATTAAAATATTCTTCCCTTCAACCAAAATCATCTGAACATAAGAAATCGGTTCAATACTATATCGCAATTTGCTCTCCACTTTTTTAACTCCTTTAGCGGAAACTAAAATTTTTCCTAATTTTTCGCTATAAATAGTTAAAAACTTATCAACCTCATTCGCGTCGGCTGATTTTAAAATAATGGCTTCGGTTTTTATCATAATTTCTTAATTTCCAAATTCCCTTCTCTAAATTCAATACTTTCTGCAATTACTTGCTTTTTGATTTGGTCTTTGTATTTTTCAATAATATCTTTATTTTCTGAATAATAAACTTTTATCTTGTCTTTCGGGGTCAAGCCCATCTCCTTTCTTTTGGCTTGAATTTGACGCACAAAATCCCGAACCATTCCCTCTTCTTCCAATTCTGGCGTAATTTTTGTATCTAAAATAACTCCTTCTTTTAAATTTTTATCCAAAACTATTTCTTTCACATTAACCTCATCTTTAATCAATTCCAGTAGTTCGGTTTGGATTTTGTAATTTGGGATTTGGAGTTTGGCTAAAGGTTGTCTAACCTTTATGCCTGCTTCTGCTCTTTTCTGCAAAGCCAAACTGCAAATCTCTCTCACTCGCTTCATTTTTTCCTCCAATTTTTTATCAATCAATTTTTTATTCAATTTGGGCCAATCTTCCAAATGCACAGACTCTTTCTCGCCTTTCAATTCTCGATAAATATAATCCGCAATAAAGGACATTGCTGGTGCCACTATCTTAGATAATTCTAATAATACATATTTCAAGGTCTTAGATGCATTTTCTTTATCTTTTACATCGTCTCCTTTAAATCTTTCTCTTGAACGTCTTAAATACCAGGTTGATAATTCATTAACAAATGGCTCAATTGGTTGAGTGGCTTTATTCAAATCATATTTATTATAGCCATCAGTAATTTCCTTTTTCGCTGACTCAATGCAAGAAAGAATCCATTTATCAAGAATATTTTTACTATTTGATTGAGGTTTTAAATTTTTAATCTCGTAAAGTTTGTAAAAAGAAAAAACATTTAAAAGAATTAATAAAACCTTCTTTACTACTTCATCAACTGCTTTTTCAGAAAAACATAAATCTTCGGCTTTCATTACTGGCGAAGTAATTAAATAATATCTCACCGCATCAGCTCCATATTTATCAAAAACTTCGCTTGGTTCAGGGTAGTTATCAAGCCGTTTAGACATTTTTTTACCATCTTCAGCTAAAACCATCCCATTAGCAATAACATTTTTAAAAGCTTCGCTACTCTTGATTGCTGTTGATAAAACATGAAGATAATAAAACCAGCAACGAGTTTGGTCAACTCCCTCGGCAATAAATTGAGCAGGAAAATTCTTTTCAAATTTTTCTTTGTTTTCAAAAGGATAATGCATCTGAGCATAAGGCATTGAACCCGACTCAAACCAGCAATCCAGAACATCAGAAATTCTTCTCATTGTTCCACCACACTTACATTTAAACTTAATCTTATCTACAAGATGTTTATGTAAATCAATAATTTTTTGGCCACTTAATTCTTCTAATTCCTTAATTGAACCCATTACTTTTTTCTCCTTGCATTTATCACAAACCCAGATTGGGATTACTGAACCCCAAAATCTTTGTCTGGAAATAGACCAATCTTTGACTCCTTCTAACCACTTACCAAATCTTCCTTCTTTAATATGGGCTGGCACCCAGTTTATTTTCTTGGCATACTCTAACATCTTATCTTTTATAGCCATAACATCAACAAATAATGAACTGGCAGCATAATTTAAAAGGAAGGAATCGCACCTATAACAAAAAGGGTAAGAATGAGTAAATTTTTCTACTTTAAAAACTAAATCCCTTTTTTCTAAATATCCAATAATTTTTTTATCCGTTGATTGAGGACTACCTTTTGGTTTTACTTCTAAACCAGCAAAATCTTTTACCTCATCAGTGAATTGTCCATTCATTTTAACATGCTGGATAAAAGGTAGATTTTTTTCTTTGCCTAAATTCATATCATCTTCTCCAAAAGCTGGAGCAATATGAACCACTCCTGTCCCATCTTCTATGGTTACAAAATTAGCTAATTGAATGGTATATAAATTTTCTTTATTAGACAGGTCTTTGCTCAAAAAATAATCAAAAAGCGGCTTGTATTTTTTACCTTCTAAATCCTTGGCTTTAATTTCTCTAATAATTTCATATTTTCTATCTTTAAAAATCGAATCTAAATTTTGTTTAACTAAGATATGATATTCATTTCCACTCCTTACTTTCACATAATTAAGCTTCTCTCCCATAGCCAAAGCAACATTCCCTGGTAGGGTCCAGGGAGTAGTTGTCCAAGCCAGAATAAACGTCTTGGGTTCATCAACTAATTCAAATTTGGCAATTACTGAAATATCCTCAATATCTTGATATTCCTGACTAACTTCTGATTGGGAAAGAGTGGTTTCGCATCTTGGACAAATATGCATTGATTTATAACCCTCATAAATTAGTCCTTTGTCCCATAACTGCTTAAAGACCCACCAAACGCTTTCCATAAAATCCAAATCCATCGTATGATAGGCATTATCCATATCTACCCATCTGCCCAAGCGATCAATGACCTTTCTCCATTCCTGAGCATAAAGTAAAACTTTACTACGACAAGTTTCGTTAAATTTTTCGATGCCGATTTTTTCAATATCTTTTTTGTGTTTTAATCCTAATTCTTGCTCAACAATATTTTCAATGGGCAAACCATGACAATCCCAACCCCATTTTCTTTCTACATGATAACCCTGCATAGTCCAATATCGGGGAACAATATCTTTCATTAAACTAGCTACTAAATGACCGTAATGGGGCGTGCCAGTGGCAAAGGGCGGGCCATCATAAAATACAAAATCACCCTTGGGTGATTTTTTGTTAAGGGATTTTTCAAAGATTTTATTTTTTTGCCAGAATTCCAATATTGTTTTTTCTATTGCTGGTATGTTCATTATTGTCTACTAATTGTAAATCGACGTAATTCTCCTTTTTTAAATATCAACTTTTTTCTATGTATGATTTCTTGCCCCTCATTAAATCCTTTAGTTATTGCTTCTAATACAAATAGAATCGCACCATGACTAATAATGAGTATTTTCTTATTTTTATATTTTTTATTGATTTCTTCTAAAAATTTAAATGCTCTTTTTTTTATGTCGCGGTAATTTTCTCCGCCCCTCGGTCTTTTGGTAAATCTTTCTTTTGGGGTTTTAAAAAATTTATTCCAATCACTCTCCAATCTGCCGTTAAATTCTCCCAGCTTTATTTCTCTTAATCTTTTGTCAAAGTCAGCTTTCAGTTTTAACTGCTTAGCAATCATTTCCGCAGTTTGCTTTGTGCGCAATAAATCCGAGGAAAAAATAAAATCTATTTTTTCCTTTTTTAATATCGGAATTAACTCTTTAATCTGCTTTATTCCTTTAGAAGTAAGCGGATTATAAATCTTCTCTGGCCAGCAACTGACAAATCTTTCTTTATTAGACCTCGCCTCTCCGTGTCGCAAAAGATAATAATTATTTTTAAGTTTCATATATTATTCGGATGCTACATCCTCT
>JBMORO010000008.1:0-17956 GCA_049322295.1 Patescibacteria group bacterium | reverse complement strand
TGAGATAATAATTGAGCCCCAAAGATAACCCCAGAGATTAGTAATAATTAGCTCCTCAACAAACCAATCCACGCCAAAAAGTATTATCACATTAATTACTATCACAAAAAGACCCAGAGTTATAAAAATTAAAGGGGCGGTGATGACTTTTAAAATTGGTCTAATTATCAAATTAGCCACAGCCAAGATTGCTCCAACAATTAAATAATCTAACCAATTACCAGTAAATATTATTTGGTCTATAAAATAAACAGCCACAAAAATACCTAAAGCATTGGCTAATATTTGTAAAATAAGTTTAAAAATAAATCTCATATTAATTATTTGGATCGCTGTTTAATTTGTTTTAGTTGAAAAACTCGTTTTCCCGAAACTTTCATCTTCGGCTTTCTCCTCTTCTCCCGCCGCTCGATTTTCTTTTCCATGTTTTCCAGCAATTCATCAATCCTTTTCATTAAATATATTGTATCAGAATATAATTATGAAATCAAATAATCATAATCATAAAATGAACAGCCCCCCGTAGCGATTGCCAATTGACGGTTCGCGAAATTTTCGGAGGTGAGACCTCCGAAAATTTAAATTCTGCATAGAGTATGCTATACTAAAATTAATATGAAAAAACCACAATTTGAAAACAATGAGATTTACCACATTTACAATCGTGGAGTAGAGAAGAGAAAGATCTTTTTAAAAGATGAAGATTATTTTCGTTTTATCCATGACCTTTTCGAATTTAACGACATAGTCCCAGCAGGCAAGTATTATATTTTCGGAGGTCTTACCTCCGAAAATAGAGCGCAGAATCTAAAAGTAAGAAAAAGAGAATTATTGGTAGAAATATTGAGTTTTTGTTTAATGCCGAATCACTACCATTTGTTACTAAGACAAGAGAAGGATAATGGAATTACAAAATTTATGCGGAAATTAGATACTGGTTACACCATGTATTTTAATAAAATAAATAAGAGAGTGGGGCCATTATTTCAAGGGTGCTTTAAATCAGTTTTGATCGATAAGGACTCGCATTTTTATTATATTCCTTATTATGTTCATTCAAATCCTTTAGAATTAATAATGTCGGATTGGAAAGAAATGGGAATTAAAAATATTAAAAAGGCAGAAGAATTTTTAGATTCTTACCGGTGGTCGAGCCATTTGGATTATATTGGCAAGAAAAATTTTCCATCAGTTATTTCAATTAAATTTTTAACTGATATTTGGGGTGGTTCGCAAAAATATAAATTAGATTTCAAAAAATGGTTGAAAGATTTCGATATAAACACTATTCGGGAAGAAATTATTGAGAAATAGATTTTCGGAGGTGAGACCTCCGAAAAGAAGACCTCCGAAAAGACCTCCGAAAATCTAAAATTTATTTATTGAGAATAGAATTATGGATCTAAATCTTTTAGAAAAATCTATTTTAGCCACGATTATTTATTATGATATTTTGGATTATCCTTTAACTGGATTTGAGGTTTTTAAATATTTAATAAATCCCTTACATGTTGTTGCTCTTACTGAATCTGGCCAAAATATCCAATTAGAACCCCTGGGTAGTATTTCTCTTTTTGATGTTTTAAAAACTTTAAAAAATAAACCCCTTCAGAAATTTATTGGCGAAAAAAATGGATTTTATTTTTTAAAAGGGAGGCAGCATTTATACGAGCAAAGAATAGAACGTCAGAAAATCGCTGCTCCCCGCTGGAAAAAGGTTTATAAAATATTAAGAGTTCTTCAGGTTTGTCCCTTTGTTAGAATGATTGCTGTCTGTAACAGTTTGGCTATTGATAATTCTAAAGAAGAGGCGGATATTGATTTTTTTATAATAATTAAAAAAGGCAGAATTTGGCTGACTAGATTCTTGGTAACCCTTTTGGTCTGGTTGATGGGCGAGTGGCGGCACAAGAAGAAGATTGCTGGGAAAATCTGTTTGAGTTTTTATATTACCGATGAATCTTTGAATCTTGAAACTATTAGTATAAAGCCTTACGATATTTATTTAGCTAATTGGATTAGTCAGTTAAAGCCAGTTTATTATCAGGGACAGATGTATCGAGATTTTATTTTTAAAAATCTTTGGAATAGAAATTATTTAGTCAATTTCGGAAAATTTTTTAACTACCATCATCCAGAATTTAAAAAAAATGAATTTTTGTCCTCAGTTAAAGATTTTTTAGAGAAAATTCTAAAAGGATGGTTTGGCAATCTGATAGAGAAAATAACGAGATTTCTCCAAAAAAAGAGAATCAGCCACAAATTAACCCAGCACGAAGTTCCTACTGCTGTTGTTGTTTCTGATAAAATGTTAAAATTTCACGAAAACGACAAAAGAAATTTCTTTCAAGAACAATTTGACAGAAAATTAAAACTCATATTATAATAAAAGCTCATTTTAGAATAAAAAATAAAGGAGGGAAAATGAAAATATTCGCCCGTTTTTTTGGAAAGAAAAAGAAACTGGCGCCAGTTAAGTATGAGGTAAGTCCTGAGCAAGCCAGAAAAATCCTTTCAGATTGGAAAGGCAGAGAAGATGAACGAAGAGCTTTCGAGATTGTTGAAACTTCCCTTAGAATTTTGATAAGGGAGAAAGTAGAGAAAGGCAAGTTGGGGTTAAAAGGATTAACAAATATAGAGTTTCATGCAGGCAGATATAATACTGAGAGGGATTTGAAGAACAACAAAGGTGAACCAGGAAAAGATATTTGGATTAGATTGTTGTTTCCAGCAGAGTTAAGAGGAGAAAAGATTGATATCGAAGTAAAGAGTTCAAAATGGTGGAAAAGAGAACACAGAAAGAAATACGATACGCCGGTGGTGATTGTCAATTCCAAAATTCCTGACCACAAAATTGCCAAAAGAATGTACAATGTAATTTTCGAGCTTGTAAGGGCAAAATTAAAAGAAAACAGCGGGCTTTGATTCTGAAAGGATTCGAAGCCCATTTTTCTTGACATTAATCATTTCTTGACTTAAAATAGAAAATACATATAATTAATAATTAATAAATTATTAATTTTAATTTTATGAGAATTAGACCATTAGATGACAGGGTTTTAATTGAACCAATTTCTAAAGAAGAACAAACAAAATCAGGAATTGTTCTTCCTGATACTGTTGAAGAAAAGCCCAAACAGGGAAGAATTATTGCTATTGGACCGGGTAAAATAGATAATAATGGTAAGCGCATCCCAATGAATGTAAAAATTGGGGATTTGGTTTTGTTTACTAAATATGGACCAAACGAAGTAAAAATTAATAATAAAGAATATTTAATCGCCAAAGAGGAGGATATTTTGGCAATTATTGAATAATATGGCTAAACAATTTAAATTTAATGAAGACGCTCGGCAAGAGCTTAAAAAAGGAGTTGATAGATTAGCTAATGCGGTTCGAGTTACTCTTGGTCCAAGAGGCAGAAACGTAGTCTTGGACAAGGGTTACGGTACTCCTAATATTACTAATGATGGCGTGACTATCGCTAAAGAAGTTGAATTAGAAGAAAAGTTTCAGAATATGGGGGCAGAATTAGCTAAGGAAGTAGCTGAAAAAACCAGCGATGTAGCTGGTGACGGGACAACTACGGCTGTTGTTTTAGCTCAAGCAATTATTGAAGAAGGACTAAAAAATGTTACAGCTGGTAGTGACCCCTTAGAAATTAAAAAGGGGATAGACAAAGCAGTGAGGGCTACCATTGAATTTCTAAATAAAATTAAAAAGCCAATCAAATCCAAAAAAGAAATCGCCCAAGTAGCTACAATTGCCAGTGAAGATCCAGAGGCCGGAAATTTATTAGCCGATGTAATGGAAAAAGTTGGAAAAGATGGGGTGGTGACAGTAGAAGAATCCCAAACATTTGGTTATTCTACAGAATTAGTCGAGGGATTACAATTTGATAACGGCTATATTTCTCCCTATATGATAACTAATGCCGAAAGAATGGAAGCTGAATATAAAGAGCCGTATATTTTAATTACTGAACAGAAAATTTCTTCAATTAATGATATTTTGCCTCTTTTAGAAAAATTAGTTAAAGCAGGGAAAAAAGACCTGGTGATTATTGCTGAGGAGGTAGAAGGGGAAGCTCTGGCAACTTTAGTAGTTAATAAATTGCGAGGCACTTTTAACTCTTTAGCAGTTAAAGCCCCTGGTTTTGGCGATAGAAGAAAAGAAATGATGCAGGACATAGCTATTGTTACGGGAGGTAAAGTAGTTTCCGAAGAAGCGGGGTTAAAATTAGAGAACACTGATTTAGATATGCTTGGTCAGGTTGATAAAGTAATTGCGACCAAAGAAAAAACTACTATTGTTGGTGGAAAGGGAGATAAATTAGAAATTGAAAAGAGAATAAAACAAATTAAGCTTCAATTAGAGCAAACCGATTCCGAATTTGACAAAGAAAAATTACAAGAAAGATTAGCCAAATTAGCTGGCGGAGTAGCCGTAATTAAAGTTGGAGCAGCCACAGAGGCAGAAATGAAATACAAGAAATTTAAGATAGAAGATGCCTTAAATGCTGCTCGGGCCGCTATTGAAGAGGGGATTATTGTTGGGGGAGGAGCAGCTTTAATTAAGGCTAGTTATTCTTTGGATAAACATATTGAAGAAAATTTATCTGAAGGAGAAAAAATTGGGGTAAACATTATTAAGAAAGCCCTGATTTCCCCTTTGCGTCAGATTGCTGAAAATGCCGGAATTAAAGATATCTCGATCATAATAGATGATATTCAGAAAGAAGAAAACAATAGTATTGGTTATGATTTCACTAAAACTGATTTTAAAGACGTGAAAAAGGGGAGAGTAGATATGATTGAGGCCGGAATCGTTGACCCCCTAAAGGTTACCCGGAGTGCTTTAGAAAATGCCGCTTCAATGGCTTCGGTATTTTTAACTACTGAGGCGGTGATTACCGATATTCCCGAGGAAAAGAAAGAAGGCGGAATGCCACCAATGGAATATTAAACATTAAAAATTAACCTAATTAACTTAATTTCTAATTAACCTAAACTTTTTAGACATTAATCATTGGGTATTATTTAGGTTAATTAGGTCAATTAGAATAATTAGACATTATGACCTTTCTATATATTATCATTGCGATAGTAGTCGTAATTATTTTATGGGCAATAGGTATTTTTAATAGTCTTATTCGTTTAAGAAACCGCACTGATGAAGCTTGGTCAGATATAGATGTTCAGTTAAAAAGAAGGCACGATTTAATTCCCAATTTAGTGGAAACAGTCAAAGGTTATGCCACCCATGAAAGAAAAGCATTTGAGAATGTAACTGAAGCACGAGCCAAAGCAATTAGCGCTCAAGGCGTTGCTGAAAAAGCCAAGGCCGAGAATGTTTTGTCTAATACTTTGAAAACCCTTTTTGCCGTAGCCGAAAATTATCCGGATTTAAAAGCCAGCGCTAATTTCTTGGAGTTGCAGAGAGAATTGTCTGATACTGAAAACAAAATTCAGGCAGCCCGAAGATTTTATAATGGCAATGTTCGAGATTTTAATATTAGAATTGAAAGTTTCCCATCCAGAATTGTTGCTAATATGTTAAAATTCCAGAAACGCGAATTCTTTGAGATTGAAGTTCCAGCCGAAAGAGAAGCCCCCGAGGTGAAGTTTTGAGATGTTGTAATTGTTATAATGTTTTAATTGTTGTAATTGCAATGGCCCCGCTTCGCGGGGCCATTTTAATTTGACAATTTAAAAATCATTTGTTATTCTGAAATTTCTGAACATTTAATAAAAGGAGGTTAGAATGTTAGCTAATTTAGATTTTTCTCAATGGTTTGTTAAGGGTAATGAGATTTTTTGGAAAACCGATAACAAGGTTAGGGAAGTGGTCTGCCAGGGAATTCCAGCTTCGATTTTAGTAAAGTTGCCCGGAGGACTAACCAATGTTAGCATTTGCTTTCCTATTCCCAGTTTGACGAGGATCTACGTTCAAAATTGGATGACTGGAGAATCCTATTTCATTGGGCAATTTGGCGATGGAAACAATTTCTATCATCTTCCTAAAGCTGTGAAGTACAGATACGGTGTTATGATCAGTCCTTGGATGTATTATGGTCATCTTGAGACTGATATGAAGAATATTAAATCAAGGATAGTGAATTATGTTATCGAAAATTGTTGTTGTGGTTTTGATGGGATACTATTGAAGTTTCGAGACGAACTCGACGAAGATAAAAGATGTGAAGAGTGGTTTAAAATCTTCTGGTTTAGTGGGGGAAATGAGTATCATTTCCTTCATGAGAAACACACGGAAATTCTTCATCTTTTACCTCTGCGTACGGGCAAACTAAATAGGCAGACCATCTGGGGGCCGAAAGAAGGATGGGAAAAATTCAAGAGAATAAGGAGTATGCCAGTCAAAATTTAGTAATGAAAACAGAAACTTATTTCTTTTGCAGGACAGAGACAGAAAGTCGCTGTCCTTTTTCTTTTGCCATTGAAATTCAACATTACTTGCGTTATAGTATAATTAACAATGTGACAAAATCTAATTTTAAAAATTATCGTTTTGAGGATCTGGAGGTATGGAAAATAGGAATGAAAATTGTTCATGAAGTGTATCAAATTACTAAGAGGTTTCCGAAAGAAGAATTATTTTCTTTGGTTGACCAACTTAAAAGAGCTGCAAATTCTATAGTTTTAAATATTGCTGAAGGTACAGGTCAGCCAACTTCCAAAGGATTTTCTGTTTATTTAAACAGATCAAAATCCTGAGCTTTAGAATGTGTAGCTTGCCTAAAAATAGCTGTTCAGGAAAATTTTATTCAGGACAGTGAGATTGTTTTATTAAACCAGCTTTTACAGGAAGAATATTTTAAACTTATTGCCCTCGAAAAATCAATTAAAAAATAACATTTTAACAACTACAACAGCTACAACAATTATAACATTTACAACAATTAGAACATTATGACTCTCTATACTCACATTGACTCCAATATCAGGAAAACCTGGCTTCTTTTTTCTTTGTTTTTTATCATTATCATCGGCTTGGGGTGGTTTTTGAGTTATTATTTTGATAATCAAGGAGTTTTGTTTATTGCTGTTTTTATAAGTATTTTTATGAGTTTTATCAGTTATTGGTTTTCTGATAAAATTGTATTGGCGATATCGCATGCCAAGTCCTTAGCCCACGATGAAAATCCCGAACTTTACCACATTGTAGAAAATCTTTGTATTACCGCTGGCTTGCCAATGCCCAAAATTTATTTAATTAATGAACCAGCTCCTAATGCTTTTGCCACTGGTAGAAATCCCAAAAATGCAGTAATTGCTATAACCGAGGGACTTTTGCGAATTACTGACCGTTCCGAATTAGAGGGCGTGATTGCTCATGAATTAAGCCATATTGGTAATCGGGATATTTTGCTTCAGACCGTGGTCGTTGTTTTAGTAGGAGCAATTTCCCTGATTGCTGATATGTTTATAAGGGGTAGATTTTTTAGGGGGAGAAAAAGCGATAGCGAAGGCGGTGGTCAGGCTCAAGCAATCCTAATGTTAGTTGGTTTAATTTTTATAATTTTATCACCCCTGATTGCTAAATTAATCCAATTGGCAATTTCCCGAAAAAGAGAATATTTAGCTGATGCTGATGGTGCTTTATTAACCAGATACCCAGAGGGACTTGCCAGGGCTTTGGAAAAAATTTCCCAAAATCCAATATCTCTAAGAACAGCTAATAGTGCCACTGCTCATCTTTATATAACCAATCCACTAAAAAATAAAGGTCTGGCAAAATTTTTTATGACTCATCCTCCAATTGAGGAGCGCATAAAAAGATTAAGAGAAATGAGTGTTTAAATTTACAATGAATGGGTTAATCTTTAAAAACAAAAAAGTATTGGTATTCGGCCTTGGAATCTTAGGAGGGGGCGTGGCAACTGCAAATTGGCTTTTAAGACAAGGAGCGCAAATTACAATTACCGATTTGAAGCGCAAAGAACAACTTTACGAATCGCTTAAAAAAATAAAAGGGGAATATAAGCTGTCATTGGGTGGGCATAAAAAAACCGACATAGATGCGAATGAAATAATTGTAGTTAATCCAGACGTTCCGATTAAGAATAAATTTGTCAGATATGCTTATGGGCGGGGTAAAATCGTTGTTAACGAAGCTTCTATTTTTTTCGAAAAATTTAGAAAACCCTTGGTAGCCGTTACTGGAACACGCGGGAAAACAACGATTGTTAATTGGATTAATCATTTTTTGAAAACGCGATTGAGAAGTAGTCCAGCCGGGAACTCTACGGACTATCAATTTTTAAAAATTTTAAACTTAAAGAATCGATTAGACGTTGCTGTTATCGAAATATCTTCGTTTCATCTCGAATATTTTCGCAGCATTAAAACGGCTCCTGACATCGCCGTCATAACGAATATTTATCAAGATCATTTAAATCGTCACAACACGATAAAGAATTATATTTTAACCAAGGCCAATATTTTTAAAAAACAAAGCGAGAATCAGAATTTGGTTCTAAATTACGATAACGAGTGGACAAAAGTATTTTTGAAACTAAAACCGAAAGCGAAAACATGGTTTTTTTCGCTGAAATTCCTGCCGTTAAATCTGAATGGCCTTTATTACAAAAAAAATAATGCAATTTTAAACTTCAACGGAAAAGGATTAAAAGTTCTTAATTTATCTGGTTTTGAAAAAGATTATGGCAAACATAATTTACAGAATGTTTTAGTTAGTTCTTTAGTAGCTTATCTTTTCAATATTAAATGGAATAGCATACAGGGGGCGATTAGAGATTTACCCAGCATAGAGTTTAGACAACAGAGAATTCTTGAGAATAAAAAATTAGTAGTTATTAATGATACGGCCGCAACTTCACCAGAGGGTGGTATCGCAGCATTGGAAAGATTTGGCGGTCCAAACACTATTCTGATTGCTGGCGGGACTAACAGAAACTTAGATTATAAAGAATGGTCTAAGGTGGTTTTAAAAAAAATCAGGCCTCAAAATTTAATTTTTCTTTCAGGCAGTTCCACCAATAAAATGCTACATTTATTAAGATACAGAATCGAAAAACCTATGGTCTATGAGAATTTAGAAGATTGTGTTGAAAAAGCATTAAAAACCGTCGCTACAAACCACAGGTCCATAATACTTTTTTCCCCCGCGGCAAAAAGTTTCGAAA
The DNA here is from genome assembly GCA_049322295.1 of Patescibacteria group bacterium. Lineage (GTDB taxonomy): Bacteria > Patescibacteriota > Minisyncoccia > RBG-13-40-8-A > RBG-13-40-8-A > JBMORO01. The sequence continues at coordinate 8,790 of JBMORO010000008.1, read as the reverse complement.
AGTTCAAAAATGAATATGATAGAGGAAAAAAATTTAATATGATTGTTAAAAAATTTTTAAAAAATATAAATCAATATGAGTGAATCAAAAATAATCGCGGCCTATAAAAAACTATTTAACAAAGAGCCAGAAGCTGAAACCGAAGAATGGCGTCTGGCTCAAAAGATAGTTTCGCATTGGAATGTTCCCAAATTAGGAGAAGAACTTGCTCTTGAAACTCTTTTTGAGATACTTAATCATACAGATTATCCCGACACAGAAACAACTCACAGAATAGTTGGCAGGGCGGAAAATCTAATAAGTGAATTTTTACCTGAACTTAGCGAACACGATGCACATATGGATGTTATTGAGTTTTTAGAACGTAAATATTATAAAGAAAAGGAGGCAAAGAAAGAAAAAGAAAAAGAAGAAAATAAAGAGCTTCGCAAAGAAAAGAAAATTATCTAAATTATTAATTATTATTTTAAAGATATGGGGCTTATAGAAGATATATTTGGGATAGATGATACTAAACGGATATACCGCAAAGATTTTGATATAGCTTTAAGACAAATCCCCGATATTTCTAAAGAAGAAAGAGATTATTTAAATCAGGTTTTTGCCAATGATTTGAAAGATGGCTTGACTGCTTTTGAATTAAAGCACCGAATAGAACATCTTCAGCACAATCCTGATGATATTTTAGACCCTTGGGAAGTTGAACAGGTGAGAAGGAAATTAACAGGAGAGTTGGGAAAGAAATAAAATTTATTTGGAGGCGTCGCATAGCGGTCTAGTGCGGTTGTTTGGAGAGCAACTATACCAGAAATGGTATCAGAGGTTCGAATCCTCTCGCCTCCGAAAATATCTTTTGCTCTTTGGGCTCTTAATTTTAATAAAAGGAGGTGAACGGTGATTAAAAACAAAGAACCCGCAAAAAGGAAGCCTTTTACTGACGTTGATGGTGACTTATTAAAAATGTGTCAGATAGTGGAAGTCCTACATGACTCATTACTACCTGGTTATGCTATCATGGCCAAGGTTCTTCACCCAGGTCCCTGGGAATCCACTGTCGAATTTGAAAAAAAAGGAGTACAAAATGTCAGTAACGAGAGACTTAAAATTAAAGTCTTTTAATGAGGTTTCCTGAAAGAGCTCGTTTGGAAAAACCAACCGAGCTCTAACTATTTACAAATATTTAATTAGTGCTATTATTTAAAATAAAAAGGAGGGAAAATTGAAAAAAAGAGCGAATGTAGAATATTTTTTTCGACAAAACGACAGTAAAAGTTGTGGCGTCTGCGTTGTTAACACCATACTTAAAATGTTTGGTTTGCCGGGAGCGATTTTCTCGGTAAATGCCAAAAGAGGAACTTCTCCAAAAAGAATTCTTCAGGAATTGCGCAAAGCAGGTCTGGTTGCTGTATCAAAAACAATCAGTATTCGTAATCTCAAACCGCGGTCAATACTTTGGTACCCATTTCCACGTGACCATTATGTTGTGGTTGGAGATATAGCAGATGGCAAGGCCCTCATTTACGATAGTGAGAGAAAAGAACCATATTGGTGTCATTTGTCTATTCTCAAAAAGAAATGGTATGGAGGTGGAGGGAAATCACATGGATGGGTTATTGAAGTCACAAAGCCAACTGGCGAGAAATGAACTTCTCGCCAGTTTTTATTTGACTACAAAGATTAAATCTGCTAATCTAAAAATCTAAAATAAAAAGGAGGCGAAATGAATCTTAGAAAAGATGTTTTAGAAAAAGGAGTGGTTATCAGTTCAGATGGTGCAATAAGAGAATATAAAAGAGGAGAGAAGCTAAAAGAAGGAGAATTGTTTTGTGTTTTTTCCGAAAGCGAGTTGAGAAGTGAGACAAAAATTGATGGCCTCAGAAACCTGACGCATCACGAAGCAATCGTTATTACAAAGACCTTGGAGCAGGCGATGATGGAAGCAATACTGACGCACTTTTATTCGCTATGTTGTTTTAGAGGAAAAACTTGGCCGGAGATGACGTAAGTCATCACCGGCCCCTTTTTCACCCAAAACCTTATCGGCTAATTCGCACGAATATGTCTTATAGTGATTTATTAATTTATTAACCCTTGTCATCACCTTTAAAATCTACTAAAATTATCTCATGACACCGATTGACGAAATTAAAAATCGATTGGATATTGTTGAGGTTGTGCAGGATTATGTGAAGTTAAAAAAAGCGGGCAAGGATTATAAAGCTCTCTGTCCGTTTCATAAGGAAAGAAATCCTTCTTTTTTTGTTTCTCCATCTAAACAAATCTGGCATTGCTTTTCCTGTAATTTCGGAGGCGATATGTTTAGTTTTGTAATGAAAATTGAGGGAGTGGAATTTGCTGATGCCCTCCGAACTTTAGCTCGAAAAGCAGGTGTAGTTTTAAAAAGAGAAGATCCCCAACTGAAAAGCCAGAGAAATACTTTATACGCAATTTGCGAGGAAGCCACCGAATTTTTCCAAAAACAATTAGAAAAAAATAAAAGCGTATTAGATTATCTTAAAAATAGAGGATTACGACCCACTACAATTCAGGAATTTAAAGTCGGTTATGCACCAGAATCATGGGACGCTCTTTATAAACATCTTACCGAATTGGGCTTTAAAGGGGTAGATGTCGAGAAAGCGGGTTTTATAGTCCAAAAAGAACAAACTCAAAACTTTTACGACCGATTTCGCAATCGGATAATGTTTCCGATTTTTGATTTGAGTGGTCAGGTAGTTGGGTTTTCCGGCAGAATATTCGGCAAGGAAGATGAGAAAAAAGCAAAATATGTAAATACTCCTGATACTCTAATTTATAATAAAAGCAAGATCATCTACGGTCTAGATAAGGCAAAAATGGAAATTCGTAAGAAAAATGAATGCATTGTGGTTGAGGGGCAAATGGATTTAATTATGTGCCATCAGGCCGGAAGCAGAAACGCAATTGCCACCTCGGGGAGTGCTTTAACATTAGACCAACTCCGAGTTTTAAAACGATATTCTGATAATCTTATTTTTTCTTTTGATGCTGACACTGGAGGCGAACAGGCAACCAAAAGAGCAATTTCTTCTGCCCAACAACTGGAATTTAATATTAAAGTAGCGCTTTTGCCAGGTCCGCCAGCTGGCGGAAAAGATCCTGCTGAGATTATTAAAAAAGACCCTAAAAAATGGGAAAATATTTTGGAAAACTCTAAGCCAATAATGGAATTTTATTTTGAAAACGCTTTTTCAAAATATCCGAATTTGACTGTTGAGAATAAAAGAGAAATAGCTAAAGAGCTTTTGTACCCAATAAAGAATATTTCTAATGTAGTTGAACAGGCTCACTGGCTTCAGGTTTTAGCTTCAAAATTAAAGGTTGAGGAAAGAAAGTTAGTTGAGGCCCTGCAGAGAATCAAGGCCAGAGAAACTGGCGAAGAAGAGATTTTATTAACTCCAGAATTTCGGCAGGAGTCAAGGATTAAAAATTTAGAGGAGCATTTATTGGGTTTAATTCTAAAATATTCCCAGTACCTCGATTATGTAAAAAAAGAGCTAAATCCAAATATTTTGACTACTCTGGAAATTAGAGATATTTTTCTTAAATTAAAATCTTTTAAAGAAAAATTTGACTTGAAAAAATTTCAAGATGAGTTATCATCAGATGAAGTTTATCTAACTAATTATTTGATTTTTAAAGCCGAATATTGTGAATTAGAAGAAAAAGAAGTTTTAAACGAAATAGAATGTTGTTTAAAAGAAATAAAAGTTTATAATTTAAAAGAGAGGATGGGTCAAACAAGTTTAGATATTAAAGAGGCTGAGGAATTGAAAAACAAAGAAGAAGTTAAAAAATTAAAACACAAATTTTCAAAATTAGCTGAAGAATTAAATAAGTTACACCAAGAAACAAGTAACAAGTAACAATATGAGAAAAAAGAAAAAAATAAAAAAGCTGAGCAGAGGCAGAAAGAAAAGCCGAAGGCTTAAAAAGAAGAAGTCTATTAAAAGACCAATCAAACATCGCCGGAGAAAAGTAAGAATAACCAGAGAAATAATCGAGGACTTAATCAATAAAAGTCGAGGTAGAGGGTTCATCACTGAACAGGAGATAATCAAGTCTGTGCCCCGCTTAGAAGAAGACATAGAAGGATTAGAAGAACTCTATGGCCGACTTAAAGATGCTCATATTAAAGTCTTGGAGAAGAAAGATTATATTGATTTGATGGAAGAAAAGGAGGGAAAACCAAAAAAGAAATTAAAAAGACTATTAGAACTAGAAGATATTGATTCGGTCCAGATGTATTTAAAAGAAATTGGCAAAACCGAACTTTTATCACCAGACGAGGAAATAGAATTGGCCAAGAGAATTGAGAGAAATGACGAAGAAGCCAGAGAAAGGTTGATTAAAGCCAATCTACGATTGGTAGTTAGCATTGCTAAGCGCTATGTTGGTCGTAGTCCTAATTTAAGTCTTTTAGATTTAATTCAAGAAGGAAACATCGGTTTATTTAGAGCAGCTGATAAATTTGATTATCATCGGGGTTATAAATTTTCTACTTATGCCACTTGGTGGATAAGGCAAGCAATTACCCGAGCTTTGGCTGACCAATCAAGAACAATCAGAATTCCGGTTCATATGGTTGAAACTATTTCTAAATACACCCAAGTTAAGCGTAGATTATTGCAGGACTTAGGTCGGGAACCAATGCCAGAAGAAATTGCTGCTGAAATGGGAGTTGAGGTGGATAAGGTTCGTTATATTCAAAAAATTTCTCAAGATACCATTTCATTGGAAGCGCCAGTTGGCGAGGAAGAAGAAGATAGTACTTTGGGAGAATTTATTGAGGATGAAAAAACAGTTACCCCAAGTCAAGTAGCTGCCCGAAGATTATTAAGAGATTGGTTAATTGAGATTTTAGACGATTTAAGTCCGAGGGAAAGAAAAATTTTGGATATGCGATTTGGCTTGACTGACGGAATTACTCATACCCTAGAAGAAGTAGGTAAAGAATTTAAAGTTACCCGAGAAAGAATTCGCCAAATCGAAGCCAAGGCATTACAAAAAATCAGAGAGCATCAAAAATTAAAGAAGCTTGAAGAATACTAAATAAAAATAAAAAATAAAATATAAAAGATAAAATACCCAGATAAAAATTTAAAATTTAAAAAAAGAAAAGCCGAGAGGCAATGCCTCTCGGCTTTTTGGCTCCGTATACTTAAATTAGTTCGAACATTTTTCGCCGCCGCAGGCGGCGAAAACAAGCCCCCGTGATTTGCGGCTCGCCCGCAAGCGGGCTCGCCGCGTTCGGCGCCTGCCCCGTAGTGAACGCGAAGCGTTCTACTATGGGGACAATTTTAAGTTTTTCTTTGGCGGCAAATTCTTTTAAGAAAGGAGGTGAACTCAAAAATTATTTTTGAACTTTGAAAATTTTTCCGTGTCCCGGAATTATATAATCTGCATTCTCTAAAAGTTTTTTTCGACTTTCTATTAATTTTTCCATATTCATTCCCTTTGCCTGCGTATGATCTTTTTGGTTTATGTTAAATACCTGTTCCTCTCCTTCAGTCCACCAAATAACATCACCAGCAATTGCTACTCTCCCCTTGGGGGTACTAACTAAAAGCGAAATGTGTTCCAGTACGTGTCCTGGCGTTTCAATAACCTCAACATCTTCTCCCAATATGTGTTTATCAAATTCGAGCATCAAATCTTTATCATAAACTAGATTGGTATCGAAAGTTACGAATTTCGCTTTTTCGAAAATCCCCGCAAGTAAAACATGGTCGGGATGACAATGAGACAGAAAAACATAATCAATATCATTTGTGGTTAGTCCTTCCTTACTTAGCGCTTTCAATAGTTTTTCACGATTACATCCGGGGTCAGTAATTATTTTTTTGTTTTCTGAGGTAATTAAACAAGTGGTAGAACTTGCCACCCATCCTTTTTCAAGTTCTTTTGCGTAACCTTCAATTAAAATTTTGATTTCTGCCATAATATAATCAATTTAAAAATATGATTTTAAAAATTTTCTTTTACAAAATGTGGTTCAAGCCGATATTTTTACAAGCTCTTTGGCAGTTTTTACGAAGAACGCGGCGAGGCGGGAAGTTTGATTTTCCTTACTGGCTCCGTATACTTAAATTAGTTCGAACATTTTTTGCCACCTGCGGCGGCGAGGAAAAGCCCCCGTAATTTGCGGCTCGCCCGCAAGCGGGCTCGCCGCGTTCGGCGCCTGCCCCGTAGTGAACGCGAAGCGTTCTACTATGGGGACAATTTTAAGTTTTTCTTTGGCGGCAAATTTTTACTTCCGAAATAAAAGATTAAGAAGAGCCATGCGTATATACAATCCATTTCGAGCTTGACGAAAATATGCGGCACGATTATCAGAGTCAACCTCTTGGCTAATTTCGTTTACTCTTGGCAATGGATGCATAATCACGGCCTGTTTGCGGAGTTTATTTAGCAACTTTTTGTCTAGGGCAAATGAATTTTTTACCCGTTCGTAAAGTTGCGACGATGAAAATCGTTCTTTCTGAATTCTTGTCATGTACAAAACATCAATTTTCGAAATTATATTTTCTAAATTGTCTGATTCAGAAAATTTTATCTTGTGTTTTTCTAAGAATGATTTATATTTTTCTGGCAACTTCAATTCTCGCGGCGAGACTAAAAACACTTCAATATTATGACTAATCGAAAGAAGATAAATAAGCGAGTGGATTGTTCTACCATAAAGCAGGTCGCCAACCATAGCAATTTTTAAATCATCAAGGCGACCAAGTTCTTTTCTGATAGTATACAGGTCAAGGAGTGCTTGTGTAGGATGTTCACCAGAGCCATCACCGGCGTTGACGATTGGAACCAAAGAAACTTTAGCCGCTCTTTCTGCGGCACCGACTTCAGGATGACGAAGAACAATTATATCAGAATAACCAGAGATAATTCGTATGCTATCCTCAAGTGTTTCTCCTTTGATAGCCGAAGAAAAATGTCCCGCGCTTTCTGTAGAAATTACTTGTCCGCCAAGTTTAAGCATCGCGGATTCAAAAGAGAACCGAGTTCGAGTACTCGGTTCATAGAATACACAAGAGAGAATTTTATTCTGCAAAATCTTAGGAACTCTGCCTCTCTGGTTAGTTTTCTCAAAACTATCTGCAACCTTGAAAATATCATTTAATATTTTTTTATTCAGAAATTGCTTTGTACTTACAATATGTTTCAAATTCATAAAAAATTTTTTTACTAAAATATGGTTCGAGCCGATATTTTTATCAGGTTCTTTAATTCTTTGGCAGTTTTTCCAAAGAATGCGGCGAGGCGGGAAGTTTGACTTTTCCTTACTGGCTCCGCAGGTAGGATTCGAACCTACAACCAACTCCTTAACAGGGAGCTGCGCTACCGTTGCGCCACTGCGGAATATTTTAAAGTATATCTTAAATTTTTTAAAAAATCAAGCAAATAAAAGGCGGGTTTTTGTTTTAATAATTTTTTGGTAGAATAAAAACATGAAGAGGATTCTAATTATTTTGATTGTTATAGCCGGGATTTGGCTGGGTTTAGAATTTATAATTAAAAAATCCAAATCTCCAGAACCTGTTGCCTGCACAATGGAGGCAAAACTTTGTTCCGATGGTTCTTATGTTTCAAGAATTCCACCTGAATGCGATTTTGCGCCTTGCCCGAAAGAAGGTTTGATTCAAATTGAAAGTCCGATGGCAAATGAGACAATTTCCAGTCCTTTAATTATCAAAGGCAAAGCCCGGGGTTTTTGGTTTTTTGAAGCCAGTTTTCCAATAAAATTAGTTGACGAAAAAGGCGATCTTATTAAACAACACTATGCCCAAGCCAAAGGCGATTGGATGACTGAAGATTTTGTGCCATTTGAAGCAAATTTAACTTTTTCTGTTCCCAATATTCAAAAAGGATTTTTGGTTTTTGAAAAAGACAATCCTTCTGGGTTGCCGGAAAATGCTGATGAATTAAAAATGCCTGTTTTATTTAAGCAAGGCAGGGAGATAAATTTGTATTATTACAATCCCGATTTAGACAAAGACGAAAATGGCAATGTTTTATGTAGTCGCAATGGTTTAGTCGCAGTTAAAAGAACCATCCCCATAACTCAAACGCCAATTCAGGATACGATTAAACTTTTACTAAAAGGCGAATTGACTCAGGAGGAAAAAAATAATAGCATTACTACTGAATATCCTTTGGAAGGATTCTCGCTTAAAGCAGCTTCTTTTAAAAGTGGCGTTCTGACTTTAACTTTTAACGACCCAAATAATAAAACCGTCGGTGGTTCCTGTCGAGTAGGGGTTTTATGGTTTCAAATTGAAGCCACAGCCAAACAATTTTCAGGGGTTCAGCAAGTCCGTTTTCTACCAGAGGAGTTATTTCAGCCATAAGTAGATAATAATTAGAAGATAATAATTAATTTTTAACAGGGTAAAAATCATATGAAAGGATATACAACAAACATTGAAAAAGATACTCTGGAAAATGAGAATTTTCGCAAGGTTCTTTACACGGCAAAACATAGCCAGTTGGTATTGATGAGTTTAAGACCAAAGGAAGAAATCGGCATGGAAGTTCATCCTGATAATGACCAATTTTTCCGTTTTGAAAAGGGTCAAGGTAAATGTATTATTGATGGCAATGAATATGAATTGAGGGATGGGGTGGCAATAGTTGTTCCAGCTGGAGCCCAGCATAATGTAATAAATATTTCTGATACTGAAGAATTGAAGCTCTACACTATTTATTCTCCAGCTCATCATAAAGACGGTATTGTTCGGGCTACCA
>JBMORO010000007.1:0-18052 GCA_049322295.1 Patescibacteria group bacterium | reverse complement strand
CAGTGTCTGATTCAGTTAAACCTACATTAAAGCTAAGAGAATCCTTCAGCCAAGTTGTTTGATTTAAGCCATTAGGATAACTGATAGAGCAAGTAGGGGCAGTAGTGTCTTTGCTAAAACTAAAAGCTGTAGTGCAGCTTTTCCCATCTGATATATTGGTAGCTCGCACGGTTAAAGTATGGGGGCCATCTACATAACCAGAGATATTAATATTGGTTTTGCTAAAATGATATTTGTATGGTCTATATGGGCCAGGTGCTTCAGGATAACAACAATCACAAAAAGGTACACCCTCGCCTCCGGGAGCTAGCCACCAATCAGTTTTCCAAACGAGTCCTTTCCATCCTCCTCCATCTATTTGGTATTCCAGAGTATCAACTGTCAGTGGCTTATGGTCAGTTCCATTCTCACAGACCGTAGTTTTCCCAGCTCCAGTCACATCACCAGAAATAGTAATAGTGGTTTTGGCCCAAGGAGAGGGTGAAATAGATTTATTGCTAAAATAACAAGCATCATATTTAGGTGGAGCGCATTTTACACAAACAGCTGAAACTATCTTAAAACTAAGAAAAACAGCCAAAAAGATTAGAAGAATAATAAATAATAGGTAAGAAAGTTTTAAATTATTTAGACGCATATTTTTATGATTATGATTATCTTAACTTACGATTATTTTTAATTATCAACTATCAAATAATCCTTTAATTAAATTATACCTAAAATATATTGCAAATGCAAAAAGCCCTTGGTTTTTTGTTAACCAAGGGCGTGCTACTTGATCATGAACCAGAGCTCGGAGCTCTCACCATTATAGATTGGAACTACCCGTCGATCATAGCTCCCGGGAATATCAATGTTCTCCCCCGTATAACCACTATGGTTGGTGTCTGGAGTACCCCCAGGGATAGCCAATTTGAGATCTTGGACCCTTACCACGTGGTAAATGCTGCTAGAATTGATCCAGATCTTAGGAATAGTACAACTAAACCTATTTTCCATAACTTTAGTCATCTGAATACTAATATGGTCCTGGCCTCCCGGAATTTGCGGGTCATTGAGTTCGCCGAAAAGAATAGTCCCTTCATCAGGTCCTTCTGGATTTGTAATTTTCGACACATCCCGGCTATAAGTAATCTGAACATTAGTTTTGTACTCCCAGGGTTTATCTGGCTGGGTTATTTTTCCGCAAGAACAAAACAACAACAGCATTAAAATGGACAGCAAAACCATCAAAACTCTCTTCACTTCTCTCACCTCCTTGCCCTGTCGAATGACTGAGGCTTTTAATCTTAGAATCCCATATGGGCTTCATTTATATAAAGTGCTAAAGAACATCTTATTTTCCTAATTATAGTATACTCCTATTTAATTAAAAAGTCAAGGGTTTTGAATTTTTTAAATAATCAAAACTCTTTTTAATCCAAATATCTATATTTTTTGATTCTTGCCAATATTTTTTAAATTTTGAAATGTGCTTCTTGTGTTCCGGATATCCCATTGTTTTTTGATGAAAAACACTAATCCATTTCTTAGAATTTTGAATTACTGCATTAAATATTTCTGACATGTTCCATAAAACAAAATTATATTTTTGGCTTTTCAGCTTTGAAAATTTTGTATAAACATAATCATAAAACATAAAATGCAACATCTCGTGAGCAATCACGATTAAAATATAGTTCTTTTTATTGTGCGAGTACGGAAATAAAAATGTCTTACTATTTAAATATCTAGGATACATTCCCCAGATTGTAGAATAGGCAATATATTTACCATTTGGCCACGGATATTCTTTAAAAATTTCATCAACCAAAATAAAAAAATCTTTTTCTACTTTTTTCCAATCTTTTTTCGCTTTTAAAACACCGTTTTTAATTTCATTAATATTTTGTTTATAAAAATTATCAATATATTTATGAATAAATATTTTTTGTTCTAATAAACTTTTCTTCTTTATTCTTCTTAATTTTGGATGGGGCTTATAAATCGCCCAATTCAAATCTCTATTCTTTTTTTGATGTTTAGACCAACTATAAAAATTTAGGAATGTCTCTAATTCCTTTTTTTTGTTAATGACAAATTTTAGATTGGGATAGTTTTTCATAAAAGAAAATAAGGTCGGTTAGTTCTGCCGACCTTATTGTAGCAATTTTTGCTCCATTTGTGAATACTGATCTTGAATGGTTATATCGTAGTGGCCCGCAATGGCTCGAAGAATTGTTTTGGCACAGTATACTATATTTCTGTTCTTAAATATCTCCTTTCTGTATTTTGTTGACCAAGCAAAGTGGTACCATAAATCGTAGAGAGAATGGGATGTTCGTTTGATTGACATATACCTTCTATTCTACCTTGTCTTTATTCTTCTCGCCATTGCTCCGGCAGCCCTATCCTTCCCCGATGCTAAACATCGGAGGCGTGTCGGGCTGATGTCAAGTGGTTTCTAATGTTTTAAGATATCTGCAACAAATTTTTATTTCTTAATCAGTTTTATAAATTCTTCTGTTGATAATTTCGCGTCTTTTATAATTTTCTTAACCAATCCTTTCTTCAAATCTTTGTTGTGCCATGGCACGACAACTAAAACTCTATTTCTTGTATAAATCTTATGACTTCCTTTTTGTCTGACAAAACAAAAACCCACTCTTTCTAGGGCCTTGATTAATTGTTTTGGTTTAAGAGTGGGTAGTTTCGGCATAATTCCTAAAATTATACTTTTACTTTAATGGGAGCAACTATTACCCCTTCTTCTTTTGGTAATTCTTCTTTCATTTCTTGGACAACCTCTAAATACAAAATGGCTGCTTCCTTTATATTTTTTAAGGCCTCTTCAAATGTGTTTCCTTGAGTATAGCAACCTGGAAGAGAAGGAATACTTACCACATAACCACCTTCTTTGGCTGGCTCAAAAACTGCTGTATATTGAAAAACTTTTTTCTTTAATACTTTCTTCATATAGTTTTATTTTATCAGATATTTGATGAGTGTCAAGCGCTCCATTTTTAATGTCACTGGTAAATATTTATTTCTTGGAATAAAAAAATAATTTAACCTTACTTGGCTTTGTTATATATCTCCCGAATAATTTAAGCCCTTGGGACGGAAATTCAATCTCCTGTTCTGGCTGCCAAAAACCAAGAGGTGAAGAAAAGGCAATCACTCGGGTACCAGCTTTTAACTCTTGATTAAATTTCTGAGCTAATTTTGGAAAAGCCCTTGGCGTCAACCAGCAGAATATCACATCTGCTTGACGTAAATCCTCATTATAAAAATTACACCATTTGACTTCAACTCGTTTTGGAAGATGATGGAATAAAATATTGGCTTTAGAAATAAGATATAATAGATAGGAAAGCTCAAATCCTTTTGCATTGGCACCAAATTCTTTGGCCGCCATAATTAGAGCCCGACCATCACCTGAGCCTAGATCATAGATTTTTTCTCCCGATTTTAAATTGCACGCCTGAAATGCTCTTCGTATATAATTTTTGGGCGTGGCAAAAAAGGGGGCGGCAATGACGCTTGCATAGATATCTGTAATTACTAAAAAACCAATAATAATTAAAACGAAAATTAAGATAATCCAAAACATATTATATTTAGTAAAATTACCTATTTATTATACTCAATTTATTAAAAATTATAAAAGGGTAGCAGGCATTGTATCATTGTATTTATGTCTACTACCCTCGGAATGGTTATTTCTTGTGGCCGTCTTCCACGCCTTGCTTGAATCCGCCCTTATAGGCCTCGGAATCACTTTTCATCGGGCTATAGCCGAAGTCTCGAATGAGACGGTCGATAACACCATGTGACTTCTGATATTCTGCCTCTCTCCGGCCATCCGCATAACCTTTGTCATACTCGTCTTTTGCTCCTGGCATGATTTTTCTCCTTTTACTCGGAGATAAGTTTTGCACCTCTCCTGGGTTCGGTGTTCCACCCATACCCCCTGCCTAAATTCTTACTTTCTTTCTATCTTCACCTCCTTCGTCACAATTCTCGATACTATCTCAATATTTACCGATTAAAGAAGATTTCGGTAAATTTGGTTGTAAAGAACGCGAAAGAACCAAAAATCTATTCTAATGTGCACCAAGGTGCATCTTGTCTCTAACATTTTAAGCTATAATAAAAACAAACTCTTGTCAAGTATTTTCTAATGTTTCAAGATATCTGCAACAAATTTCTTACTTGCTTGCGTTTTTTTATTTTTGTATAATTAAATTAAATAATACTTAATCCAAAATTTATGAAAATAAAAACTCCGGTTTTAATTGCTATCATTGTATTAATAATTTTAGTAGCTCTGGCAATTATTTTTGGGGGTTATAAAAAACCAATCACCCAAAAAGAAGAGGAGATTGTAATTGCCCCAGAAATTTACGGTGTATCTGGGATTATCGAAGAAATTAAAGATAATGCTTTGGTGATTAATGCTTTGATTTTATTAGCAGACCCGAGCAAAGAACCAATTAAACAAAACGTAAATGTGGCCGTAGACAAAGATACAAAAATAGTTAAGCTTGAATTTCCCGACCCAAAAACCATAACCGCAGGAAGCACAAAACCGATTTATCCCAAAGAAACCACCCTTAAATTTTCCGATTTGAAAAAGGGAGATAAAATAGATATCCAAGCCAAAGAAAATGTTTCCGAAAAAATCAAAAACAAAGTTTCATTCACTGCCAGTATAATTAATGTGGCTAAATAAAGTCAAAAAATTCTTTTTAGATTTATTTTTTCCTAAAAAATGTTTGGGCTGTAATTGTCCCGACACTTATCTGTGTCGGGATTGTTTTAATAAAATAGAAATTACCCCAAATAATACTTGCTTTTTCTGCGGAAAAATTACCTGGCAAGGGAAAATTTGTATCGGGTGTGCCAAAGAAAATGGCTTGGATAGATTAATTGCTGCTACCGAATACAAAAATCCAGTTGTTCAAGATTTAATTAAAAATTTCAAATATCATTATGTCCAAGAATTAACCAAGCCGCTATCCGACCTCTTGATAAAAACATTGGAAAGTTTGAATTTTGGAACTTGGAATTTGGATTTTATTATAATCCCAGTTCCGCTTTACAAATATCGTCTTCATTATCGCGGCTTCAATCAGGCGGAGTTACTAGCTCGAGAAGTAGCAGAACATTTTAAACTGCTATTAGAAAACGACATTCTGAAAAGAAAAATTTCCACTACGCCCCAGGCAAAAATCAAAGATATGGAAAAACGAAGGACTAATCTCAAAGAGGTCTTTGAGATTAGTCCCGAATCTTCGGTCGAGGGAAAAATTATTATTCTTATTGACGACGTAACCACCACCGGCGCAACTCTAGTTGAAGCAGCAAAAATTCTCAAAAAAAGCGGGGCACAAGAAGTTTGGGGTTTAGTGATTGCAAAAGGATAAAATTTGTATTAAAATTTAAAAGTAGTTTGGAGACGTGGCTGAGCGGTCCAAAGCAACGGTTTGCTAAACCGTGGTCCTGGAAACGGGGCCCGTGGGTTCGAATCCCACCGTCTCCGTTTTAAAATGAAACCGGAACTCAAAATTATAAAAAAAGAAAATCAGGAATTAAAAAAAGAGATTGAAAAATTAAAAGATTTGGTCACAATTGATTTTTTGACCCAGGTTTATAATCGTCATGCTTTTTCTCATTTTTTAAAAAGCGCCTGCAAAGAAGTAAAATGGACTGCCGAACATATGAGCAGACGCCAAAGAAGAGAATATTTTTCGCTTTTATTAATCGATATTGATGACTTTAAAAAATTTAATGATAAATTCGGCCATCTTTACGGAGACAAGATTCTAAAAAAAACAGCCAAATTTCTTCAAGATTCTGTCAGGGATTTTGATATTGTTGCTCGCTGGGGCGGTGAAGAGTTTGCTATTATTTTACAAGAAGCAACTCTGGAACAGGCCAAAAAAAGAGCAGAAATCATTCTAAAAAATTGTCAAAAAAAACTACCCCTTACTTTCAGTATCGGGGTTATTGGATCGAATCCCAAGTATTCGGCCACCCAAATTTTTAAAAAAGTAGATAAAGCCCTATTAAAAGCCAAAAAAAGAGGAAAAAATCAGATTATAGTGGAATAAATGGAGGAGTCGCATAGTGGACTAGTGCGGCGGTCTTGTCCGCTCATCAAGTGAGCGGATCCGCCCACTCGCGTAGTGAGATGGGCGGAAAAACCTATGTATTATTTTTACGTCCTACAAAGTCAAACTAATAATAAATTATATAAAGGAAGCACCGAAGATTTACGAAAAAGGCTCGAAGAACATAATAAGGGCAAGGTAGCATCTACAAAAAACGGAAGGCCATGGAATTTAATTTATTATGAAGGTCACAGAAATAAAATATTAGCCCGAAAAACAGAGCTATTTTATAAAACCGGCCAAGGCAGAAGACACCTAAAAGAGAAATTGGGATTAGAAAATTAATGGCGGAATGGAGGGTTGGCAGAATGGCAATGCGCCGGTCTTGAAAACCGGTGGGCGAAAGCCCTTAGAGGTTCGAGTCCTCTACCCTCCGTTATGACAGAAAAAGTAATTCAAGTAGAAACGAAAATAAGCAATGTTTTATTTTGGATTTGCTTTTTTATTACCTTGCTGACTATCTTTATGAGTTTAACCGAGTTCTTCTCCCGAGGGGAATTCCCGCCATCTCGAATAAATATTTTTTACATTGGTGTCTTAACTATATATGCTCTCCACAAAGAAGCACTTAGATTTTTGGAACGCTCCTCGTCGGAAAAGGGTCAAAAAAGAGGGGAGGTTTTCGTTTATATCTGGATTATAATGACAGCTATTCTATACTTAATTAATTTTCTAAATAAAAATTATTACTCTTATTCTGACGATGGCAAGGAATTAAAAAGTTTAATGAATATAACTTTTGTTACTATTGAAGTTGGCGCGGTCTTCGTTTTAGCCAGAATCTTAAAATTATTAATGGTCAAATTCTTCTACAAAGATGAAAAGAAATAAAGAAAAAATTGAACTTCAAGAATTTAACTGGGAGACACCGGAATTTGAAAAAAAAGAAAAAACAAAATCTTGGTTTATTGTCCCGGCTTTTCTTACCATTGTCTTTGGCATCATTGCCCTTATTAGCGATAATATCCTCTTTTTGATTTTTATTATTTTAGCTTTTGGAGTTTTTTATATTTATGCCAATAAAGAACCAAGGATTATAAATTTTAAGATTAATGAAAAAGGGGTTGAAATTGACGGTCGGCTTCATGATTTTGATAGTTTGCGTTCCTTCTGGTTATTTTATAATCCGCCCGAAGAAAAAGAAATCAGCTTCAGAAGTAAAAAAACATTTTTCCCCTACCTTAGAATACCTTTAGCTGACCAAAATCCCAATGAAGTCAGAAAATTCTTGTTAAGATTTCTCCCTGAAAAACATCACCGAGAATCAATTATTGATATTTGGATGAGAAGAGTGGGATTTTAGCCCTCATAGCTCAATGGATAGAGTGCAAGCTTGCGGAGCTTGTGATTCCCGTTCAAATCGGGATGAGGGCATTTTAAAATATGACTAAATATATTCTTGATACGCCAATTGGGAAATTGCCGAGAATAAATGAAAGATATTTGAAGAAATTTCATAAACTCGGGCTGAATACGGTCCGGGATTTACTTTATCATTTTCCCAATCGCTATGATGATTTTTCCAAAATAATTCCAATTGGAAACCTAAAATTAAACGAAACTGCCACCATCCAAGGCGAGGTTTTATCAATTGAAAATACTCGGACTTTTAAAAAAAGAATGTGCTTGACTGAAGCAGTGGTTAAAGACCCGAGCGCCTCAGTAAAAGTAATTTGGTTTAATCAGCCATTTTTAGTTAAAAATATAAAACAAGGTAAAAAAGTCAGCTTGTCAGGAAAATACACAATGGGAAAAGATGGACCATATTTATCTAATCCAAATTACGAGCTAATGACTTTGGGAAAATTTACCCCCACACCAAAGATTTTGGTGTGGGGGTATACCCATACCGCTGGCTTGGTCCCGATTTATCCCGAAACCACTGGCTTAGGTTCAAGGTTTCTAAGATATTATATTAAACTTGTTTTACCAGTAGCTAATCAAATTAAAGAATTCTTGCCTTGGGATGTTATAAAAAGACAAAAGTTACCCCAAATTTCCACGGCTTTAAAAAATATCCATTTTCCCAAAAATTTAAAACTCGCTGAAGAAGCAAAGAAAAGATTTGCTTTTGAAGAACTTTTTCTCCTCCAGTTATTTGTCTTAAAACAAAGAAAAAATTTACAAAAAGAAAATGCTTTTTCTGTTCCTTTTGATAAAATTTTAATTCAAAATTTTGTAAAAAAATTGCCTTTTACTTTGACTAATGCCCAGAGAAAAGCTGCTTGGGAAATAATCCAGGATTTAGCTAAATCTGAGCCAATGAACAGATTATTACAAGGCGATGTTGGGTCTGGAAAAACCGTGGTTGCTACAATGACTGCTCTTGAAGTGGCTAAAGCTGGCTATCAAGTGGCATTTATGGCCCCAACCGAAATTTTAGCTCAACAGCATTTTAAAGAAGTAAGTAAATTATTAAAAGATTTTGACCTGAAAATCGGATTATTAACCGGTAGTGAAAAAAAGTTTGATAAAGATACAGATATTGTAATCGGCACCCACGCCTTAATCCAAAAAACTGTTAAATTCAAAAATCTGGCTTTGGTAATTGTTGATGAACAACACAGATTCGGAGTAGAGCAACGGGCAACCTTGGTTCGAGGAAAACAAATACCCCATTTGTTAAGTATGACTGCTACTCCCATTCCACGAACTTTGGCTTTAACAATTTATGGTGATTTAGATATATCTCTTTTAGATGAAATGCCCAAAGGACGACAAAAAATAATTACCAAAATTATCCCACCCGAGGAAAGAGAATCAGCTTATGAATTTATTCGGCGTGAGGTAAAAAAAGGCAGACAGGTTTTTGTGATTTGTCCGAGAATCGAGCCCCAAAATAAAACAGAACAAAATTTTGAAAATGGACAAATAAAAATTGACCCTCGAAAACTACTCTGGCAAGAAGTAAAAGCAGTTAAAGAAGAATATGAAAAACTGGCTACCAAAATATTTCCGGATTTAAAGATTGATATGCTCCACGGAAAGATGTCGGCAAAAGAAAAACAGAAAATTATGGAAGAATTCAGGGGTTATAAATCCGCTCAACAGAGTGAGCGGATCCGCTCACGAAGCTGTAGCGGAAAAACTGATGTTTTGGTCTCAACATCAGTTATTGAAGTAGGAATTGACATTCCCAATGCCACAGTAATGATGATTGAAGGAGCTGACAGATTCGGTCTGGCTCAATTACATCAATTTAGAGGTCGAGTGGGTAGGGGCAAACACCAGTCGTATTGTTTCTTATTTTCTACTTCTGGCGAAGCCACTGCCAGATTACGCGCTCTACAAAAATTTGATAGTGGATTTGAATTAGCCGAAAAAGATATGGAAATTCGAGGACCAGGACAATTTTATGGCGTAACCCAATCCGGCTTACCTGACTTAGCAATGGCGAGTTTAAAAGATTTAAATTTAATTAAATCCACCCGCTCCGAAGCATCCGATTTACTCTCCCAAGACCCAGACTTAAAATATCACCCCCTCCTCTCCACCAAACTCTCCCAATTCAAACAGACAATCCATTTGGAATAAAACTACTTCCTTTCTTTCTCCGTCACCCAAAACCCCATATACTTGCCTAACATTAAACGGGTTTGGGAAATGAGGGCGGGAATAGAGCCGAAAACAATCATCACAAGCGGCACTAAAATCCATTGAAGAACCATCCAAATATACTTTCTTGATTTATATTTTTCTGGCCGAGGCGGTAAAAGTTGTAAACCATAAAAAGCTGAGCCAAGCAAACCAATCATTGCCAAAGTCATAATTGTCCGAGTCATTCGAGGCAAATTATAAGAAATGAGTGTCCGGTTAAACTCCTCTCCCCCCAAAAATAAAGGTAACCAACCAAGCATAAAAATCAATAAAGAATTAGTTGCCCAAGACCAAAATGCTTCCCAATGGTGAAAGCAATGATAAATCTTCTTTCTCAAGGCCATGGCCTTGTTTTTTATACAGCCAAAAGTAAAATAAGGAACATTTTCTACTCCCCAACTCCAACGGGTTTGCTGTTTAAAAACATTTTTAATTGTTTGCCAAAAATTATCAGCTAAATTAGCATCCATGGAAACCGGATAATACAAAGGAACATTTTGATAATTGCCATCGTAAAATAATAATGATTGCCAAAAAATTCTCGAATCCTCGGAAACATTTTTAGTTGTCCAAAAATCCATTTCAGCAATTGCCTTAAAGCTCATTGAGTGAGAAGAAAAAGTAGACATCCTTTCTGGCCTTTCTTGTTGAATCATATGCCAGAAAGTCGCACCAACAGCAATTACTCGCGATATGGCAGGCGCGTCCCAGATGTTGTTATTATAAATTGGAACTGGCTGAAAGCTGGAATGTAATGGATCCTTACAGGTTAAATAATTATAAGTTAAACAAGCAAAATAATACGGAAAAACCTGAGTATCAATATCAAAAGAAGAAACAATTATATTTTCATAAGGAATTTTTAAAGGGTCAATAATTTCTTCTTTAACTCTTCTGCCAGCCCAAGTTTCGTTAGAACCCTTACCTTTTAACTCGCCAGGAATATCTTGAGGATGAATAGTAATTAAAAAACGAAAAAATTTATCCCCGAATTCTTGTTTAACTGCTCGAGCAATTTCTTGAGCTGGTTTACCTACTCTTTCTTCAGTAGCTAAAACCACAATTAATCTATCTAAGGGATATTTAGAATTTACTAAAGCATTAAACGTTGATTGAATTACCTCAAATTTTTCTCTATACATTGGTAAAATAACCAAATGGTAAATCTCGCGCCAATTTTTGGAGGTTAAACCTCCTACAGGGGGTTTAACCTCCCGCATATCCTCTAATTTATCCAACCAGTCAATTTCTAAATTTCTCTTCATCTTTTTAAAAGAAACCTGCTGATGAAAGGATAGAAAAATTGTCTTCAAAAACCAATAAATATCAAAGGCAATAATAAAAAAGGCAATCCAAACCGGCTTTTGCCAAGAAAGAAAAATCACTAATAAAATCGTGCCCCAACTCAAAACCCCGGGCAAAATCTCCAAAAACCTAAACAACCTCCTGTCTTGTGGATTTTCCAAATCCCTCGCAAAACCAATTTTGATATAATTATTTTCCATTTTTTATTTTCCAAATCGGGATACAAATTTTTCGCAGCGAGCGTCAGGCCGTGATAGTCCAGAAGATGAAACGCGCTTCGTGAGCAAGAAAAATTTTGTATCCCGATTTTATACTATCTTCTGCCAAAAAAATATTCCCACCATTTCAAGATATTGGGAATATTTTTATTTTCTTCTGGCTTTGATTCTTTTAAATTAGATTCCTCCTCTGACCTTTTAATAATTACTAATTTTTCTCCATCCTTAATTAAATTTAATTTTAACCTAGCTTCTTTTTCTAAAAATTCAGGTGACTGAAGGTATTTCTCTAGTTCAGTTAGTTCTTTATTACTTTCTTTCAATTCATCAATTTTTTTCTGTAAACCTCTAATTTCCTGATTAATCTTGTAATTACGATAAGCCTCTCGTCCCGAGGCGATGACCAATAAAATAAGAATGATTAACAATCCAAAAATAAAAATTTTTGAATGCCAAAAGTTTTCCTTCATCTTGTTCTTAATAAAGGAATTAATAAAAAAGCAATCATACTCAAAGCTACAATTATGACAATAATATACCAAAATATCTTTGCTAATTTTGTAAATTTTTTCTGATTCATCTCTGTTTTAGTACTTTTAAAAATACCTCGGAAGGTATGGTTATCTTGCCAATTTGGGCCAGTTTTTTCTTGCCTCTTTTCTGTTTTTCTAATAATTTTTTCTTTCGGGTAACATCGCCACCATAAAGATACCCAGTCACATCCTTTCTCATCCCCTTTTTTGTCTCTCGAGCAATGATTTTACTACCCACCGCTGCCTGAATTGGCACCGAAAATTGATAGTGGGGCAAACTTTCTTTTAGTAGTTCAACTATTCTTTTTCCTTCTTTATACGCTTCTTTCTGTCTAACTATTCTTGAAAATGCCTCTATTTTTTCTTTATTAATTAAGATATCTAATTTTACTAAATCAGCTTTTTTATAACCAATTAATTTATAATTCATTGAAGCATAACCAGAACTAACGTTTTTTAACTTATCATAAAATCCTTGTAAAATAATATCTAAGGGTCCTTGGTAATAAATAAGGACTTTCTCCTGAGTTAACCATTTTGTCTCTCTAAACTCGCCAGGGCAATTACCTAATAAATTATTAATCTGACCAAGATAGTAAGATGGACTAATAATCTCTATCTCTATCCATGGTTCTTCCACTCCCTCTTTAGTTTTTTTATAAACTACGCTTGGCGAAGTAATAATTAAATCCAGGCCATAATCCCTTTTTAATCGTTCGCTTACTATTTCTAAATGCAACATTCCTAAAAATCCACACCTAAATCCTCGGCCAAGAGCACTGGAAGATTCAGATGAAAAATTTAACGATGCGTCATTTAATTTTAATTTTTGTAAGCCGTTCTTTAATAAATCATAATCATTAGAATTAATTGGATAGAAACTAGCAAAAATCGCTGATTGCGGCTCTTTATAGCCCCTTAAGGGCTCAATTTCTCCGCCAGAGGCGGACCAGCCTTGGGCTGGGAATTTCGAAACTGTGTCTCCAACTCGGCATTTCTCAATTTCTTTTAAACCAGTAGCAATATAGCCGACTTCGCCTGATTTTAATTCCCTGCTTTCAGTAAACTCGGGTTTAAAATAACCTAATTCCAAGACCTCGCCATGAACCTTTGAACCCATTAAATAAATTTTTTCTCCTTTTTGAATAGAACCATCAAAAACCCTAACATAAGCCACCGCTCCCTTATAAGCATCGTACTCTGAATCAAAAATGAGGGCTCTCATTTTTGATTCACCCACCGAAGCCTTAGCAAAAGTGGGGGCTGGGATAACTTCTACCACTCTTTCCAAAACATTTTCTACGTTCTTGCCAGTTTTGGCCGAAATCAAAATAATCTCTTCTTTTCTAACTTTTAAAAGTTCCTCTATTTCTTTAATTGCTTGCTCAATATTAGCAATAGGTAAATCAATTTTATTAATAACCGGAATAATTACTAAATTTTGTTGCCTAGCCAATTCCAAATTACTTAGTGTCTGGGCTTGAACTCCTTGAGTTGCATCAACCAATAAAATTGCTCCCTCAACTGCTGTTAGGCTTCTGGAAACCTCGTAAGAAAAATCAACATGACCCGGGGTATCGATTAAGTTCAAAATGTAATCCTTCCAAATCATTCTTACTGGCTGCATCTTAATCGTAATTCCTCGCTCTCTCTCAATGGCCATCCTATCTAAATATTGTGGCCTCATTTTTCTAGGATTAACTGTCTTGGTAATTTCTAAAAATCTATCAGCCAGAGTTGACTTACCATGATCAATGTGACTGATTATACAAAAATTTCGAATATTTTGCTGGTTCATATCTTATCGCCCTTCGGGCGACCACCCCCAGGGTGGAAAATTTTTCTAATTATTGCTGGAGCCTCTGGAGACTTTAAAAGAAGAGAAATTATAAAATAAATTGCCACCCCCCCAATAGCTGCCCCGCCTGCCTGAATGAAAATTCCAACAAAGGTATGGGTATTAACAAAAAGATTTAAACAATATAGCAAGGCGTAAATTGTAAACCCCATAAAAATACAGCTTACTAATATTTTAGCTAAGGAATTCAGAATAAATTTTGGTCGCCAGAGACTAATCTTTTTATCAAAATATATAAGTAAAAGTAAAAAATTAAAAATTCCAGCTACCACAAAAGCCATTGGTAGGCCGATAACCGAGAAATTGCTAATCCCTCCTAACTTTAAAAAATGAGAAAGAAAATCAGAAAAAATATTTTTATTGTTTAAAAGCCAAATAAAGGTAAAACTACTTAGAATGTTTAAACCAACACTCCATAAACTTATAATTACCGGGGTCTTGGTATTATGAAAAGAATAAAAAGCTCGAGAGATAAGGGGAATTAAACTTTGGGCAAAAATCCCAAAAGAAAAAACACCCAAAGCAGCGGCGGTTAGTCTGGTATCAAGCCAACCAAATTGACCAGTTCCTAAAATTATCCTAACAATCTGAGCCCGTAACAGAAAAAGCAAAACCGTGATTGGCAAAACTAAATAAAGAATCTGACTAAAAACCGATGAAAAGTTCCTAGAAAATTCTTCTTTATTCTCTTCGGCAAAAGCTTTGGCTAACCTCGGAAAAACAGCCATAGCAAAAGAAATGCCAATAATACCAATGGGAATGTATTGCAAATTGTCAGCCAAATTAAAAACAGCCAGACTGCCAGAGGCCAGGGTTGAGGCCAAGGCGGTAATCACTAGTAAATTCATCTGAGAACCAGCTAAGCCAATAGTTCGGGGAATCATTAATTTTATAATCTTTCTAATTCCTTGATGATAGATAGTTAAAACTTTTTGCCAACGAAAACCGGAATAGATTACGCTAGGTAATTGAATAAAAAAGTGTAAAAACGTACCCAAAACCACACCCCAGGCCAAGCCGACTAAACCAAATTTGGGAACAAAAATCAAAATGCCAAAAATAATTCCTAAATTGTACATTATGGGAGCTAGAGAATAAACAAAAAAGCGGTGAAAATATTGTAAAACACCGCTAAAAATGCTACTCATTCCCAAAAACAAAGGGCTTAAAAACATAATTCTAGTTAATAAAATGGTCATTTCTTTTTTTGTTCCTGAAAAACCAGGGGCAATAACTGAAATCAGAGAAGGAGCTAAAAAAATAAATAGACCAGCTGAAATTACTAAAATTAAAAAAATTAAATTAAAAACCCCATTGGTTAAATACCAGGCTTCTTTTTCATCTTTTTTAAAATATTGGGCAAAAACAGGAATAAAAGCTGAGGAAATTGCTCCAATTATCAAAATATTATAAATTAAATCGGGCAAACGAAAAGCAGCGAAATAAATATCCAGTTCATCACCGGCCCCAAATCTACCAGCTAATAATCTGTCTCGGAAAAGCCCTAGAAGCCGACTAACTAAAGCGCTAGCTGCCAAAATAAAGGCAGCTGAAAAAATGGTCTTTGATTTATGATTTAGAATTCTATTAACCATTGTAATTTTATTATATCAGATCTTTTTAAATTTAAGAATCTGGGTTATCATAAAATTATGAAGACATTTGACCATAAAGAAAAAATAAAAAAATTGAGCCGTCTAAGGAATATTTTAATTAGCGCTATTGTTTTTTTAATTATAGTCATTTTCTTTTTCATTCTTAATATCCTAAATACCAACAAAATAAGCTGGGGAACAAAAGTGGCTGGCATTTCTGTTGGAGGATTATCTCCTCAAGCAGCTGAACAAAAACTAATCGAAGCTAGCGAACAATTCCTAAAAATGGATTTATTTTTAATCTATAAAAATTCTCCTTGGCAAGCCAATTTAGAAAGATTAGGAATAGAAATTGATGTTTCTAATACTACCAAAATAGCTTTTGAAAGAGGTCATCAAAGAAATAAATTTCTAAAAAATGCTTTTTGGCAGTTATTATCTCTTTTTGGATATGATTCAAAATTGGTCTGGCAAATAAACGAAGAAGAATTGGAAAATTTCCTTAAAGAAAATTTATCCTCAATCCATCAACCAGCTCAAAATAGCACCTTGATTTATGATGACGAGAAGAAAGATTTTATTACCACTCCCAGTAAAGAAGGGGTAGTAATCAATAAGATTAGGCTTAAAAAAGATTTAGCAAAAATTGTAAATAATTTTAGAGGACAATATGTTCAATTAGAATTAATCGAAGATTATCCCGAAGTAATAGAATCAGAAACCAAAGATGCTTATCAAAAAGTAAAATCTGTTTTTGGGAAATTACCTTTTAGTTTGGTTGTTAGCGATGACAAAGAAAAGAAAGAGATTGGAAAAGTAAATAGAGAAGAATTTTTATTATTAATAGATTTTAAACCAGTATTAGATTCTAAAAATCCTGATAATAAAATTTTGGGTCTAAAATTAAACCAAGAGAAAGCTAAAGAATATCTTATTAGTCTGGCTCCTTTAATAAATCATGAACCAATTGATGCTAAGTTTACTTTCAAAAATAATCGGGTTATTGCTTTTGCTTTATCAGAAGAGGGAATTAGATTAGAAATAGAAAACAATATTCCAGTTTTAGCTGGCGGGATTCTAACTGATAAAAAAGAAATCCAACTTAGAATAGAAAAAATCCAACCAAAAATCACTACCGAAAGCATTAATAATCTAGGTATAACCGCTCTTCTGGCTAAAGGGGTTTCTAATTTCTCTGGTTCCCCTAATAGTCGAATACATAATATTGGAATAGGGGCAGCTAAATTTAATGGTGTTTTAATAAAGCCCGAAGAAGAATTTTCTTTCAATTCTATTATAGGCGAAATTGGGCCAGAACAAGGTTATGAACCAGAGTTAGTGATTAAAAAAGATAAAACTATTCCTGAATATGGTGGTGGACTTTGTCAGGTTTCTACTACTATGTTCAGAGCAGCGGTAAACGCAGGATTAAAAATTATTGAAAGATACCCCCATGCTTTTCCGGTAAAATATTATAATCCTCAAGGGTTTGACGCTACTATTTATCCGCCTTCACCTGACCTTAAATTTATTAACAACACTCCAGCTCATATTCTTATTCAAACAAAAGTTGTTGGCTACGATTTAATTTTTGAGTTATATGGCACTAATGACGGAAGAAAAATTGTTATTGATGGTCCTTATCAGTATGATACTAAAGAAGATGGCTCAATGAAAGCTAAAATCACCCAGAAGGTTTATGATAAAAATGATAATTTAATTATTGACAAAACCTTTAATTCTGCTTACAAATCACCAAGTTTATATCCAGTAGAACGCAATCCCTTAGAATAAAAATGCCGCGGGAGAGATTCGAACTCTCAAGCCTTTCGGCACATGGTCCTAAACCATGCGTGTTTTCCAGTTTCACCACCGCGGCATACTCCCTATCTTAACCCAAGTCTCATCAAAAATCAAATCCCCCACCTATAATTTATAGGTGGGGGAAATCAAAAGCTGGTAATGATCCCACAACTTAAAAGTGCGGGGTAAAAAATTACCAGCTTTTATAATGGTTGATTCTAAAAAAATATCAAGAATTGTTACTAACAACTATATCTACTATGGTGTGTAAATTATTTCACGGCAAGGGTCAATAAATGGATTCCAGGTTATACCCG
Source organism: Patescibacteria group bacterium (assembly GCA_049322295.1). Taxonomy (GTDB): domain Bacteria; phylum Patescibacteriota; class Minisyncoccia; order RBG-13-40-8-A; family RBG-13-40-8-A; genus JBMORO01. The sequence goes on along the minus strand of JBMORO010000007.1, from coordinate 671 downwards.
TTCCTGAAATAATCCCAGCCACCAGGGTAATTATAAACATAACAGCTAATAAGATAACAATTCCGATTACAGCATTAAGCATTAATTGTCTGCCTGCTTTTGCTTTTTCTGGGTCTCCTCCAGCAGTCATATATTTAATTGCTCCCCAAATCAACATAATCACCGCTATAGCAAAACCAATAGCTCCTACTATATTTCTTATTAACCTAAGTAAACCACAGACAAATATTCCAACAGTAGTCTGTTCCCATTGAGCAGAAACAATCAAAGGCAGAGCAAGAAAACAAAAAATCAGAAAAACTGGTAAAATTTTGCTTATTTTTTTCATAAATTAATCTTGAATTAGTTTGTAAGTCTATTTTTCGACCTTTAAAAATTTTTATGGGCCGCTTAGAACTTCTACCAGTAGCATAATTATAAATCTGGCTGACAAAAGAATAGCTATTCCAATTACTGTCCACATCAAAGCTTTTTTAGCCGTAGCAACCTTTTGCTCGTTTCCAGCAGAAGTCATATAAAGAATAGCTGACCAGATTATCATTATTACTCCTACTCCTAAACCAATTGCCACTATTAAGGTAACAATTGCCTCGATTATCTCATCAATGGTTTTACATTCAAGAGGGTCGGGAATACAGATTATGCCTTCGCCTTCTTCACAACCACATTGA
>JBMORO010000006.1:0-18677 GCA_049322295.1 Patescibacteria group bacterium | reverse complement strand
AAATTAAATAAAATTCTGGCCAAGCATACTGGCCAGACAATTGCCAAGATTGAAAAAGATAGCGACCGCGATTATTACATGTCTTCAGAGGAAGCCAAAGAATACGGTGTAATTGATGAAATTATAGAAAAAAGGTAAAAATTATCTTAAAATACCCAATAAACTTGCCCCAGTCATCTCAGATGGCTGGGGAATTTTCATTAGGTCTAAAATTGTGGGTGCAATATCACAGAGGATTCCTTGGGGGGTTCGATATAATTTTTCTATTTCTTCTTTAGTTTTTGCTTTTTTTAATCTAAATTCTTTCCCTACCAGATAAAAAGGTACAGGATTTGTATTATGTTTAGTTATTGGTTCGCCAGTTTGAAGATTTATCATTTCCTCAATATGGCCGTGGTCAGAGGTAATAATTAAAATACATTCCCCAGATTCAGCTAATCCGATTACCCGTCCTATATTTTTATCTATAATTTCAGCAGTTTTTATTGCTGCCTCAAAATTACCAGTGTGAGCAATCATATCAGGATTAGCATAATTAACGACAATTAAATCATATTTATCTTTTATTCCTTTAATTACTGCCTCAGTTACTCTATCTGCTTGCATTTCCGGATTTTCCTCGTAATGAGAAACAATTTTTGAAGGAATTAATTGGCGAGTTTCTCCCGGATAGAGAGTCTCTTTTCCACCGTTGAAGAAATAGGTGGTATGGGCATATTTTTCTGTCTCAGCAATTTTTAGAACCTTTTTCCCGGCCTGACTCAAAATTTCAGTTAAATGATGCTTTATTTCAATCGGCGGATAAGCTACCTCAATCGGTAATCCTTTTTCATATTGGGTCATAGCGCAAAAAAAGAGATTTTTTATAAATTGGCGAGGAAATTTATCAAAACGTTCTGAAATAAAAGCTTGGGTTATTTGTCGAGCACTATCTTCTCTAAAATTAAAGAAGATTATTGCGTCATTATCCTTAACTAATCCTATTGGTTCTTGGTTTTTACCCCCACCACCAAAATTTTGGTGTGGGGATGAACTAACTACCACGATTGGCTCTATATAGGTGTCGGTTAAACCTTGTTGATAATATCCTTCCAATTTTTTTACTGGGTCTTGGGTTTTTTCGCCTACTCCTTGAGTCATTAAATTATAAGCTTTTTCAGTTCTGTCCCAGTTTGAATTTCTATCCATAGCAAAGAATCTGCCAATTAAGGTAGCTATTTTCCAATTAGGATTTTTTAATCTCATCTGGAGATTAGAGATTATTTTTACTCCTTCCTTTAGAGGAGCATCTTTCCCGTCAGTAAAAAGGTGAAGATATACTTTATCTAAATTTTCTCGGCGAGCTAACTCTAAAAGTCCGTAAATATGCTCAAGGTAAGAATGAACATTACCACTAGAAACCAGACCCAATAAATGGAGAACTGAGTTGTTCTTTCTTATATGGTTTATAGCTTTAACAAATGCTGGGTTTTTAAAAAAAGTCCCATCTTTAATATCTAAAGAGATTCGAGGTAAATATTGATAAACAATCTGGCCACTACCAATAGTAAGATGGCCAATTTCTGAATTTCCAGCTTCGTTCCAGGGCAAGCCAACAGCAATTCCCGAAGATTGCAGAGAACAAGCAGGATAATTTTTTTCCACTCCCCTAAAGTTGGGAATTTTAGCCTGGGTAAGAGGATTGTTTTTGATTAAAGGGTTGATACCCCAACCATCAATAATAGCGAGAATTATTGGTTTCATTAATTTCATCATAATCCAATTGATAAAAATTGACAAACAAAATATGTTTTGATAAGCTTGATAGGTAATATTAATATTAAAAATCTTTGGCATTAAAAAACCTTATTTACCCAATTTTGAATATGAGTTTTTTAGACAAAGTTAAAAAATATGGTAATAGGACTAATTCCACTTTTAGTGGCAATAGGTGCGTTAATCGTGGGATCTTTTTTAGGATACCTCGCTCGGCAATCTATTGCCAAGAGACAAGCCGATACAGCCGAGGCTAAAATTAATAAGCTAATTACCGAAGCCAAAACTCAAGCTCAAGAAATAATACTGAAGGCGAAAGATAAAGCCGTAAAAGCCTTAGACGAGATTAAAAAAGAAGAAGTTGAAAGAGAGGAGGAATTTAGAAAAACCAGACAACGTTTGGAAAAGAAAGAAGAGGCTCTTGAATTGAAATCAACTGCTTTAGAAAAAGAAGAAAATGATTTAAGAGGAAAAGCTGAGAAGGTTCGAGAAATCAAAATAGAATTAGAAAGATTAAAAGAAGAAGAAATTAAAAATCTTGAAAAAATATCTAGATTATCTCAAGAACAAGCAAAAAAAGAAATCTTAAAATTAATTGAGGACAAAAATAAAGAAGAAATTTTTTCCAGAATTCAAAAATTAGAGAAATTTGAGAAAGAAGAATTAGAAAAGAAAGCTCAGGACATCATGGCCTCAGCCTTGCAGCGTTATGCTTCTTCTCAGGCAGCAGAAATAACTACTACGACTGTTACCTTACCCAGTGATGAAATTAAAGGGAAAATCATTGGTCGGGAAGGAAGAAATATTAAAACTTTAGAGCGGTTGACTGGAGTAGAAGTAATTATTGATGATACTCCAGAAACTCTTCTTATTTCTGGATTTGATCCTGTTAGGAGACAAATAGCTAAATTAGCTCTAGAAAAATTAATTGTTGATGGAAGAATTCAGCCAGCTAGAATTGAGGAAGTAGTGGAAAAAACCAAAGATGAGATAGACGGCAAAATAAAAGAAGCTGGCGAGGCAGCAGTTTATGATGTAGGAATAGTTGGATTAGATCCCCGCTTAGTTAGTTTACTAGGTCGTCTAAGTTTTAGAACTAGTTTTGGTCAGAATGTTCTTCTTCATTCGATTGAAAGTGCTCACTTGGCTGGAATGTTAGCAGCTGAATTAGGGGCTGATGTCACAGTAGCTAAAAAAGCGGCTTTGCTTCATGACATTGGTAAGGCAGTTGACCATGAAATTCAAGGTTCACATGTTGAGATAGGAATAAGGATTTTAGAGAAATTTGGTTTAGATAAAAAAGTAATTGATGCCATGAAGTCTCATCATGAGGATTATCCATTTGAGACCATCGAAGCCTCTATTGTTCAAGCAGCTGAGGCAATCTCAGCCGCTCGACCAGGAGCTAGAAAAGAAAGCTTAGAAAATTATCTTAAGAGATTAGAAGAATTAGAAAAGATTGCTACTGGTTTTGATGGAGTAGATAAAGCTTATGCCATCCAAGCGGGTAGAGAAATTAGGGTTTTTGTAAATCCAGAGAAAATTGACGATTTGGCTGCTTATAAGTTAGCCAAAGATATTGCTTCGGAAATTGAAAAAGAACTTAAATACCCTGGCGAGATTAAGGTTAATGTGATTAGAGAAACCCGAGTAATAGAATATGCAAGATAATTAAGTGGTTACCCTTATTGCTTGCTCGCCTTGAGTAAGTCGAAGGGGCAATAAGGTTTGAATAAAAAATATCCCCGACACAATAGTGTTTAGGGGATATTTTTTTATTTAGAGCGGGATACCGGACTCGAACCGGCGCTATCACCTTGGAAGGGTGACGTACTACCGCTATACTAATCCCGCATCGGGGACGGCGGATTCGAACCGCCAATCTCCTGGTCCCAAACCAGGCGCGTTAACCAGTTGCGCTAGTCCCCGTTAACTTTTTAAGTATAGCTTTTTTGTTTTTTATAGTCAATGTATGTTATAATAAACATATATGGGTTTCAGAACAATCTTAAAGAAACTTGATTTTATGGCTGAATGTAAAAAGTATGGTTTAGGTTTTTGGCAATGCCCAAATTCTCTATTTTTGGTAATGGGAGTAATAATTATTACAGCCATGATTCTTACCTACTTTATTGGTATTCATTTTGTTGAACCAGAAGTAGTAATTGCTATTGTAAGCGTAGTTACTATTGTGCTTTTAATAATAGGTCACTCTTTGGTAAATAGTTTTACTAGAGTAGTTGAAGCAAATCGAATGAAGAGTGAATTTGTAAGTATTGTCTCTCACCAGCTTCGGACCCCCTTATCAGCTTTGAAATGGTCATTAGATCTTTTAAGAAGCAAGAGATTGGGAGAATTTAATCAGAAGCAGAAAGAGTATCTTGACATAGTTAATGAAAGCGGAGCCAAAATGATAAAGTTAGTAAATGACTTATTGAATGTAAGTAGGATTGAACAAGGCAGGGTAACAATGCAATTTAAATCATTTTCTGTAGGAGAGTTAATCGAAGAAACAGTAAAAGAGTTAGAGCTATTAGCCGAAGCTCATCAAGTGAAAATACAATTTAAAGATGATAAAAAATTACCCAATGTATACAGTGACCCAGATAAAATTAGAATGGTAATTCAAAATTTAATTGACAATGCTGTAAAATATTCTAAAAAAGAAGAAGGATGGGTAAGAGTTGGGGCCGAAAAAGACGAAAAAAATAAGAAAAGGATTCGGGTAAATGTTGAGGATAATGGTTTGGGTATTCCTAGCTTTTTGCAAAAACAGGTTTTTGGAAAGTTTTTCCGAGGAGAAAATCTGGTAAGGCAGAAAGTTGAAGGAACGGGATTGGGACTTTTTATTGCTAAGGGTTTTGTTAAAATTTGTGGCGGAGATATTGGTTTTAAATCCCAGGAAGGCAAAGGCAGTACTTTCTGGTTTACTATCCCTATAGCTAATAAATAATTATGCGGATATGCGAATCTCATGCTGATAACGCGGATTGCTGATATTTATTATCCGCAATCTGTAGGTCCGCATTTTATCCGTAGATCTGCATCATAATTATGGCTAAGAAGATTTTATTTGTTGAAGATGAGCCAAGTCTTCAAAAAGCAATTAGTGAGGTCCTTATTCAAGAGGGGTATAAGGTATTAAGCGCCTCTGACGGCGAAGAAGGTCTAAAAATAACCAGGGAAGAGAAACCAGATCTTATTTTATTAGATCTCATTCTTCCTAAAAAAGATGGTTTTGAAGTTTTAAAAGAACTTAAAGCCGACCAAGAATTGAAAGATATCCCAGTAATTGTTCTAACCAATCTTGAGGGTGTTGGTGATGTGGAGAAGGCTTTAAGCTTAGGAGCTAAAACCTATTTAGTCAAAGCCAACTATGAACTCGAAGATGTTTTAAAGATGGTAAAAGAGCAGCTGATAAATAATAAATAAACATTAATAAATTAAAACCATGGCTAAGATTCTTTTCGTTGAAGACGAACTCACTCTTCAAAAAGAATTGAATGAAATCCTCAAACAGGAAGGATTTAAGATTCTTTCAGCTTTTGACGGCGAAGAAGGTCTAAAAATAACCAGGGAAGAGAAACCAGATCTTATTTTATTAGATCTCATTCTTCCTAAAAAAGATGGTTTTGAAGTTTTAAAAGAACTTAAAGCCGACCAAGAATTGAAAGATATCCCAGTAATTGTTCTAACTAATCTTGAAGGAATAGGTGATGTTGAGAAGGCCATTGAATTAGGGGCAACCACTTATTTAGTAAAAGCCAATTATAAATTAGAGGATGTGGTGGGTAAAATAAAGGATTTTTTAAAAAGATAAATTATGCAAGTATCATCTCAGCAATTAAAAGCCTTTCTTCTCGATAAGGGATTAATTAAGAAAGACCAACTTGATAAAGCAGAAAAGATTAGTCAAAAGAACGATAAAAGCTTGGAAGATGTTGTTTTAGAAGAACATCTTATTTCGGAGAAAGACTTGATTAAACTAAAGGCCTATATATTAGGTATTCCTTTTGTTGATCTTAAAAAAATGGATATTGATCCCGATACTCTAAGAATTATTCCCGAACCGATTGCCCGAAAAAATAATATTATAGCTATTAAAAAAACAAAAGATGAATTAGAAGTGGCAATGTTAGACCCTTCTGATTTGCAAACTATCGATTTTATTAAAAAGACAACTAATTTGAAAATCAAACCTCGTTTCACTTTTCGAGAAAGCATTGAAGAAATCCTTAAAAGATATCAAAAAAGTCTAGAGGCCGAATTCGGAGAAATTATAAAAAAAGAAGCAAAAAAGACTCCCTTACCCAAATTAAAAATAGTTGCTGGCAAAGAAGAAGAAAAAGGTGAATTAGAAAAAGTTGCTCAGGAATTACCAATTATCAAAATTGTAGATACATTAATAAAACATGCTATTTTACAAAGAGCTTCCGATATTCATGTCGAGCCAGGAGAAAAGGATGTGGTTGTTCGTTATCGAATTGATGGAGTATTACATGATGCCATGATTTTGCCCAAACAGATTCATGCTGGGATAGTGGCTCGAATCAAAGTTCTATCTAATCTAAAACTGGACGAACATCGCTTACCTCAGGATGGTAGGTTTAAAATAGAAACCAAAGAAGAGAAAATTTCTTTCCGGGTTTCTATTTTGCCTACTTTTTTTGGCGAAAAATTAGCCCTCCGTCTTTTATTGGAAGATGGTAAAAAATTTACTTTAGAAAGTTTAGGATTTTGGGGCGAGGCCTTAGAAATAATCTATCGGGCAATTAAAAAACCTTACGGCATGATTTTAGCCACTGGGCCTACTGGTTGTGGTAAAACAACTACTCTTTATACTATTTTGGAAATTTTAAATCAACCCGGAGTTAATATTTGCACTATTGAAGACCCAATTGAATATCAGATTCCTCGAGTAAATCAAACCCAAGTTAACCCAGCCATTGGTTTTACTTTTGCCACTGGTTTAAGAGCCTTAGTGAGACAGGATCCAAATATTATTATGGTTGGAGAAATCAGAGATAGTGAAACTGCTAATTTAGCAATTAATGCTGCTTTAACTGGTCATTTAGTTCTTTCAACTCTCCATACTAATACAGCAGCTGGGGCTATTCCTCGGTTAATAGATATGGGCGTAGAACCATTTCTTATTGCTTCTACGGTTAATGTTGTTTTAGCTCAAAGATTAGCTCGTCGACTTTGTCCTGAGAGTCGAGAAAAATACCATTTAACCAAAACAGAGATTGAGGAAATGAGTAAAGAAATTGATATGGAGGGTTTATTAAGGACTTTAAAAAGAGAGAAGGTTATTAAAGATGATGCTAAATGGGAAAATATTGATTTTTATAAGCCAAAATCTAGTAAGGATTGCCCAGAGGGGTATCGAGAGAGAATAGGAATTAGAGAGGTCTTAGAAGTCAGTGAGGCAATTAAAGAGATGATTGTTAAAAGAGCAACCACTGATGAAATAGAAACCCAAGCCAGAAAAGAAGGAATGCTAATTATGTTAGAAGATGGTTTTGTAAAAGCTATTCAAGGAATTACTTCCTTAGAAGAAATTCTTAGGGTCACTAGTGAGTGATGCAAATCCGAAGCACGAAATCCGGTAGGCTTGGGGTGGTTTGGCCAATCCGAAACAAATTCAAATGACCAAAATTCAAATTTCAAAAAATATTCGAATCAGGATTTTAAAAATTTAAATAAAAAAGAAGGGTCAGGAGAAAGTTTTTCTCCTGACCCACAGGGTCTTGGCTTTTTAGGTTTTGATTTTAGAGGCATTGAGATGGAGGACGCGGACAGAGATAATTTCATAGTTCAATAATCCGAATACTCCTCCAGCAAGGGCACCGATTATCACATTGTCGGCAAAATAGCCGACGGCAGCACCGATAGCCGCATCAATTCCGCAGAGCAGACGAATTTCGGAGTGGATGAGGATAAATAAGGTTTTTATAAATCTGAACAGGATTTTAACAAACCGGCCGAGAGCAGGAAGCGCCTTCCAGATAAATCCGGGGATGTGTAACGTCCCTTTTAGCAGCCAGATCGAATAAAGAACAGTGTATTTGGGGAGCAGCCAAAAATAAAGTCGTATAGGATTCCATTCTCGAATGGTCGCCCTATATTTCCTTATCTTTTTTTCAGTTAGGTCTTCTGCTCTTAATGTCGCTGCGGTAGTATAGAGAGACAAAAAAACGACCATGCCAAAAAGAGTCCAAACAGAATACAAAATATAGGATGTTTTCCATTCGCTTATAGCCCAGAACAAAATATTTATCAGAACAAGAAAACCAATACAAGCGTCTAGGCTAAAAATTACCCAGGAACCCAAATACGTCCAGAATCCTCGCCACCATTCTTTAGTAGGCCATGATTCCACAACTGTTCTCCACGCCCCAGGAACTGCTTTAAGCACTGCTTTGAATTCGTACGAGAGATATCCCACCAATCCACCAACCAGAAGACCGAGCCACCAGAAATAGCCGTTGATTTGAAGTGCTGTTAAAGTGCCAATGCCAGCGCCTAAAAAACAAGCCAGAAAGACTTTTAGTGATTTTTTCATCACTATACCTCCTTTCTTTAGATTTACTTACATTATATATCATCTAAAAAATCTTGTCAATAGCAGGTCGAAATAATTAGGGTGTTTTGAAAATTTGAAAATTATAATTTTGGTAATTGTTTCGGATTTCGATATTCGAATTTCGAAATTTTAAAAAATGTATGCCTATTTTTTATTACACGGCTAAGACCCAAAGCGGAGAAACAAAAACAGGAACATTAGAGGCCAAAGATGAAGGAAGTTTGGCCCACGCCTTAAGACAGGGAGGACTTATTTTGATTTCCAGTCGGTCATTAGAAGAAGAAAGGAAAAAACAAAAAATTCCTTTTTTTATTAAATTAAAAGGAATTTTTAAAAGAGTTTCTTTGGTTGAGAAATTAATATTTACTCGTCATTTGGCGGTAATGATTGGAGCTGGTTTCTCTCTTCACAAAGCATTAGAGGTATTAACCAAGCAAACCAATAATCAAACCTTTAAAAAGATTATTAATCAGCTAATTAATGGGATTAAAAAAGGAGAAACTTTCGCTGATAATTTAGCTAAATATCCTAAGGTATTTAATAACTTTTTTGTAAGTATGGTAAGGGTGGGTGAGAAAGGAGGAAATTTAGAGGAAGTCTTAAAGATATTAGCTCAATATTTAAAAAAAGACCACGATTTCAGGACTAAAGTAAGAGGAGCGATGGTTTACCCAACAGTAATCGTTGTAGCTATGATAGGAATTGGAACCTTGATGATGATTACAGTTGTTCCCAAAATAACTGCTATGTTTAAGGAACTTAATGTAAGCCTTCCTTTCACCACCCAAATTGTAATAACTGTTAGTGATTTTTTGAGTAATTATTTCCTTATCGGGATAATTATTTTTTTAATTTTATTGATATCTTTAATCAAACTTTTGAAAACTAAACAGGGTAAGTATTTAATAGGCTGGATCTTTTTAAGATCCCCATTTTTTAAAAAATTAACCCAAAAAATAAATTGTGCTAAATTTGCTAGAAGTTTTTCTTCTTTGATGGAAAGTGGGGTACCACTTGTTGAATCTCTAGCCATAACTGCCCAGACAGTGGGTAATATTTTTTATTCAAAATCTTTGATTGATATAACGGCTGAAATTAAAAAAGGAAAAAATCTCCAAGAATCTTTAGAAAAATATAATGAAATCTATCCTTCCATTACAATTCAGATGGTTGGAGTAGGAGAACAAACGGGAGAACTCTCTGATATTATGAAACGTTTAGCTGATTTTTATGAGGAGGAAGTTACCAATATTACCGAAAATCTTACTTCTGTAATTGAGCCAATTTTAATGATTGTTATTGGAGCTATAGTAGGATTTTTTGCTGTTTCTATGATTCAGCCGATGTATTCAATGATGCAAACCTTATAAAAATGAAAAAAGGATTTACTTTAATTGAATTTTTGGTTGTTTTCAGCGTTTTAATGGTCGTTTTAGTTTTATCTATTTCCACCTTTTTTATCCTTACTAGAAAGACCGATTTTGATACTTGTTATGATAATATTTTTAGCACTCTGAATTTGGCAAGAAATAAAACTCTTGCCTCCGAACAAGCGGCTCAATACGGAATTTATTTTGATACTCTATCAGATCCTGATAGATATGTTTTGTTTAAAGGCCCAAATTACACTGCTCGGGACATTTCCTTTGACGAGATTCACGATATACCTCTTCCGCTTAGTATTTCTAATATTGTTTTAAATGGGGGGGTTAGTGAAGTTGTTTTTAATCGTTTAGATGGGATAACGAATAACTATGGCTTTATAACAATTCGTTCAGCGGCTACCAATGAGGAAAGAACTATTTATATTTATCTCTCGGGGAAAATAAGTACGCAGTCACCGCCAGTATCGAGCGCTGGTCGGATAATTGATTCAAGACATACTCATTTTGATTTGGGCTGGAGCATAGCTGGAGCGACAACTTTGAAATTTGATTTCGTGAATGCTGGTCAGATAGAACAGGTTTCTATGGCAGGATATTTTTCTCCTGCCGGCTTTGATTGGGAGGGAGAATTTTTAGTTAATAATGTATCCCAACATTTTATTATTCATACCCACCAGTTAGACCCAACTACTATTTTATGTATCCATCGGGATCGAAATGACGGCAAAAATACTGAAGAGGTTTATATTTACATTATCCAAGATGGCATAGAAAAAGAAATTGCTCATTATGATGATGATTTATCAGCTAGTGTTACCAAAGGAACTTATGTTTGGAATCAAATGGATATTCAATAAAAAAAGCCTGCCCATCGTTAGGCGGGGATTTACCATTATTGAGATTGTGGTAGTAATAGCCATTATTGTTTTGGCCTTTTTTGCTATTTTAGGTTTTTTTATTATTGATGCCAGAGTAACAGATCGGAGTCGAGCAAGATTAGAAGCCATTTCTTTAGCCGAAGAAGGGGTAGAAGCAATTAGAAATTTTCGAGACTTCAATGACTGGTCAGTTGATGGACTCGGAACTCTTAGTAGTGGGGTTAATTATCACCCGGTTAGAGCCAGTAGCAGTTGGGATATTGTTTCTGGTAGTGAAACAATAAATGGTTTTATAAGATCAATTATTTTTAATCGAGTATCCCGCGACACAAATGATAATATTGAACAAGTTTATAATCCATTAAATGACGATCCCAATACAAGAAAAGTAACAGTGACAATAACTTGGGTTGATCGTCAGGGAGCTGGAACTGAGAATTTAGTAACCTATTTAACAAATTGGCGAGAATAAATGAAGAGATTTAAAAAAATAAATAAGTGGGGCTTTACTCTTATTGAGCTTGTTATCTATGTCTCTATTTTTATAATCTTAATAATTTCTATTACTCTTTTTGCTTTAACTTTTATAGAGGCGAATACTAAAAGTAAAATTAAAAAAGACATCTCTTCAGCCGCCTATTCGATTATAAAATCAATATCTTATGAAGTAAAAAGAGCGGATGATATCTATGTTCCTACAAGTATTTTTAATTCTCCTCTTGGTCAGTTGAGTTTGATGACTTCCCAACAGATACCATCTGGTGAGAAGATTGGTTATATAGATTTTTATTTAGATAACGGAAAAGTTTATTTAAAAAGAGAGGGTCAAAATCCCCAAATATTAATTTCAGAAAACTTTAAAGTCACAAAATTAGAATTTGACCATCTTCCTTCTAGTCCCGATTCAGTTAGAATTAATCTAACAATAGAATATGATACCTCGGCTCCTAAATATCGTTTCTCTTATAGTTTGAACTCATTAGCTAATATCAGGAAATAATGTATAGTTTTAAATGCAAAAATTATTCTAATGGTTTCGTTGCCATTTTGGCTATCTTTTTAGTATTAGTGGCGGGTTTGGTTATTATTTTAAGTGCTGGTTATATTAGTTTAAACAGTATTAAGTCAATAAGAAATGATATTTATTCTGCCAAAGCGTATTATACTGCTGAGGGAGGTATTGAAGACGCTCTTCTTCGTTTAATAAATTCGGATATGGAAATTCTCAGCAGCTATTCTTTGGCGGTTGAAGAGGGAAGTGTTACAATAAATATAGTTGATGACCCGATCAGTAATTCTAAAATTATTACTTCTCAAGGAAATGCAAATAACCGAATCAGAAAAATAGAAGCGATACTTATTATTACAACCAATGAAGCAAATTTCCATTATGGGGTCCAGGTTGGCGCCGGCGGTCTTACTATGGAATCCAATAGTCGGGTTAATGGCAACATCTATTCCAATGGCCCAATTACCGGCAGCCCCAATGCAGTGGTTCGCGGCGATGCTTATTCGACTTCTTCGAGTGGAAAGATCGACGGACTGAAAGTTTTAAAATATAGCCCATCCTCTAATGACGGCAATGCTCATGCTAATACTATCTTAAACTCCAACATTGAAAACGGGGCTTATTACCAAACCATCAATAATACAACTGCCGGAAGTTATTTTCCGGGCAGCCCGGATCCAGAAATTGGACAAATGCCTATTTCCGAACAAAAAATTATTGATTGGAAAAACTCAGCTGCTGCGGGTGGAACAATGAGCGATTATACTCTGGGTGGCAATAGCAAAGATTCTCTCGGGCCAATAAAAATTGAGGGGAATCTTATTATAACCAATAATGCTATATTAACAGTTACCGGCACCATCTGGGTAACAGGCAACATTACCCTTGATTCCAATGCCAAAATTAAATTAGATTCCAGCTACGGATCTTTAAGCGATGCGATGGTTGCCAATGGTCAAATATCGATATCAAGTAATGTCATAATTTGCGGTTCAGAAGGATTTGTGGGAGGCGGATGCGGTTCGTCTGTGGGTAGCTATTTAATGATGCTCTCCACCAATTCTTCGGTTGATCCCGCCAGTCCGGCTATTTATGCTACCAGCAATACCAAAACCGCTATTCTATACGCCAGTCAGGGTTCAATTGTCCTCTCTTCTAATGCTGACTTAAAAGAAGCAACGGCTTATGCTCTTCGTCTCAGCTCCAACGCCGAAGTTACTTACGAAACAGGATTGGCAGATGTTAAATTTACCAGTGGACCTGGCGCATCCTGGCAGATTATAGATTGGAAAGAAATAGAATAAAAATATGAACCTCAAAGATATTTTATTTCGCAATATTTCTAAAATAAATCCCCCGGCTTTTGGCTTGGATCTTTCGGATTATTCTATTAAAGTTGCCCAGTTAAAAAAGAAGGGAAAAATTTTTGAATTAAAAAATTATAATCGAGTTTCTATTCCTGAAGGAGTAATTGAAGGGGGAATGATAAAAAAGAAAGATAAATTAATTGAAATAATTAAAAAATCAATAAATACTGTAAAGGGCGAATCCATAAAAACTTCCTATGTTGTTTGTTCTCTACCAGAACAGCATGGGTTTATTAAAATTATTCAATTGCCAATGATGACCTTAGAAGAAGCAAATAAGGCAATTAAATGGGAGGCCGAAGCTAATATTCCCCTTTCTCTTGAAGAGGTTTACTTAAGTTGGCAGATTATCCCTTCGCAAAAAAGTTCTGAACATTTAGATGTTTTAATAGCCGCTGTTCCTAAGAATTTAGCTGATAAATATTTAGAAGTATTTAGAGCAGCTAATATTGAGCCAATAGTTTTTGAGATTGAGTCAGTAGCTACAGCCCGCAGTCTGATTAAAAATGAATTTTCTTCTAAATCAATTTTAATTATAGATTTGGGATATAGCCGAACAAGTTTTATAATTTTCGCTGGAAATAGCATCCGATTTACTAGTAGCATTTCTTCTGTTTCTAATAAAGAAATGTTAGAAAGTATTGGAGAAAAATTAAATGTTACTTTAAAAGAAGCTCAATTGTCAAAATTTAAAATCGGTTTAGATAAAAAGGGAAGAATCTTTAATGCCTTGCTTCCCTTTATGACTAAATTAATTGAAAAAATAAATGATTGCATTGCTTTCCATAAAGACTATAGTCAACAAGATAAAGAATGCGAGGGAGATATTTCCGAGATAATCCTTTGCGGCGGAGGAGCTCATCTCAAGGGTCTTCCCGAATATCTTTCTTCTCGTTTAAAGATTCCGGTTAAATTAGGGAATCCCTGGATTAACATTCCTTATTCTAAGAAGAAATTACCAATTATTCCCTTTAATGAGTCGCCGGCCTATGCTACTGTTTTAGGCCTGGCCTTGAGGGGCGCGGAAATAAAATGATAAGAACAAATTTACTTCCCCCAGAACAAAAAGAAAGACTTAAGCTGAGGATTTCTTACCAGAATATTATTTCTTCTGGTTTTATCTTATTTCTTTTAATTTTATTATTGGTTATTATCTTGGCCGGTTTTTTAACCTTTCTCTATTTTAACTATTGGGATATTGAGAATAAAATAGCAATTGAACAGTCTAAAGTAATTCAGACCGAGACAATAAAAGGAATGGAAAAAAAGATAAAAGACTTGAACAAAGAACTAGTAGAATTAAAAAGAATTCAGGATAAAAGAAGTAATATCTATCAGATTTTGGATAACATTTCTCGGAATCTTCTTATTGGAGTAAAGGTTTATACCTTAGAAATGGACGGGGATTCAAAATTAGTCAGTGTGACAGGTTTTTCTTCTACCAGAGAGAATTTATTAGCCATAAAGAAAGCTCTAGAAGATAATCCCAATTATAAGAATATTGATTTCCCCCTTTCTAATTTAGCCAATCCCCAGAATATAAATTTTAGATTTAGTTTTACTTACGAATATTAAACATGAATATTAAACAAAAAATTTTTCTGACCTCTGGTATAATTTGTATAATCATAATTTTTCTATTTTGGAGTGGAGTTAAGACATTGGTTTTAGAAATAAAAAAGGCTTCAGCCCTAGCTAAAGAAAGCCAGCAAAGATTACTCAGCTTAGAAAAAACTGATCAGAACTATTTGAAACAATTGGAAACAGATTATAAAGAAATTAGTAATAATCTAACCCTGCTTAAATCTGGTTTAATAGATAGCAATCAAGCAGTAAGCTTTTTTATGGCCTTAGAGGAAGCAGCATCTTCTACTTCTAATAAAATAGAAATTAAAGCCGAGGATTTTCCTTCTTTAAATATTGAGCTAATTGGCAGTTTTCCAAATCTAATGAGATTTTTGGGCTGGTTAGAAAATGGAAAATATTTCTTAGAAATTGATTCAATTCAAACAAGAGCAATAGGAGAAAGAGAAATAATCGAAGGTTTCTCGCCTGGTGATGTGAAAACTACTTTAAAATTAAAAATTTATACCAAAGATTGACAACCTATGAGTATAAGAAGAATATTAAAATTAATTAGAGAATTTTCGGGAAAACATTGGCGAAAATGGACAATTTTAGCAATTTTAGCTATGGTTACTTATATTGGGTTTATCTTTTATCAATATATTTACAAGCCAATTTATAAATCTCAAGAAACATCCATCCAGAGAATAGAGATTAAACAAGAACTCTATCAAAAATTAATGGATTCCTATCTGCAATCTGAAAATAATATTAATAAAATAATAAATAAGGATTATCCAGATCCATTTAGATAATTATGCCCAAATTATTTCTTTTTATCTTAATAATTTTTGGTTTGGCCTTGCCATTTTTGGTTTTGGCTGGGAATTTAAGTGGTCCACTTGTTCCTTGTGGTACTAAAGCTAGTGGTAGAGATTGTACCCTTTGTGATATTTTTGTAATGATTCAGAATATTATTGATTTTATTTTAATTGCAATTTTCATAATTGCTCCAGTTTTCATTGTAGTTGGGGGAGTAATAATATTAAGTTCAACCGGTATTCCGGAGAGAGTTGGTTTAGGTAAAAGAATAGTTTTTAATACTATAATCGGTTTAGCCATTGCCTTACTTTCTTGGACAATTCTTAATATGTTATTTAATGTTTTACTTCCTTCGGGGGGGTTCCCCTGGCCCTGGAATGAAGTGAGATGTGTGGGGGGAGGGATAACGTCAGAACAATGGAGGGTATATTGTGTTTGCGAGTATGTTAGCGCGAATTCAGATAATAATATAAGAGCTACCCAAATTTCGGGGTACGGTGATAATTTATATACTTGCCAGAAACTTTGTACTTCTACCTCTTCTGTCACATATTGTGGTAGCGCTGCTCGAGTGGGGACGGAAAACATGTATTGCGTTAATGCTTCTGACTCAAGGCTTAATAGAAAAACGGCCTGTATGTCTCAGCAAGAAGGTTGGGCTCGGGTAGGATCAAGCTGTTATGCCGCGCTTCAAGATTGTAATAGTGCTGCGGATATTCAGTTTCATAGCACCTGTTATGATGCTAGTGGCACTTTGCAGTGTCAGTGTAATAGTGATGCTCCAACCGGAGTAACAGATCCTTGTACATCTGATAATCAAACTTGGACTTTATTTAAATACTCACCTTCAACGTTTATTTCCTGTTATAACGATATAGTGTCTTGTTCCAATAACATAGGAAGTGGATGTGATTTTTGTGAGCTGGGTTGCCCAACAGGAACGACTCCAAGTGTTCAATGGTGTCAGAGAGCAGCGCCGAGTGGTTCTAATGTCTGGATATTAAACGGAATAAATTCTGGGCAAAAAGGAGATGTCTCACCGCAATTGGCAAGCTTTTTGAATTGTATGTATAGGAGAATTCCCAATCTACAAATTACCTCTATCTCGAGCAATATTTTATGCAACAATCCCTCATGTGATATTTCTGGTTATGACTGTGGGCATACAGCAAATTCGTGTCATTTTGGCGGAACCAATTGTACTGGCTATTCCTATGCCGTTGATTTTGCTACGAATGTACCCTGTTCGATTATAAAAAGTAATGCCCTGGCCTGTAATTCAAGTGCTTGGGTGAATTGGGAAAATAATCATACTCATGTAAGCATCAATAATACTGCTTGTGGTTGTAATGAGGGGGGGACACCCACGTCTTGTCCAAACTAACCTTGCCCCTATAGCTCAACGGATAGAGCACCCGCCTTCTAAGCGGGATATCGAGGTTCAATTCCTCGTGGGGGCAAAATGAATAAAGATAAAATCTTTCTTTTTTTAATTTTGGTCTTGGTTATTGGTATTTTTCTTTATTTTGGTTTGCCCCGTTATTATTTTGAACGGGGCGAATTTATAAAAGATTTAATTGCTGAAAAAGAACCAGTATATAGTAAAGGAATCTATATTACCTTTCCAACAGCCGCTACCTCACGAATAGACGGTCTGCTGGATTTGGTAAAAAGAACAGAATTAAACACTGCGGTAATTGATATTAAAGATGTTACTGGTCGAATTCCCTTTAATACTGATAGTGAGCTGATTCATCAAATTGGTTCGGAAAGAAATTATATTTTAGATATCAAGGGATTGGTTAAAAAATTCCATAAAGAAGGAATATACGTTATTGCTCGAGTGGTGGTTTTTGAAGATAATTTTTTGCCCGAAAAAAGACCTGATTTAGCCTTAAAAACAAGGAGTGGTTATCTTTGGCGAGATTTTAAGGGCTTAACTTGGCTTGATCCTGCCTCCCGCGAGGTTTGGGATTACAATATTGAGGTAGCCAAAGAAGCAGTAAGAATAGGTTTTGACGAAATTAATCTTGATTATATTCGTTTTCCTTCTGATGGTGATACCAGTCAGATTGTTTATCCTTTTTGGGATTATAAAACTCCTAAAAAAGAGGTTATTCGTCAATTTTTTGAGTATTTTAGTCAGCGGATAAAATCAAGGGGAGTTTTTATTTCGGCTGATTTGTTTGGTTTAACCCTGACCAGTGAGACGGATTTAAATATTGGCCAATGGTTAGAGGATGCTGGCTTGTATTTTGATTATATTTGCCCAATGGTTTATCCTTCTCATTATCCGGAAGGATATGAAGGCTTTGAAAATCCAGCTATTTATCCTTATGAGGTGATTTATAAAGCATTAAGGATTGGGATGGAAAGATTAGAAATTGCTTCGGCTTCTGCCAAGCTAAGGCCCTGGCTTCAGGATTTTGATATGGGCGCAATTTACGATGCTCGGATGATAAACCTAGAGAAAAAAGCAGCTTATGATGCTGGGGCTTATGGCTGGTTATTATGGAATCCAAAGAATATTTATACTGAAGGGGCATTAGAGGAAGAAAAATATTGACTTTTTGATTTATTTTTGCTATTCTGAGGATAGATTTTTGGACAAAGGAGATTTTGGATGAAAAACAAATTTATTGTATGAATCTTTTAGGGTTTGGCTCCTTGGGGATAGGAAACAAAAGAGAGAGAAAGGAGGGTTTGTGACATTCGCATATTTTTGTCGGACCTGTGAGAAATGGGTAATAATCAAAGAAAGAGCATCAGAAATCGGAATAAGTATAACCATTGTTTCTATCCGGAATGGAAGAAAAAGAAAAGAAACGAATGGTGGCCCAATACGGATTCACAAGGTCCCCAAGCATCTATGTCTTGCCTGTGCAAGTGATCAGATCGAACCGCTTCCCAATTATGAAATCCCCAATATCTTGAAAGGAGCTGTTTGGAAAGTGAAAGGAGGTGCTTACTAACCAAGGCAAAAACGAACGGGGTGGCGCTTGCGCCACCCCAATTTTTATGGTAGGGTAGAAAATATGGTGGCTATAGTGTAACAGTAGCACTAGAGTTTGTGGAACTCTCAGAGGCGGTGCAAATCCGCTTAGCCACCCAAGAATACGTTTTTTGAGTATAATTCTTCCAATTTAGCTTGATTTTCGGGTGTTTTTATGGGTTCTAACTGGCGTTTTAATTGCCACGCTATCGGAGCCGCTTGTCCTATATGGATAAGCGGTTCTTTAATTGAAATACTCAATTTTCTGTCTTTTAAAAGGAGGTTATAACCGACATCTTGAAGTATCTGTCTTTTCT
>JBMORO010000005.1:0-2282 GCA_049322295.1 Patescibacteria group bacterium | reverse complement strand
AAAGCTGATATTTTATCAGACTTAAAACTCAAAAACTATTTAGTTAAAGCTATGGCAATTAATGAAACACTTAAAAGCAATTTAATTCCTCCACCGATAAAATTAGAGGAGGATAAATGGATGTGCAGATATTGTGATGTATCTAATCTTTGTTACACCCTGCTCTATAAAGGTATTAAAACTTTATCGGAGGTGAAGTGAAATGGAACCAATAAAAATTAAATTTGAGGATGAAGTGGTAGATTTTGATGGAAGTTGCCCTCAATGTGGTAGCGAGATGTGGGATAATCGGGCAAAGAAAAAAGGAAAGAAAATAAGTTATAAAGCACCGGATTGGAAGTGTAAAGCTCCAGAATGTGGATTTGCATTGTGGCCCAGTGCAATTGTGAAAGAGAAAACACCAGTACCGAAGATTAACCATAATCACGGAGCAATAAATACCGATGCTATGTTGCTGTCTTATGCAAAGGATATTGTAATTGCAGAGATAGAAAATAAATATGAATTCCCTGCTTTACAGGAAGGAATGCTTCCTGTGGATGCAGTATTGACGGAGGTAGAAAGGATTTATAAGTTTTTGCAAAAAACACTAACCGATACTTCAGAAAGAGACGACAAAAGCGAAAAAGACTAATATGCCAAAACGAGCAATAGACACTCATTTCTGGACACACCCAACAACTAATTCTTTTTCTCCTTTAGCTAAACTTCTTTATATTTACTCTTTTTCCAATCTTCATTCTGACGCAGCCGGCGCTTCGAAAATTTCAAAAAAAGTAATCTGTGAAGAAACTAACCTTACTCTTCGGCAACTTGAAAAATCTTTACAAAAATGTAATCCTCATTTAAAATATTTTGAAAAATTTCAAATTCTCGCCTGCCGAGATTTTAAACAACATCAAGTTTTGGGTGGAACATTTGAAATTCGTGCTAAAAAAGATTTAGAAAAATTGCCCCAAGAAGTTCAAGAATTCCTTACAAAAGAAGAAAATACCCCCCGAGAGGGTATCGATACCCTATCAATACCCTCCGACAAGGAAGTAAATGTTGACAGACAGTCAGTATCAGTATCAGAGTCAGTAAATAAAGATATAGTTTCTTCGGATATATATATTTCTAAAAAGAAGAAATATATATATCCTCAGAAACTGCCGACTTGTGAAAAAACAAGTCGGCTGATTAAGATGTTTTTCGATTTTTTGAAAGACTTTACTGGACTCCCGAAACCTTCGTTTCCATTTGGTTCTGCGAACAAATTTTTCCGGGGGCGACTGGCGGCGGGAGATACCGAGAAGGAATTGGCAGACAGCATCCGCTATTTTTTCTTTTACTCCTCTAATTTCGCTCAGGAGAATGCCTGGGCTTTTAGAATATATTGCGGCGAATTCAACAAGCTAATGTTAAAAGTCAAAGAATTAGCCGGCGAACCGCTGGAAGGTTTGCTGGCACAAGGAGAGAAGGAATGGCTTGGAAAGAAATCCAAGAAGTATTTGGCACAATCCGAAACGCCGAAATCCGAGAACTTGCAACAGAGTTAATCAATCGTATGCGCCCAAAGTATCTAAATGAAAAGGAAACCTTACGATTAGCCACTTCCATAGCATCTTTAGCTGAACTTGAGGATAACAATAAGGTTATTTTAGCTTTGAAATGGGCTAATAAACAAGATTATGTTACTTATTTTCATATTCTTGAAAAGGTATCCGGGAAGCCGCAAGCCCAGATTATTCCTTCTCTTTCCCCTAATACTGTTCTGGTTGAAACAGAGGAATATCTAAAAAAGCACCGTTCTTATAAACCAGAATTTAAAGATAAAATTAAATTTATGGATATAACTTTACCGGAGAATCCGACAGCGAAATGGTTTAAAGAGACAGCGGATAAATTGTTTCCACCGGATTATGGAAAGTTATGGCGATGGTTAAGAGAAAAATGGGATTTTTCCACTTTGCAAAAAACGTGGCAGGAATGGCATTGCGAAAAATTTGAGCAAGGGGGAATGAAATGAAAAAACGGGTTGAATTAACTTGTAATCGTGGTGATATAGTCATTATCCATAGACCTGATGGTTGGAAAGTTGAGGTTTGGAAAGATGGGAAAGCTCCTTTGCATGACTATTTTTCGTGGGATATAAATCAAGTGATGGCTACAGAAACTTCAAAAAGACAGGAAATTTATCCTAATTTAAAAGACTTTCCAATTGGAACTGGGCTTGTAATTGGTCGTAGGCTATGTGAAAATGTTCCCTATTATTTTTTGGATGGAATAAGTTTGATAAGATT
>JBMORO010000004.1:0-2520 GCA_049322295.1 Patescibacteria group bacterium | reverse complement strand
GAAGTAAAAGAACTCATAAAACTGGAGAAAAGATTCGAAGATCCTAACTGTCTTATACCAGCCACGACTCGTTCCGAAATCCAATCGCAAAAAGCCAGGATAGAAGCAATGAAGACGGTACTCGGTCTTTCCGACGAAGAAGTGGAAAAAATCAAAAAAGAACTACTTAGTTGGTATCCCTTTTAAACTTCTTTAACAACAATCCTTCCAAAAGCCCTTCGCGACCCCACCTCAAAATGGGGTCTCTTTTTTTATTTATTTTCAAAATTACCTGAATTTTATTTGACAAAAATTTAATGGTATGATAAGATTGAAAATAAAGGAGGTGTGAAATGGAAAATTGGAAAGATTGTGCTGATGCTATCCTTTCTTTTGCTAGCGCATGTGCTGGGGTGGCTGGTTTTATTGCTCTAATTATAGCAACACTGGCCGAGGCAGACTGGAGTAAGTGGAAGATTTTCTGGAGAAAAAGAAAAGACAGAATAACTGGCTGGTTCAGATTTCGAAAAAGATACATAGCCAGTTGGCTCAGGATTCGGAAGAGGTACTATACATGGAAAATTCAGAGAGGATTCCGCTTGGTGCATGTTTTAGAGATGACCGACAAAAGACCAGTTTCTGTCCTGAAGAAGAAAAAAATTAAGGAGTATGAAGACCTACTTGAGATTATCTGGCCGTATCGGGGTCCAATAAAACTCAGAA
Source organism: Patescibacteria group bacterium (assembly GCA_049322295.1). Lineage (GTDB taxonomy): Bacteria > Patescibacteriota > Minisyncoccia > RBG-13-40-8-A > RBG-13-40-8-A > JBMORO01. Next base: position 1,818 of record JBMORO010000004.1, on the reverse strand, counting down.
GAACCGCAAAGGTTAAACATTTACATAAACTAATGAGTCTTATCGAGGAATGGCGCCGCATGCGGGAATACAATCAAGAGGAAGTACGGGCTTTTAGACAGAATATTCGACCAATACTTAATCCTGACCCTAAATTCCGCGGAAGTTGGGATAGACCCTATATGATACGCCCTGGTCTCGCAAAGTTGAAGGCAGAAGTAAAAAGCAAGGAAGACCATCTGAAAGAAGAAATAGAAGAGCTGTGTAGCGCGGTATTCAAAAAAATATCATATAGAGAATTCTGCGCCCCCTAAAATAATCAGCACTCCCCCTGGCCGAAAGGTATTTTACCGAGTAGGCCTTTTTTATTTATTTTCAAAATTACCTAATTGGACTTGACAAAAATTTAATAGTGTGATAAGATTGGAAATGAAGGAGGTTAAAAATGTATACATATGACGTTTATCGCAAGAACAAGTTTCTTTTCTACATTGACTCTGCTGTGCCCATACAGAAAGGAGATAAAATTTTACTAGAGGGCAGAAGGGAAACAAAGTTAAAAGTCATCTCCATCAAGCACTGGTCAACCATCGTCTCTGATGAACAGCGCGTGTCCAATCCAAGATTAGATGTTCGATAAACCAAAAAAGATCTACAAAGAGGAGATTCTGACTCCGCGGAATTTCCTCTTTTTTTTATTCCCCCACCTTCACTTTTGAAGGACGAATGACTTTGCCATGGAGTTTATAACCTTTTTGGATTTCTTCAATAATAATTCCTGAATTTTTGCCTTGGATGGTCTCGACTGCTTCATGAAGCTCAGGATTGAATTTTTCGCCAAGAGATTTAATTTCTTCAAGACCATTATTTTTTAAGACGTTTAATAGTTGATTGTATAAATTCTTTATTCCTTCATCTTTGCCATTTTTTATTGCTGCTTCAAAGCTATCCAGAATTGGCAATAATTCCAAAATTAAACCTTCATTCGCGAATTTGAAATAATCCGCGATTTTTTGTTCGTGTTCGCGCTGTAAATTAATATAATCTGCTTTTGCCCTTTGCCAACCAGCTAAATATTCCGCCCGTTCATGTTCGCAGGTTTTAAGCTTGGTTTTCAGCTTTTTAATTTTAGCTTCTGCCTCCGCTGAAGCTCCGGCAGACGAGTCGGTGGACAAGTCTGATTCGTATTTTATTTCATCTTTATCCTTGCTCATAAAATCTTTCCAAATATTTACGTAATTGATTGATTAATGAAATATTGTAATCATAACGCATTCTCACTGGACCCAATAGGCCAATTACACCGTGCTTTTTATTTGACATTTTACATCCAGAAATAATAATTGATAACTTCTTTGTTTTGCCCAAGGGGTTTTCCTTACCGATAAAAACTTTTGTTTCGTCGTAATGGACTTCTTTAAATAATTCATTAAAATGTTTTTCAAGCTTCTCCATTACTTTTGCCATTTCGGAAAAATAATCTTTATCTTCAAATTCTGGTTCGCGGAACAAATTAGAAAGCCCTGACTGAAAAAAACTATTTAATTCTTTTATTCCACCAAATGCCAAACCACCCGACATCTCAGCTAAGGTTTTGGTTATTTCTTTAAATAAGTCTTCGACTTTTCGTCGTCCTCCTTCGCCCTTCAGGCTTCGGCGGACCACCTTAATTTTATGGATATTTTCTGGCAATTCAGCCATTCGATCATCTATAGATTTTATAAAGAAATGGTAAGCTCTGTCGGTGGGAATTCGACCAGCAGAGGTATGGGGTTTTGATAAATATCCTAATTTTTCTAATTCCATCATTTCATTTCTTAAAGTAGCTGAACTCAATCC
>JBMORO010000003.1:0-2550 GCA_049322295.1 Patescibacteria group bacterium | reverse complement strand
GAAATTTGGTAAAATAGTTAAGGGCATTGCGCCGTCGACGGATCAAGTAGCGCTTCTATACTTCTAAGCATAGAAGCGTTTAATTCGAAGTACTGTCAAGGCAATTTAGAAATGTCATACATCTGAGCAAAATAGAAATGTCATACCCGAAGAAAATTCTATTTATTTTTTAAAAATATCTTTAATATTTTTCGACTTTTGTTAAATTTGGTAAAAAACAAGTCTTCTAATTGCCTCATAGAGCCACGATTTAGTCCTGAAATGATGTTTGATGTCTCTTTTGCGGATTAATAATGAATCTCCTCCAAGGATGATCAATCGAAGGTCTCCAAGAAGATTTGGAAGCAGCAAGAGCTGGAATTTCACTTTCTATGATTCGCTTTGGTCTTTCTGGTAAAACAAAATAATCCAAATATTTTCCTCGTAAGAAGATAAATATGGAATCATCAATCCTTTCTTCAATGACAATCTTTTCTTTTTTTCTGACTAAACATGGTTGATTCTCTAATAATTGAAACCACTGATTTTTATATCTAATTGTAAAATCATTATTAACATACCTTGGTTCTTGTCTGGAAAAGATTTGATCTAATTGTTTTTCCTCAAGATCAGTTAATTTACGGTGAATATTCCCTCTTTTAGCTGGAATTATCGAGAACCTGGTATTGTATTTAGGAATAAATACTTCTTTAACAAAGAGATTTCCTTGTTCTGGAGTTTTAATTCCAGCTATTCTCATTTCTCTGACTAATCTGTGCTGCAATACATGAAAAAGAGTTTCTACTCTTCCTTTTGCCTGTGGAGAATAAGCAAATACAGGATCTATATTTAACTGGCTCATAGCTCTTTGAAATTGTGTTTTTACATTTGGATCATCTTCTACTGATTTATGAGTATTTTTGTATGTAGAAAACCTATCCAAATAGATTTTTAATGGTTTTCCACTGATTGTTAAATACTCTTTCCAGAAACTAAATACTGATTTTACTCCTTCATCTGGAACAAATTTTAATCCTGTAATTCTGTTAGTAGCATCATCTACTGAGGCTAAAAGGCAAGATAATTCTCCTTTTTCAAACCAATCATAGTAACAGCCATCAAATTGTTGCATTTCTCCATAATATTCCTTTCTTTGTCTCCAGGATCTGTATTCTTTGTTATTTTTTCTTGATTTTATTTTCCATAATCCCATTTCTACCATTATTTGCCTTACCTTCTCTTTGCTTAGTTTTATCTGGTGATTTTCTTCTAATTTCTCCATAGCAAAGGTTGGTTTAAAATCATAATATTTAGTCTGAAGGTAATATTTAACTTTTTCAACAATCTCTGGATCTACTATTCTATTGCCTTGCCTACCTCGACTTCTATGGATAGTTCCTTTTGGACCTTCTTTAAAAACTCGAGCCTTTATCCTCTTTGTTTGTCTTATTGATAAATTCATTTGTTTAGCAGCTTCTGTTCCATTAATTTCTTCTCTTATTAATCTTTTAATTATTTCGTACCTTGCTAATTCTTTTTGAGTCATAGTTATCGATTCTGTCATACTTTTTTTCTTAGATTAATTCAAAATGCTTAATTCGACCTTTATTAAGCCAACAAAATTTACTAATCTAAGATTATATCGAATTTGTTAAGGTATGACATTTCTAAATTGCTCAACTATGACATTATCATGTTGCTGCGACAGTTTAATTCGAAGTACTTTAAAATTTCTTTATTTATGCTAAACTGTAACAATATGAAAAAAAAAATTTTCCGAATTAGAAAGACTTTGTTTCTAATTTTGGGAATAATTGTTTTGTTTTTTCTGATTTTTTTTCTTCAAAAAAAAGGTTTTTTTTTTGAGAAGACGGTTATTAACATAGAAAGATTTTTTCATCAAGAAGGAAAGAAATTTTCAGAAAATATTAGAAAACCATTTTCTTTTAGAAAACTTAGTCAAGAAAATGAAAAATTAAAAGAAGAAAACGAAAGATTAATTCAAGAAAATGTAAAACTAAAAATTTTTGAAAAAGAAAATAAAACTCTAAAGGAACATTTAAATTTTCTTGAAAAAGAAAATTATTCAATGATTTTTGCTCGGGTTTTGGCTCTAGAAAATAATTCTCAAGATACAATTCTTATTGACCGAGGAGAAAAAGACGGAATAGAAAAAGAAATGCCAGTTGTTAAAGATCAAATTCTTTTAGGAAAGGTATCTGAAATCTTTCCCAACACTAGCAAAGTTATCTTAGTCACTAATCCAAATTTTAAAATAGACGGAAAGATTTTAGGGAAAAACATTGATGGTATAATCAAAAAAAACTATGAAGATCTAGAAGAAAATCTTAAAATGGAATTAATTCCTCAACAGGAAAAAATTGAGAAAGATGAAATTGTTGTCACTCTTGGCCTAGAAAAAAAAATCCCTCCTGGCTTAATTATTGGTAAAATAGAAAGTGTGGAAAAAGATCCATCTAATCAATTATTTCAAAAAGCAATAATTAAACCTTTGTTTGAAAAAAAAGATTTGGATATAGTGGGAATAATTAAAATTAAAAATTAAAAATG
>JBMORO010000002.1:0-2552 GCA_049322295.1 Patescibacteria group bacterium | reverse complement strand
TAGATATAAAATCCTAGTGTGGTGCGTCTAACACTTCTTGACATTTGGATATTTTTGACATAATCGACTCTACCGAAGCGCTCCAGATAAAAACCCGTGGGTTTTGATTGTGGGTGTCGATATATTCTTTTATATGGTTATTGACTTAACTCCGCAAAGATGATATCATGGCAACAATAGAATTTTATATTCGAGAGGTTCAAAATATGGTCCAAAGACAAACAATGTCCTTGTTTGAATTCCACCAGCGATTTCCTACTCATAAAGAATGTGCTGAACATCTCTTTAATCTTCGATGGCCAGATGGATTTATCTGCCCAAGGTGTAATAGTAAACAATATAGCTTTCATACCACCCGCTTCTTATACCAATGTAAAAATTGTAAATATCAAACATCTTTAACAACTAATTCAGTTATGCATAAAACAAAAACCCCTTTAATGGTCTGGTTCTGGGCCATTTTTCTGGTTGCCTGTGATAAGAGAGGGCATTCGGCCCTCTCCATATCGGGAGAGCTCAAAATTAGCTATTGGGTTGCTTGGACATTGTTGCAAAAAATTCGCAGAGCGATGAGAGAACAAGATATTCGCTACAAGTTGCAAGGCATTGTAGAGCTTGATGATGCGTATTTTGGAGGCAAGACCGAAGGAGAAAAACGAGGAAGAGGAACTACTAAATCCAAGGTTCTTGTAGCTGTATCCACGGATAAAAAGAAAAAGCATGCAGGCTTTGCAAAAATGAAAGTAGTTAAACAGCTGGATAAGGATACTGTTAATAAATTTGTAAAAGAAAACGTAGAGCCTGGTAGCAAAATCCAAACAGATGACCTGGATATCTATGACGCCTTGACCAGCTTGGGGATGAAGCACGAAGAATATCCCATTGTATCTGGTGAAAAGCCGCTTCCTTGGGTTCATACTATCATTTCAAATGCAAAGGCATTCTGTTTAGGAACATATCACCGTTTTGGCCGAAAGCATCTTCAATCATATTTAGATGAATTTTGTTTCCGATTTAATAGACGTTTCTGGGAAGATCAACTTTTTGACCGCTTGCTATCAGCGTGTATAAATTGCGAAAATACGACCTATACGGAGCTAACTCAATAACCATAAAATTAAATGATAATAACCATTATGAAAAAAAATTATTCAAATTAAGAGAAGCAGTGAACAGACTATTTTTCAATCATCATTTCTCCAAATCAATGATTTCCAAAAAGAAAAGGGTCTCGCGAAACTTTGTTATTAAATGGACAGAATCGCCGAATCAAGATTTTACCAAAGATATAAGAGGCTGGCCAAAAGGTAAAACCCGAAAATATCCTGAAATCACTGAAGGCAGAATTAAAAGAATTCATCAGGAATTAGTCAAAGACCTCAAAGTATATTTTGCTGGTGCTTCAGCCATTCTTCAAAGATGGCAAGAACTCTATCCACTTCTTGAGCCACCTAACTTTAGATTTATTGGTCGGACTCTTAAGAAATACAACCTTTCAAAGAAAATCCAAAAAGGTAAAAACAAAGGAGCTTCAAAATATCTTCACTATCCAGAATATTCTATTCACCAATTAGGAGAAAGTCTCTTAGAGATAGATTTCATTGGCAAAAAATTCATCAAAGGACAAACAGCGCCTTTGAATTTTATTGGTTTTTCTTTAATAAACGAGAGGAAATTAAAGCATTTTAGACGGATTTCAGGAGAAACTGCAGATAATATCATTAGAGAATCCGAAAGGTTCTTCAAGAATTTTGAGAAACCAGAGGTAGTCAAAATCGACAATGGATTTGCTATGGCGGGAGTTCCTTTATGGCCAAGAGTAATTAGCAAAGTTCCTTTATGGTTTCTTAAGGAAAAAATAACACCTATTTTTACTCCACCAAGAAAGCCGTGGTCGCAGGCCTCTATTGAAGGAGCTAACAGTGTTTTTTCAAGAAAGTTCTGGAACAGATTTGATTTTAAAAACATTTCTGAAGTTGATGAAAGACTAAATGATTTTAATAACTCTTATCAATGGTACTTAGGTTACAAGCGGTCAAATAAAAACTTTCAAAAAGACAATTTCATTCCCAAAATCTACTTTATCCGAAAAGTCCATGAGAATCCACAAACTAATAAAGGATTTATTGAATTAGCTAATGAAAAGATTTCTCTTCCAAAGTCTTATATCAATTTCTTTACCCTTGGTGAATGGAATCTAAAAGAAGAATTTCTTTATGTCTATTTTGAGAACGAACAAAAGCCTCAACTGATTAAAAAAATTCCCTTTAAAATAAACCAAAAATCAAAAGAAAAATTAGAAAAGTTGCTTAAAAATTAGTTGTTCACTTTCATTTGTCATATGACCATTAGTAACCTAATTTTATCTATAATCTCTTCTTCCGTCGGAATTCCTCCGCCTGCCCTGCCCAAAAACTCAACCTTTGCCTCACCAGCCACCACCAGCTTCACGTCTTCCAGCATCTGGCCGTAAGACATTTCAATTACTATGTAATAGGTTTTAGGTGTTAGGTTATAGGTAAATGCTTTTTCAGGAAATGGCCATAAAGTTA
>JBMORO010000001.1:0-2568 GCA_049322295.1 Patescibacteria group bacterium | reverse complement strand
TATTTTGCGAAGTGCGTTCCACGAATAGTGGAATACTTCCTAGGCGAAGCGCTTCGCCCATATTGGGTTGTGGCTATTCGCCACTCGCGCTTCGCTTGCTTATATGCTAGTAAAATTGGTGTGGGGGCTCCGACTCTTTGTAAGTATATGGTTTCAGGTACTATTTCACCGCCCTCACCGGGCTACTTTTCACCTTTCCCTCACGGTACTAGTTCACTATCGGTGATATTGAGTATTTAGCCTTGGCAGAATAGTTCTGCCAGTTTCCGACAAGGTTTTCGTGCCTCGCCGTACTCAAGAATAATGACTAGGAGTTTAAGACCCTTTTTGCCTACAGGACTATTACCTTCTTTGGTTGGGCTTTCCAGCCTCTTTCAGCTAAGGAAGTCTTATTTTTTTATGCTCCTCGGAGTTACCCCCGACGTCACTATCTTACAACCCCTTTCAAAATTTTTTAGAAAAATTCTAAAAAGTTTAGGCTCTTCCCTTTTCGCTCGCCGCTACTAAGGGAATAAAAATCTTTCTCTTTTCCTCCGGCTACTGAAATGTTTTACTTCGCCGAGTTCGCGTCCTAAACCCTTACGGGTCGGACGATTCCGATTTATCGGAATCGGGTTTCCCCATTCGGAGATCCCCGGATCAAAGGTTGCTACACACCTCCCCGAGGCTTATCGCAGCTACGCCACGTCCTTCATCGCCCCAATATCCCAAGGCATCCACCATATACCCATAAGTAACCTGCTTATTAACTGACAATTTGTAGACACTAATTGTTTGATAAGACTAAATTTTCAAAGAACTTGAGAAACAAAAAACCGCTTTTCAGCGGTTAAATTTTACAACGAGTACTTTAAATACCCGGATTATTTAACCGCTATGATAAATTAATTGTTTTAAATTGTTTCTCATATAATATAATTTTAATTTTAATAATACCATTATATATGGCAAAAAATCGTTTGTCAAGAGTTAACTCTGTTGATTATTTCTCGCCTAAATCCTGCCTTATTTTTTCTATTAGTCTAGCTGCCGCATCTCTACCACCTAAACCAAAAGCTAAACCGCCAGCTAAAGCTAACATTGCAATCAAACCGATTATTATGGTCTGAATTAAAGTCGGAGCAATGCCCAACTGAGTCAAAGCAATAACAAATCCAAAAATTAATATTGCCCACTTAACTATAGTTCCAATAGCTGAGGCGGATTTCAAACCCGCTGTATTGGCACTGGCTTTAACCAACTTCTGCATAAAATTAGCCACAATTACGGCTGCTAACAAAACAATGGCTGCTACAATCACATTGGGCAAATAAAAAAGAATACCCTTTAAAAACAAACTTACCTGGTCAAGGCCTAAAATATCTACAGCAGCCATCAAAAAGACGATGATAAAAAACCATTTCACCAATTCCTCAAAAAATTTAGGTGAATCAAGATTAAGTTTAGCTTTAGCTAAAGCAGTTCTGAAGCCTAACTTAGCCAATAAGACATCTAATTTAATTGTTTTAATTATTCTATTGGCTACCTTACCCAAGAAAACAGCAATCAACCAACCAATGATAAAAACAATTAAAGCAGCCAGAAGCGTTGGTAAAAAACCAATAAAGCTCCCCCAGATTGTTTTCAACGAATCAAGAAGTATTTCAATCATATTAAATGAATTTTTAATTTTTAATTTTTCAGCCCAAGGCTGATCCGCCTCGGGCGGAGAATATTTCCGTCGACCTTTATCCTCCACCAAACCTTGGTGTGGGGATCTATATAAATTATACCACAAAAAATTTTTGGACCGAAGGGGGCTCGAACCCCTAACCTCCCGGATGCAAACCGGGTGCTCCAGCCAATTGAGCTATCGGCCCGAAAAATGGGCGACATTGGATTTGAACCAATGACCTCCCGCCTAAATTTTGATGGGTGCGGAAGGACTTGAACCTTCGACCCCGTCATTATCAGTGACGTGCTCTAACCACTGAGCTACGCACCCAAAATTTTTGGCGGGCTGCTCTAACCATCTGAGCTAGTCGCCCAATTTCAAAATTAACCCGTAAAGGTTAATTTTGAAAATAGACACTTTTAAAAATGCTTATGCCTTACCTAAAATTCTGAACATTCCAGTGCCACAAACGGGACAAACACCCTTCAAAGCTTTTCGAGCGCCTCCCTTTCCTTTCATTTTCACCTCTTTAGCATCCTTCATCTCTCTTTTTTTTCGGCATTTTACGCAGTATGCTGTGTCAGCCATAAATTTAATTCTGATTTTGATTCAGAAACATGGATTCTGAACAAAACCTCATATTAATTATTATCAAAATAAATCTAAGTTCATTATAGCTAATTTAATAAAAATTTCAAGTCAATAGCTTAATTGTGGATAACAAATCCCCCACCTATGTATAGGTGGGGGACAAACATCAAATCCTTTATAGTTGTCCTGATTTTAATGGTCTTCCTTTGTGGTCCAAAGACCAACACCCTTATCATCGACCGTTTTAACCTCGCCAATAAAGGCGGGTTTTTAAGTAAAAAATTTTCCATCCACAGGTTCCCCTACGGATGCCTTGTTCATGT